>JAHEAZ010000122.1 GCA_024642505.1 Gammaproteobacteria bacterium
ACTTCTGGCTGCCGCCTCGCTGGCACTGACCTGAGCGGCGTGATCGCCTGATGTGCCGGCCCGCTGGCTGCGGGAAGGCGATACGCCCTTCGCTGCGAAAGGCGACAGGCGAGCGCGCCCAGAAGGCGGTACCCCAGGCGCGGACGTGGAGGGGTGGTCCCCAAAGCGAGCGAGTTTTTGCCATTCCGGGCGAGCGTGGGCGAACCACCTCGACAGGCGCCCGCGCCTGCCCCAGCATGTACAGGGCACCCAGCGCGGCCATCGGTTGGCCGGTAACCGCTGCGCTCGCTCGGCTCCGCTTCGCTCCGCAAGCCAAACTCGCTCGCTACGGGAACCGGCCCTCCCTCGACCGCGCTGCGCCGTATTTGCATACAATCGGCGCAGGAGGACGCCATGCCACGTACCCTGAAGAGCACGCCGCGCCGCGACGGTTTCCGCATGCCGGGCGAGTTCGAGCCGCATGCCGGGACCTGGATGCTGTGGCCGGAGCGCCCCGACAACTGGCGGCTGGGGGCCAAGCCCGCGCAGGAGGCATTCGCTGCGGTGGCCACCGGCATCGCAGCGGCGGAGCCGGTCACGGTCGGGGCTTCTGCCGTGCAGTGGGAAAATGCGCGGCAGATGCTGCCTGAGGGGGTTCGCGTCGTGGAGGTCAGCACCAATGATGCCTGGGCGCGCGATACCGGGCCGACTTTCGTGGTCGACGGTCGTGGCCGTGTGCGGGGCGTGGATTGGATATTCAATGCCTGGGGCGGCCTGGAAGGTGGCCTGTACTTCCCGTGGGACAAGGACGATCTCGTCGCCTCCAAGGTACTCGAGATCGAGCGCGTCGACCGCTACCGGGCGCCGTTCGTGCTGGAAGGCGGGGCGATCCATGTGGACGGGCAGGGCACCGTGATCACCACGGAAGAGTGCCTGCTCAATCCCAACCGCAATCCCGGCCTTGCGCGCGAGGACATCGAGAAGGGCCTCAAGGATTACCTTGGCATAGACACCGTCATCTGGCTCGGCCGTGGCGTCTACAACGACGAGACGGACGGGCACGTGGACAACCTCTGCTGCTTCGTTCGCCCGGGCGAAGTCGCGCTGACCTGGACGACCGAGCGCGACGATCCGCAGTACGAGATCAGCCGTGACGCGTTCGAACGCCTGTCGGCTGCGAGGGATGCCCGCGGCCGGCGGCTGAAGATCCACAAGTTGCCGCAGCCCGGCCCGCTGGTCATGACTGCGGAAGAGGCCTCGGGCGTCGAGCTGCGCGAGGGAAGCCGCCCGCGCATGGCCGGCGATCGCATGGCCGGTTCCTACGTGAATTTCTATCTCGCCAACCGCCGCGTCGTGATGCCGCTGCTGGATCCACGCACCGACGCCCGGGCCATGAGGATCCTGAGGCGTCTGTTCCCTCGTCGCGAGGTCGTCGGGGTGCCCGCGCGGGAAATCCTGCTCGGTGGAGGGAACATCCACTGTATTACCCAGCAACTACCGCTGGGACGGGGAGTGCGGGTCGTTGCGCGGGCCCGGCCAAGGCGTCGGGTGGCCTGAGGTTGGAAGCGCGAGAACGTGGGATGCTGGCAGAAGTGTATGATTCAGCTTGGGTCGATATTGTGCGCACGTGGAGATAGGGATATGAGAACAAATAAGGCTCTCTTCAACAAATTGATCGGGGTTAGCCTGTTAGCAGCCGCCAGTGTGCTGCTGGCTACGGCCGCACCGGGCGCCTCGGCCGACGACTTCAACCTCATCGACCAGAAGGCCCAGATCTCCCTGGGCACCTTCCTGAACAACTCAAAACTCAAGATTCGTGTGGATGGCGAGGCCGGTTCCATTGGTACGGATATCGATTGGGGCAACAGTTTCGGCGACAGCGAGAAATCCCGCTTCCGGTTGGACGGTGTCTGGCGTTTTTCCCCCAGGCACCATATGCGGTTTATGTACACCGATTACAATCGAGCGAAGACGACTACCCTGCAGCAGGACATCGAGTGGGGTGATGACCTGATTCTTGCGGGCTCGTCCGCCAAGGGCACATTGGCCTTCAGCATTATCGAGGCGGCCTACGAATATGCGTTCCGAACACGGGACGACCTCGAGCTTTGCCTGACGGCCGGCCTGCACTACACGACCTTCGAGGCGAAGCTCCTGGCCGATGTCCAGACGCCTGGCGGGGGCGTTGGCGGTACGCTGGGCGGCAAGGCCTCGGTTGACGTACCGCTACCGGTATTCGGCGGGCGCGCCATGTGGAGGCTAGGTAGGTCCTTCTACCTTGACGCCCAGGCGCAGTGGTTTGCGCTGTCGATTGACGAATACGATGGCAGTATCCTGAACTATCGTGCAAACATCATGTGGCAGCCGAAGAAGTCGATCGGCATTGGCATCGGCTACGACTCCTTCAAAGTCGATGCGAAGGTCAAGAAGACGAGCTTCACAGGCAAGATGAACTGGACCTACGAGGGACCGCAGATCTTCTACAACGTCGCATTCTGATATTATCCCGGCGATATTGGGCAGGCCCGCCGGCCTGCCCAATTCACTCCCGCGACAGCAGCACCACGCCGAGCACGACCAGTGCGGCGCCGGCAAGGCGCATGCCATCCACTGGCCGCACCGGGAAACCCAGTGCGCCGAAATGATCGAGGGTCATGGCCCCGATCATCTGCCCGGCCACGATCAGGGCGATGAAGGCCGCGCCGCCGATCATCGGTCCGATGACGGCTGAACTGGCGACATAGGTCGCGCCGGCAAGCCCGGCAAACCACGCCCACCAGGGTATACCCGCCAGCTGGCCGGTCGTCGGCACCGGCGCGCGGGTCACCAGCAGCGCCGCGGCCAGCGCCACCGTGCCCACCAGGAAGTTGATCAGCGCCGCCCCGGCCGCACTGCCGACGTGCACGCGGACGATCGAGTTCAGCCCGACCTGCAGGGCGAGTGCCGCGCCGACGAGCGCCGTGATCAGGTATGCGGTGGTATGCATCGGTGATTCCTGGGATGGTCCTGTTGAACGGGTTGGCTCATTCGCGCCGCCAGCTCAGCTCGAAAAACGCGGCCCGGCCGCGACCTGGAAAATAGCGGTAATTGCCAAAGGCATAGTCTGCACGGTCGGCATAGGCCGTGTCGGCCAAGTTGGTGATCCGCAGGGCGGTCGCCAGGGCGGCGCTGGCGCGGAACGCGACTCTCAGGTTGACCAGGTCATGACCCGGATAGCGCGCGGTGTTCGCGGCATTGGCCCAGTAGGGGCCGACATGCTGCCACTCCAGCTCCGTCTCGAGGCGGCCACGGTCGTAGGCCAGCCGCAGCGAGTGCAGCTGACGCGGCGCGGTGTCCACGTCGTTACCGCGGGTAACCTGTTCACCTTGCTCGATTCCGCCGGTGAACTCGTAAGTGTGCAGCGCCCAGGTGCCCGATCCTGTGAGTCTCCAGCCGCTGCCGATCGTCCATCCGAGGTCATACTCGACACCGCGGTGGCGGGTGCGACCGTCGCTGACGTTGTATCCCAGGGAATCGCGCAGGATGATGTTGTCCTTGTCCATCCAGAACGCGGCCAGCTCGAGCGAGACCGTATCGCCGAGGTGCCGGAAGCCTGCCTCGATGCCGTCGATTTTCTCGGAGCCGAGGTCGGCCACCTGCTGGCCGCGCTGCAGTCGATAGAGCTCGGTCGCCTCCGGTGGGCGAAAGCCGCGCGAGGCCATGGTCCAGATCGCGGTCGATTGGGAGAGTCGCCAGTTGAGCCCCAGTCGCGGCCCCCAGTTGCTGAAACGATCGCTTCGATCCGCCGGACGCGTATACAGGCAGCCGGCGCCGGGGCAGGGCACACCGTTCTCGTCGGTATTGCCATTAAGCATCCGGTTGTCGTAGTCGTACTCGAGCCACTCGAATCGTAATCCCGTCGTGATCGTCAGGCGCTCGGCCAGTGACTGCTCCCATTGCAGGTAAGGTGCAAGCAGGGTCGAGTCGACGGCGTAGTCGTAGTGCTTGCCTGCGGGCCTGGCAGCGTTCGCAGCCGGTGGTCCATCGACCGTGGGTCCATCCTGCTCCTGCAGAAGGGATCCGGAGGCCAGTTCGGCGTCGAATCCAAGAATCAGCCGGGACTCGTCTCCCAGGCCCAGCGAGCGCGAGACCAGGAACTCGACACTTTCCTGGCCGTTTTCTTCCAGCGGCTGGCCGAGCAGGAAGTGCTGCAGGAACTCCATGCGTGAGCTGCGCAGGACCATGCGCAGGTCGAGGCGGTCGTCCGAGTCGAGCGGCTGCAGGTAGTGAGCCGAAGCCCGCAGGCTGTGCGCTTTGCGATAGGCCTCCGGGTTCGGGTTGGATCGCGCCGTGGCCCGGTCCCGGTAGGCATCCTCACCGACGATGAATCCGGCGGTGTTCTGGTCGAGGTTCGTGGCGTTGAGCCTCAGGGTCAGTTCGCCTGCGCCGACGCTCCGGACCAGGCTTGCCGAGAGTTTCTGTTCGTCGAAGCCGGAGTGGTCGCGCCAGCCGCCGTCGTGGGTTACGTGCATGGCAAGCCCGGCAGCGGACGACCCTAACGGGCCGGACAGGGCCAGCTTCCCACGCAGGTAGTCGTTGGCGCCGATCTCCAGTGCAAGGCCGATCGGTGGCAGATCGGCCGGCCCGGGGTTCAGGACGTTGATGATGCCGTGGA
>JAHEAZ010000052.1 GCA_024642505.1 Gammaproteobacteria bacterium
TGCCGCTGGCTGCGGGCGGGGATCCTCCTTTCGTTCCGGAAACCGCCAGTCGCTCGCTGGGGAGCCCCGGCTTCCCGTGCTTGCGGGTTGTCGGCAGCGTGACGATAGGCGCGGGCGCGGGCGCGGGCGCGGCAGGGCCGGCCACCGGAGCGAGTGAGTTTCTGCCTTTCCGAACGAGCGCAGGGCGGACCGGCCTGACCAGCGCCCGCGTTGCTGATGACGCATTGGCAATGGTCAGGGTCTGGCGCTGGCTGCGGGCGGGGAGTTCCCCCTTTCGCTCCGAAAACTGCCAGTCGCTCGCTGCGGAACCCCGCCCTCGCCGCGCGCCGGCCGTCTGGCACCCGCCTTCCTGAAGACGATCGTCGCTAGGTCACCAGCACGGCCGCGCCGGTGAGCCCACCGCGGCGCAGGCGCTCGAGCGCCAGGTTCGCGTTCTCGAGTGGGAATGTCTCGATGGTCGGGCGCAGCGGGATGTTGCCGGCCAGCTGCATGAACTCGATGCCGTCAGCGCGTGTCAGGTTCGCGACCGACCGCAGCGAGCGCTCGCCCCACAGCAGGGTGTAGGGAAATGACGGAATGTCGCTCATGTGGATACCACCGCAGACGACGGTGCCGCCCTTGCGCACGGCGGCCAGCGCGGTCGGTACGAGCGAGCCGACCGGCGCGAAGATGATGGCAGCGTCCATAGGCGTGGTAGGCATCTGGTCGCTGCCGCCCGCCCAGGTGCAGCCAAGTTGGCGGGCAAAGGCGATTCCGGCGGCATCGCCGGGCCGGACAAATGCATGGCATTCGCGTCCCTGCGAAATCGCAACCTGGGCCACGAGGTGTGCCGCCGCACCGAAGCCGTACAGGCCCAGCCGCCTGGCATCGCCGCACATCCTGAGCGCACGGAATCCGATGAGGCCGGCGCATAAGAGCGGTGCCGCGTGAACGTCGTCGATGGACTCCGGGATGGGCAGGCAGTAGCGCGCGTCGGCAAGAACAAAGTCGGCATACCCGCCGTCGAGCTGGTAGCCGGTGAAGCGCGCCTGGTCGCACAGGTTCTCCTGTCCGGCCAGGCAGTAGCGGCACTGGCTGCAGGTCCAGCCGAGCCACGGAACGCCAAGCCGAGTGCCCAATGTCGACGCAACCCCGGTCCCGCAGGCGGCGACCTCACCGACAATCTCGTGTCCGGGCACGATGGGGTATCGGATGCCCGGCAGGTCGCCGTCAAGGAGGTGCAGGTCGGTGCGGCACACCGCGCAGGCCCGCACCTTTAGCAGCAACTGGCCGGGGCCGGGCTGGGGCGACGCGCGCTCGCGAAGCACGAGCGGGGAATCCCGGCCTTCGAGGACCATCGCACGCATGCGGTGAGCATACGCGCCAGCCCGGTTTCTTGTCAGTGCGTCCTGCGCGCGGCCAACAGGGTTATCTCGGCCTCGAACTCACCGAGGTCCCGCAGCAGCTTCAAACGGGGGGGTACGCGATCCGGGTGCACGCCCCTGAGTGCCGCGCCGCCGCCCCAGAGTTCGATGCGGGCGGGCAGGAGGCTGGCCAGCCGGTCAATCTCGTCGAGTACCGGGACGTGCTGGTCGACCACCATGACGGACAACGCAACGACATCGGCCTGGACTCGCGTTGCATAGGTCGCAATCTCGTCGACGGGCAGGTCTGCGCCAAGGTAATGACAGCGCATGTTGCGCGCCGCCGCCAGCAGCGCGCACATCAGGATGCCCAGTTCGTGGCGCTGGCCGGGCGGCGTGGTCAGCACCATGATCGGGCCGGTCGCGATGCGGCTGTAGGTATCGAGCACGCTCGACAGTTGCCTGCGCACGGCAGAACTGATCATCCGTTCCTGGGCGATCGACAGTTGGCCACGATGCCACCGTTCGCCGACCTCGATCAGGACCGGCGAGAGAACCTCGGAAACGACCCGGGAGACCGGCAGCAGCGCGAGCGCCATCGCCAGTAGCCGGTCGCATTCCTCGGGCCGGTAATCCTCCGCAGCCGCCAGCATCTGGGCTCCCAGGCTCTGCGCCGGTGACATCGCCGCATGGCCGGAGCGTGTGCTCTCGAGAATCCCGTCGAGTTCGGCCACGTCGAGCCGGGCCAGCCGGCTGATAGGGTGGCCCCGCTGGGTCGCCTCGTGGAGCTTTCGTAGCCGAATCACGTCATCGGGCTGGTAAGAGCGGCGGCCGTTCGCCTCGCGCGCGGGCTCGACGATCCGGTATCTCCGCTCCCAGGCCCGTAGCGTCTCGATGCTCACTCCGGTGGCTTGTGAAACGGCCTTGATCGAATACATGGCGGACGTCTCCTCCGTTGCTCCCCTGACGCAAGTGTACCTCTCTATCCTGGACAATAGATATACAGGTCCTTGCACGAGGTGTACAAAAGCTGTACGATTGCTTTGTCGGGCCTCTGCCCGATGAGTGACCCCCCCTCCGGCGGGCTGTCCAACAGCCCGCCAACTTTTTTGCCTGCGCGTCTGTTGGCAGGGACGCGCCAAGCATTTGTGTGCGGGTCCGACGGGCTTGATCCGGGCACGTCCTGGTTGGCCGGGGCTACCCCTACACCCCGCCCCTTCAAAATTCACGGTGCCGGCTGGAATATCGCTGCCGGGCAATCCGGTCAGCCAAACAGACCGGCGAAACGCCGTTTGCCGCGTGCCTGGTCAAGCAGCAGCTCCAGCAGGGAATCGGCCGCCATCGGCTCGCCGAACAGCCTCCCCTGCCCAAGATGGCAGCCGAGCTCCCGAAGGAAGGCCAGCTGCCGGCTCGTCTCGATACCCTCGGCCACGACTTCGAGCTCCATGTTGCGACCCATCTCGACGATGGTTCGCACCAACGTGGCGTCGTCGCGAGAATCTGCCGCATGCTGGACGAAGGTCTGGTCGATCTTCAGCGTGCCGACCGGAAACTGCTGCAGGGCCGCGAGCGACGAGTAGCCCGTTCCGAAGTCGTCGATGGACAGGTGCACGCCCATCGCTCGCAGCTCGTCCAGCAGCCCCAACATTCGGCGTGCATCGGTCATCAGCGTCGTCTCGGTGATCTCCAGCTCGAAGTTGACCGGCGACACGCCAAGGTCATCGAATACCGAGCGGCAGCGCGGGATGAACTCGGCTTGCCGCAACTGCTTCAGCGACAGGTTGATCGACACGCGACCGGGCTGCGGCACGTGGTCCTGCCAGCGCCGATAGTCGTAGCACACGCGCTTCAGCACCCATTCACCAACTTCGTGAATGAGGTTCGATTCCTCCGCCAGCGGAATGAACTGGGCAGGCGGGATGTCGCCATGCCCGGGGAGGCGCCAGCGGAGTAACGCTTCTGCGCCTACGACGCGGCCCTCGATAAGGTCGACTTTCGGCTGGTAGAGCATGATCAGCTCGTCGCGTTCGATGGCCCGGCGAAGCTTGCTCTTCAGCATCAGTCGCTCCACCGCAATCGCACTCATCTCCGGCGTGTAGAAGGAACAGCTGCTGCCGCCGTTCTGCTTGGAGTGGTACATCGCCGCATCAGCGTCGCGAATCAGGTCTACGACGTTGTCGGCATCCTGCGGACACAGCGCAATGCCGATGCTGGCCGTAATGAACAGTTCCTGGCTGCCGACGTGGAACGGCCGGCCCAGGTGCTCCAGCAGTTCGCGGGCCAGCACCGTCAAGGTGGCGCGAGTGTCCTCGCCCCGCGGCAGGTTCTCCACGAACAGGCCAAACTCATCGCCGGCGAGGCGGCCAAGCATGGTTTCCTTGGGAATCTCCGCAATCAGCCGCTCGCTCAGGATCTCCAGTGCCCGGTCGCCGGCCGCATGGCCAAAGGTGTCGTTGATTTCCTTGAAATGGTCGAGGTCGAGATAGAGCAGCGCCACCCCACGGCCCGCGCGGCGCGCTCTGGCAATGGCCTGTTGCAGCGAGTGCTGGAACTGCATCCGGTTCGGAACCTTGGTCAACGCGTCGTAACGGGCGAGGTAGCGGATGCGACGCTCGGCCCGCTTACGGCTGGTGATGTCGTGGATGACGAAGACGCAGCCGTAGGAATGTGCGTCGTCGCCGGCCATGCGGGATCCGGACAGCGACACAGGAATTATCTGGCCGGCACTCGTTGACATAGTGAGTTCGCGCATGCCGGTTGACGCGGTCTCGATGTCGAACGCGGCCCGGTCCTGCTCGGCAATGAGGGAGCGCAGGTTTAACTCGCAGAGCTCGTCCGGAGTCCAGCCCGTCAACTGCGCGGCCGCGGCGTTTACACGCCGGATAGACCCATCGGTCGCCGTCACGAATACCGCGTCCGCCATGCTGTCCAATACGACGTCGAGCCAACGGGCCGCCGCCTCGCTGGTTGCCAGCCGTGCACCGACCCCTGCCAATGCGAGCGCCACCTCGCGGGTGTGCCCTTCCTTCGGCAGCTCAAGCGGCGAGGACTTCCCGGTCGCCATCGCCCACGCCGCATCGCGCAGAAGTTCGAGGGGTGCCTCGAGGCGTCGGGTCACGCGCCATGCAAAGGCCAACGCGAGCGCCATCAGGAGGCCCCCGCCGACAGCCAGCAGACCAAGGCGCCATGACAGCTCCTCGTCCCGCGACTCGTGCAGGCGTTGCAGGATTTCCCGTTCTTCAACGTCGCCGCCGGTCTGGACGACCTTCGCCGCTAGGCGGGCATCCGATTCATGATCGATCACGATCAGCGCAGCAAGACCGAGCACCACCGCACCGACGCATGCGGCGGCGAGTGACAATGAGCGTGCTCGGATGGACAGCCTCATGGATTCTGGACGGACCTTGTTCTAATGGCGGGCCACTTTCCGGCACGGCATCGGGGCCTGCCCATTCCGGGCCGGATTCCCGGCTCCGGTCCCCGACGACAATATAGCTGAAGGGCTGATGCAATGGATTTCTTCGGCGAATCCACTCGGTGTAGCATCATCCCAATGCGAATAGACATTGTCTCGGACATGATCTGCCCGTGGTGCTACCTCGGCAAGCGCCGCCTTGAGGTGGCACTGGCGCGGCACCCGGAGCTGTCGGCCAAGGTCAACTGGCTGCCGTTCGAGCTCAACCCCTCCATGCCGGCCGGGGGCATGCCGCGCGACGAATACCTTGGCGCCAAGTTCGGCAGCCTGGACACCCTGCGCGAGGCCGAATCCCGCCTCGCAGGACTGGGCGACCAGGAAGGAATCACCTATCGCTTTGACCGGATCCGCATAAGCCCCAATACGCGCGCCGCCCACGCTCTGGTGGAAATTGCCGCCGAGACGGGTCAGCAGGACCAAGTCGTCGAAGCGCTGTTTCGTGCCTACTTTGAATCCGGCAAGGACATCGGCAGCTTGGACACGCTGCTCATGATAGCGGCCAGCGCGGGGCTCGAGCCGTCGCTGGTAGGCGCGCGCCTGCAGGGGCGTGAAGACTGGCCGGCCATCGACGCAGTCGAGCGGGAGATCCGCGCGGCGGGCATTACCGGGGTGCCGTGCTTCATCCTCGACCGCCGCCTTGTGCTGCGGGGTGCCCAGGAGACTGTGGCCTTCGAAGGCGCCTTCGAAGAGCTTGCGCGCACGCGCGGGAACGCCGCGTGAATCCGCTCGAGCTGACCGGCCGCACGCGGCTGCACGTCGTGCAGCCAGAGGGCCTGCGCTGTGCGCTGCATCGCGATGCCGTCGCGCCGTTCATGGCCATGCGCGCGGCTGCCGCGCGCGCGGGCATCGACCTCGAGGCCGCTTCCGCGTTCCGACATTTCGACCGCCAGCGCGAGATATGGAACGCCAAGTTCCGCGGTGAGCGACCGATCCTCGACGCCGCCGGCCGACCGCTCGAGGCGCTTGCCTTGAGCGAGGCGGCGAGAATCGAGGCCATTCTGCAGTGGAGTGCGTTGCCCGGTGCGAGCCGCCATCACTGGGGCACCGACCTCGATGTCATCGACCGCGCCGCGATGTCGCCAGGCTATGTGGTCCGGCTGATGGATGACGAGTACGTCGCCGGGGGAGTCTTCGCGAACCTGAGCGCGTGGCTTGACCGGCACATGCGCCGCTTTGGTTTCTATCGGCCGTACGCTACCGGCACTGGTGGCATAAGGCCGGAACCGTGGCACCTGAGCTACGCGCCGATCGCGCGACGCGCGATCAGGGAACTCGACCTGGCAACGCTGGCTGAGGCGCTGCTTGGCCAGGGGGTCGCGGGCGAAAACGAAATTCTCGCGCGCCTGCCGGGAATCCACCGGCGCTACGTGCGCGCGGTGGACGCGCCGCCACGCATGCGGTCACGCTGGGCGCGCCGGGGTACGGCGGTACGCTGATCCGGGCGGGCCCGCTGGCTGCGCGCCGTTCGTGGTGCGGGTCGGTCAGCCGCTGGGTGCGGTGATGGGGGATGGTGCGGGGCCCCAGGTGTCTTCGAGCTGCTGCACCATCAGTGAACGGACACTGCGCATCGGATCCGGGTCGATGGTGTAGACCGGTGGATTTCGCCGCAGCATCGGCCAGCGCCCAGTCCGCATCAGGCCCTTCAGGTAGTCGACGTTCTGACGTATTGCGTCCATGTAAGGATTGGCGCCATTGAAAAGCGGTTCGACGTGGCGATAGGCGTGCCCGAAGGCGCCCTCAAGCCGCTCCTCGATTGCGCTGTTGACGAAGTAGGGCGTCTGTCGGAGCAGGTCGAGTCCCGAGCCGTAATTGACCTTGATACCTTCGGTGCCCGGATAAATGGCAATGCCGCCGAGAACGAACTCCGCGTAAAGCCGGTCGCGGCACTTCTCCAGGTAACAGCGATCCGACATCTGCGCCAGGAGGTCCGCGGTGCCGAGTAGGTGACCGACTTGGCGGTCGCGCGCGTCCCGGACGCGGATCTGGTCGAATGGCACTTCGTAGCCGGTGAAGTGGACGATACGTGTTGCGACCGGCACCCACTGGGAGAGTCCCACGGTAGGCAGGTAGCGGGCAATGAACCGGGCACTACGGGTAACGTGGCTGCGCGTAAACACGGCGCCGTTTGGCACGTTGGTCTCGGTTTCCTCGCGAATGTATCCGGCGTCGTGGAACAGCGCCGTTACCAGACCCATCAGGGCCCGCTCGGGCCCCAGGCGCGTGCCTTCCGTAGCGGCCCGCTCGTAGCCGGCAAACAAGCGTGCGGCGGCCAGCACCACGTCGAGAGTGTGCTGCAGGTCATGGTAGACGGTGTCAACGCCGATGAAGCCGGGCATCGAGCCGGTGAACAATCGCGTGAAATCCTCGATGGCACGGCGGGGCGTGTCGAGGTCCGCGCCCGGCCAGGTCGTCGCGTACAGCTCCAGCACGGCATCGCGCACGGCGTCAGGCGAGCTGACCTGCACGGTGTCAGTGACGTCATAGTTGCTGCGGCGATGCGGACTCGTCACGTGTGGCCTGGCCTCGCGCTGCCTGGTCGCTTGCGGCAGTCTACGCCTGCCGGTTGCGGTCATGCCAACGCGGGTTGCGCGAATCTGCGCGAGTTCACATTCCGTGGCGGGTCACGCTATGTCAAACGTTGCCACGACAGGCGCGTGATCCGAGGGCCGTTCCCAGGTCCGCGGCCTGCGGTCGACATGGCAGCCGATGCAGCGACCTGCCAGCTCGCGGCTGGCGAGCACGAGGTCGATACGCAGTCCGTGGTTGCGGCGAAAGGCCCCCATGCGGTAGTCCCACCAGCTGTAAGCGCCGTCCGGTTGCTCGAACTGGCGAAAGGTATCGGTAAGGCCGGCCCGCAGCAGCCCCTCAAGTGCGTCACGCTCCGCAGCACTGACGTGCACCGATCCTTCCCACTTGGCGGGATCGTGCACGTCGCGATCTTCCGGCGCTATGTTGTAGTCGCCTACGATCGCGAGTTGCGGGTGTCGTGCCAACGCGTCCGCTACGTAGGCCTGCAGTCGCTGCAGCCACTCGAGCTTGTAGACATACTTGTCCGAGCCGACCGCCTGGCCGTTTGGGACATAGACGTTGATCAGGCGCACGCCGGCGATCGTTGCCGCGATCACGCGCCGTTGCGGGTCCTCGAAACCGGGAATGCCGTACTCGACATCCTCGAGCGGCTGGCGGGCCAGGATGGCAACGCCGTTGTAGGTCTTCTGCCCGTACCACGCTGCGTGCAGCCCGAGTGCGTCGATTTCCTCCGCGGGAAAATCCTCATCTGGCTGTTTCAGTTCCTGCAGGCCGATGGCGTCGACCGGGCTTTCCGCCAGCCACTGCTTCAGCTGCGGCAGCCTTACGCGCAGCGAGTTGACGTTCCAGGTCGCGATCTTCACGCTGCGACGCCGTCCTTGCGCAGCAGCGGTGTGATGTCAGGCCGCCGGCCGCGAAACTCGATAAAGGCTTCCATCACGTCGCGGCTGCCACCGCGCGACAGGATCGAATCCAGGAAGCGTAACGCCACCGTCGCGTCGAACACGCCGGTGTCCTCGAAGGCCGCGAAGGCGTCCGCGGCCAGCACCTCGGCCCACTTGTAGCTGTAGTAGCCGGCGGCGTACCCGCCCGAGAAAATATGCATGAAGGCGTGGGCGAAGCGGTTGAAGTCCGGGAAGCGGACCACCGCCACTTCGCGACGTACCGCCTGCAGGAGTTCCATGACCCGGCCGCCCCGGGCCGGCTCGTATTCCGAGTGCAGACGGAAGTCGAACAGCGAAAACTCCAGCTGGCGCACAGCGGCAAGCCCCGCGTGGAATACACGCGACCCGATCAGCCGCTCGAGCATCTCCGCGGGCAGCGGCTCACCCGTATCGACGTGCGCCGATATCAGTGGCAGCACCCCAGGTTCCCAGGCGTATTGCTCCATGAACTGGCTCGGTAGCTCGACAGCATCCCATGGAACACCGCTTATGCCCGCGATGCTTGGGTAGTCGACCCGCGTCAGCATGAAATGCAGGCCGTGGCCGAACTCGTGGAACAGCGTCACCACGTCGCTGTGGGTTAGCAGCGGCGGCGTGTCGCCGGCCGGCGGCGTGAAGTTGCACACCAGCTGGGCAACCGGTGTGATCATCGCGCCGGCGTAGCCCTTGCGGTTGATGCAGTCGTCCATCCAGGCGCCGCCGCGCTTGCCCTCGCGGGCGCAGGGATCGAGGTAAAAGCCCGCAACCTCGCGGCCCGAACGATCCATGATGGCGTAGTAGCGGACCTGCGGATGCCAGGTCGACACGCCTTCGCGTGGCTGGATCGACAGGCCGTATAGTCGCCCGGCGACCTCGAACATGCCGTCGAGCACCCGCGGCAGCGGGAAATAGGGGCGTAGTGCCTCCTGTGACATGGAATGGCGCTCACTACGCAGCTGTTCCGCATAGAAGGCCACGTCCCAGGCTTCCAGCGCCTGGCCGGCGTAGCGTTCCAGTTCGCCGAACTCCTCAATCGCTGCCGGCCGGTAGCGCGCAGCAAGGTTACGTAAGAAACCAAGCACTTCGCTGGGATTCACGGCCATCTTGGTCGCCAGCGACAGTTCGGCATATGACGTAAACCCGAGCAGTACCGCAGTCTCGTGCCGCAGCGCGAGGATCTGCTCCATAAGCGCCGAGTTGTCGAAGCGTCCTGCGGAAGGCCCCAGATCAGAGGCGCGCGTGGTCCAGGCCTCGTAGAACTCACGCCGCAGAGCGACGTCACGGGCGTGTGACATCACGGCGATATAATTGGGCTCGTCCAGCGTGACCAGCCAGCCATCGAGACCTCGATCGCTCGCCGCCGCTGCGGCGCGGGCGATGGCGCCGGCCGGCATTCCTGCCAGTCCAGCCTCGTCCTTGAGGTGGCGCGTCCAGGCTTGTGTGGCGTCGAGGACGTTTTCATCAAACTTCGACTGCGCCCTGGCCAGTTCCTGCATCAGCTCGCGGAAGCGTTGCTTCTTTTCGGGCGGCAATGCGACGCCGGCCAGACGGAAGTCCCTCAGCAGGTTGTCGAGCAGCTTCAGCTGCGCCTCGTTCAGCAGGGCCGCTTCACGCTCGCGAATGCGCTCGCATGCCCGGTAGAGCACTTCGTTCTGGCCGACCTGGGCGTGGTAGTCGGCGAGCTGTACGCGGCACTTGTTGTAGGCAGCCCGGAACTCCTCACCATTGAGCACGGAGTTGAGGTGCTGGACGGAGTTCCATACCCGCGCGAGCGCGTGATTGGCGTCCTCGAAAGGCTCGATCAATGAAGCGAAGGTAGGCTCGGACCGGGCGACCAGCGCCGCCAGCGCATCACGATGGCGCGCGACGATGGCAGTGACGGCGGGCTCGACATGTTCGGCACGTATCGCTGCGAATTCCGGTAGCCCGTCGAGGGCTAGCAGGGGGTTGTTCATGGTTCGTTCCGTTGCCGCGGCAGTGAGGGCGGAATTGTAGGCCGACGGCATGTTTGCCGCAGCCCCAATTAGATGACTGTGTGGAACAGCATCCAGGTCAGCGCGACCGTGGCGCCGAGAAAAACCGCCAGGCCACCCAGACCACGCAGCCGGTATCGCCGGGCCAGCGCCTCGGCGTCGTCTGCGGCCAGCAGGAACGGCCGGTCGTCGCGGGGCCGCTCCAGTACGTGTATCCCCGGTTCCGCGGCATGTTTGCGCCTTTCGGACATGACCTGTTCGTGGGCGGCCGCACGCGCACGCTCCCACTCAGGCAGGGTGAGGGTACCGTCGCCGTCAGTGTCGAAACGCTTCATCAGCGTGGCGGCGTCGCGCTTCCATTGTCTGAGCAGTGCTGCGACTTCCTCGTCGATCACGCCCGGCAGGACGTTGCTTTCGGTACGGAACCAGCCGATCGCATAAAGCGGGTCACCATCGTGAATGCGCGACTCACGGTAGCGGTAGTCGTTTCCGAAGCCACGAAAACCGCGATGAACGGGCGGTCCGGCGACTGGCATTGGCGTCTCGCCGTACCAGGTGTCGGTCGCCCTGGGCAATACCTCGGCTGCTTCGGGGTCTACGATACAGCGGCCGGTGTCGTCCTCCAGGTGGAACAGGCTGTCGCTGACGCGCCGGTTGACCACTTTCCACTTGGCCCGGCCGCGACTGTCGCGGGTGCGCCGCTCGATGGCGAAACTCCACCAGGTGCAGGGCCGCTTCGACAGCGGCGCGATGACCGGCACACCGGCCATGCGCCGGGCGGTGCCGATCAGCTCGGCGTAGCCTTGCGCAGCACTACGTACCCTGGCAGTAGGCGTGTCCTCGATCAGGCGCGCCCAGCGCCACCAGCGGAAACCGCGCCAGAAGCCCCACAGACCCGCTGCCGCGACCGCGGCCAGGACGAGCCAGTACTCGAAGGGGTCCACCTCAGTCGAACAGCGCCTTCATGTCGACGTCGCTCTTGTGCTCGTCGGTGAACTCCAGCAGCGCGGCCTTCTCGAAATTGAACATGCGGGCGACGACCACGTCCGGAAACTGCTGGATTCGTACGTTATTGAGGTTGACCGAGGCGTTGTAGAGCTCGCGCCGATCGGCGATGCTTTCCTCCAGCTGTGTAATGCGCGCCTGCAGGTGGCGGAAGGACTCGTCCGCCTTCAATTGTGGGTAATTCTCCACTACCGCGAACAGCCGTCCCAGCCCGGCCCGGAGAGTGCTCTCTGCAGCGCCGAGTGCAGCGACGTCGCCGCTACCAGCCGCCTGGAAGACAGAGGCGCGCGCCTTCATCACGCGCTCGAGGGTCTCCTGCTCGTACTGCATGTAGCGCTTGCAGGTCTCGACCAGCTTGGGCAGCTCGTCGTGACGCTGCACCAGCAGCACGTCGATGTTGGACCAGGCCTGCTTGACGCTTTCGCGAAGCTTTACCAGGCCGTTGTAGATTCCGACGGCGTAGACGACGAGGATGGCCAGGACGGCCAGAAAGACCACGAATCCCATGCCGACTCTCCCAGCCGATAAACGCGCAGATGTATCGAGTATATCATCGGTCCCCCTGCCCCCTGGACCAACGGAGTTCACATGCCATCGCAATTTGACCTGATCGTCATCGGTGGCGGCAGCGGCGGGCTGGCCTGTGCGCAGCGTGCAGCGGACCACGGCGCCACGGTAGCGCTGATCGAGCCGAAGCCGCTCGGTGGTACCTGCGTCAATGTTGGTTGCGTGCCCAAGAAGGTAATGTTCTACGCGGCGAGCCTGGCGGAGCATCTGCGCGATGCGTATGGCTATGGCTTCCGGGTGACCGCGGAAGGGCACGACTGGCGCGCGCTCAAGCTGGCACGGGACGCCTATATCCGGCGTCTGAATGACATCTATGCAGCCAATCTCGAACGCCGCAAGGTGAGGCACTTGCCGGCGACCGCGCGTTTCGCTGACGCCCACACGATCGTCGCCGGTGAAGAGGTGCTGGCTGCGCCGCATGTTGTCGTTGCGACCGGCGGCCGCCCGGTGATCCCGGGCGTCTCTGGCGCGGAACTGGGCATCACCTCCGACGGCTTCTTCGAGCTCGAACGCCGGCCGCAGACCATCGCCATCGTCGGCAGCGGTTACGTAGCGGTCGAGCTCGCTGGCATCTTCGCCGCCCTCGGCACCAGGGTAACGCTGGTCATCCGCCATGACCGAGTGCTCAGGAGCTTCGAGGCGATGCTGTCGGCTGCCCTGATGAAGCAGATGCGCGAACAAGGGCTCGAGATCGTAGACCATGCGGTGCCCACGGCGGTCCGGCTGGTCGGCGATCACCACGAACTGTCGACTGCGGACGAACGGGTCCTCGGGCCCTTCGAGTGCGTGTTATGGGCAGTCGGCCGCGAGCCTGCAGTCGAGTGGCTGGACCTCGCGCGGGCTGGTGTTCGCCAGTACGATGATGGCTTCATCATCGCCAACCGCTTCCAGGAAACCAGCGCGGCCGGCGTGTATGCCATCGGTGATGTCACCGGGCAGGCGGCACTGACGCCGGTAGCAATCGCCGCGGGCCGGCGGCTGGCCGACCGGCTGTTTGGAGGACAAGTCGGCCGCTACCTCGATTACGACATGATTCCGACCGTCATCTTCAGCCATCCGCCGATCGGTACGGTCGGGCTGAGCGAGGCGGAGGCGCGGGACATACACGGCGACGCAGTACGCTGCTATGGCGCCGGGTTCGTGCCCATGTATCACGCCCTGACCGAGCACCGACGTCGCGCGGAGATGAAGCTGGTGACGGTTGGGCCGGAGGAGCGGATCGTCGGGCTGCACGTCATCGGCGAGGGTGCGGACGAGATGCTGCAGGGCTTCGCCGTGGCACTGAAGATGGGAGCCACCAAGCGTGACCTCGACGACACGGTCGCGATCCATCCGACCAGTGCCGAAGAATTTGTAACCATGCGCTGACGCCAGGCGCGAGACTGGAGGCGTGAAGGTGAGCGGCAACATCCGGCCCTGGCAGGGCATTCTTCCGGCGCTTGGCCAGCGGGTCTACATCGATCCCGCTGCGGTAGTCATCGGCCAAGTGACGCTTGGCGACGACACTTCGGTGTGGCCAACCGCCGTGATACGCGGCGACGTCAACGTAATCAGCATCGGGGCGCGAACCAGCGTCCAGGACGGGAGCGTGCTGCACGTGACCCACGACGGGCCATACTGGCCGGGCGGCTTCGCGCTCAACATCGGCGACGACGTCACCATCGGTCACCGCGCCATTCTCCATGGCTGTACCGTCGGGAACCGCTGCCTGATCGGCATGGGCGCGATCGTCATGGACGGCGTGAAGATCGAGGACGAGGTGATCATTGCAGCCGGCGCACTGGTTACACCAGACACCCGCTGTGAGTCACGAGCGCTCTACGTTGGAAGTCCGGCACGATGGGCCCGGGCCCTGACCGGCAAGGAGATCGCTCAGCTGGCCTATGGCGCTGGCTACTACGTGACGGTAAAGGACCGCTACCTATAGCCGGGCAAGCGCCGCGCGCACTGCGCCGGTGTCGGGCCGGACGCCGCGCCACAGCAGGTATGCCTCGGCGGCCTGTTCGACCAGCATTCCCCATCCCTGGTGGGTGCGAACGACGCCGCGCGTTGCCGCCCAACGCTGAAAAGGCGTGTCGGTACGCGAATAGGACATGTCGTAGCAGACGGTTTCCGGATGTATGGCAGCGTCGGGCAGGTCCGGTGCCTGCCCGCTGAGGCCCGCTGAGGTGGCGTTGATCACGATGTCCCAGCTATTCCGCCCGGAATCGCCGAAGCTGCCGGCAGTGATGGCGCCCAGGTCGGCAAAGGCCCCGGCCAGTTGGCTGGCGCGGGACACTGTCCGGTTGGCGATCATCACACGAGCAGGCCCTTCCGCCAGCAGGGGCGCCAGCACCCCGCGCACGGCGCCGCCGGCGCCGAGTAGCAGCAGGCTGCGCCCGCTTAGCTGCACGCCGAGATTGCCGATGAGGTCCGCGACCAGCCCGGCGCCGTCCGTATTGTCTCCCAACAGGCTGTTGCCTTCCCTCATGGCCAGGGTGTTGACCGCTTCTGCGCGGCGCGCGCGCTCGGTCATGTCGTTGGCGAGTTCGGCCGCCGCCAGCTTGTGTGGCACGGTGACGTTGGCGCCGCGACCACCGCTGGCAAAGAACTCCAGAACGACCGCGCGGAATCGCGGCGGCGCGACGTCCATGAGTTGGTAGTCGATCTCATGGCCGAGTTGGCGCGCGAACAGGCCGTGGATGAACGGCGACCAGCTATGGCTGACGGGATGGCCGAACAGCACGTAGCGATCGGGGCCCGGCACCCGCCTAGCCCTCGCGGAGCCAGCCGGCGGCCTTGCGCGCGAAGTAGGTCAGGATGCCGTCGGCACCGGCGCGGCGAATGCTGAGGAGACTTTCGAGTGCGACCGCGCGCTCGTCCAGCCACCCGTTACGGGCGGCCGCCATCAACATCGCGTACTCGCCGCTGACCTGGTAAACGAAGGTCGGTGCACCGAACTCGTCCTTCACCCGCCGGACGATATCGAGATATGGCATGCCGGGCTTGATCATGATCATGTCGGCGCCCTCCTCGAGGTCGAGCGCTACCTCGCGGATAGCCTCGTCCGAATTCGCCGGGTCCATCTGGAATTCATACTTCGTGCCCTTGCCCAGGCTGCCGGCGGAGCCCACTGCGTCGCGGAACGGGCCATAGAAGCTCGAGGCGTACTTCGCCGAATAGGCAAGGATGCGGGTGTTGACGTGGCCGGCCGATTCCAGGGCCCGGCGGATGGCGCCGATGCGGCCGTCCATCATGTCGGAAGGGGCGACGACGTCGGCGCCGGCCTCGGCATGCGACAAGGCCTGCTTGACGAGCACCTCGACGGTGACGTCGTTCAGCACATAGCCGGTGGTGTCGACGATGCCATCGAGCCCGTGGGTCGTGAAGGGATCCAGCGCGACGTCGGTGATGACACCGAGTTCCGGGACGGCGTGCTTCAGGGCACGAACCGCCCTTTGGGCCAGGCCATCGGGGTTGAAGGCCTCGCGGCCGTCATCGGTCTTGCTGCCCGGGTCGGTGACCGGGAACAGTGCGACTGCCGGGATGCCGAGCTCCAGCAATAGTTCTCCCTCGCATACCAGCTCGTCCAGGGTGACCCGCTCGACGTCGGGCATGGATGGCACCGGCTCCCGGCGCCTCTCTCCGTCGATGACGAACATCGGGTAAATGAGGTTGTCGGGCGCAAGGATCGTCTCGCGCATAAGGCGCCTTGAAAAGGCGTCGCGTCGCATGCGGCGGGGACGGGTGCCGGGAAAGGCGCCGGCAGCACGATGACTCATGGGACTCCTCGTTCTTCTGGCCGTGGGGTACAGTCTGCCCGCCCGATATTATCGGCCCCGGCCTGCCGCCGATTCACGGTTTTCCAACCGGGTGCAGGCAAGGGCGAAATAAACCCGACGGACCCCCGGTCTTTATACATGAACGACGACAAAGGCGATAAGGACCGGCAAACGCGTTTCGCGGCACTGTGCGAGTCCCTGAGGCCCGATCTGGTCCGCTTCGCCTTCTGGCTTGCCCGGGATCGGGCGCTTGCCGAGGACGTCGTGCAGGAAGCGATGTTGAGGGCCTGGAAGTCCTTCGAGTCGCTGGACGACGAGGCCAAGGCAAAACAGTGGATGCTGACAATCGTGCGACGCGAGCATGCCAGGACCTGGGAGCGAAAGAGGCTGGAGGTCACTAACGTGGACGCGCTGGTCGAGGCCGAGGCAGAGGTGCTGGCGAGCGAAGACGATGCGGCAGTGACTGAGATGCGAGAGGCGCTTTTCAGGCTCGAGGATGACTATCGGGAACCGTTGGTGCTGCAGGTGATGATGGGCTACACGACCGACGAGATCGCGACACAGATGGGGCTGACCCAGGGCGCTGTGCTGACGCGCCTGTTTCGTGCACGGCAGAAGCTGCGCGCAGCGCTCGAGGGTGGCAGCCGGGAGGGGATTCGATGAACTGTCTCGAGTTTCGCCGCCAGGTCGGCGCCGAGCCGTCGTCTACCGCAGCGACTGTCGCCACACACCGCGACGAATGTCCGGCCTGCGCCAGGTATCAGGCCGAGATGCAAGCAATGGACCGCCTTCTGGGCAGGGCCATGTCGGTCGACCTGCGGCCCCTGCGCGTTGCAGAGGAAGTGCCGGACCGCGGCGCCCTTCGCGCTCCCAGCTCGTCCCGCCGCTGGCTCGCCATGGCTGCAAGCCTGGTTGCGGGGGTGCTAGTAGCCGCGACGCTATGGGTGGCATATCCGGCGCCGACGCTTGCCGAGGAGGTCATCGGTCACGCTGCACATGAACCCATGTCGTGGATGGCGGCGCAGCCGCTGACCCCGGAGGCGGTGGCCGATGTCCTGGACCGCAGCGGCACAAGGCTGCGTGCTGGCACCGTGACCGTAACCTTTGCCAAGCGCTGTCTGTTCGAGGGGCATTGGGTACCGCACCTCGTGGTGCAGACCGAAGCCGGTCCGGTGACCGTGTTCCTGCTGGGTCACCGCTCCGTCGGAGCCGCGACCCGGATCGAGGAGGGGGGCTATTCGGCCATGGTCCTGCCCGCAGCTCGTGGCAGCATCGCTGTGGTGGGCCGCAACGTGACCGGGATCGATGCGATCGCACGGCAGGTTCTCGAACAGGTTGAGTGGGAGGCCTGAGCCCCGCCGCGGACGAGCAGGCAACAGACCCCTGTGAGGGGGGTTCTACGGAGAGAGAGGAGAGGAAGATGATGAAGACGACCCTGAAGAGGCCCATGGCGCTAGCGATCGGCGCCGCCATTGTTAGCTCCATGGCGATGCCCAGCGTCACGCATGCCGGTAGCTTCAGCGCCACGGATCTCGGCCAGGGCTACGCCCAGCTTGCGGCCGAGGATACGAGCAGCGGCGACAAGGGCAACGAAGGCAAGGGCAACGAAGGCAAGTGCGGCGAGGGCAAGTGTGGCGCCGACAAGAAGGGTGAAGAGGGTAAGTGCGGTGAGGGCAAGTGCGGCGCCGACAAGAAGGAAGCCTGACCGTTATCCCGGCGCCCAGGGCCTGACGACCACAGGGACCGAAATGCCAGCCGTGACGTCCGATGACGGGCGTTACGGCTTTTTCATGCACTCGCTCATTCGGGCACCAGCCACTCGACACGCGCACCGCCATTGCCGGTGGGCGACAGCGCCGTGTGCAGCGCGGGCAACGTGGCGGCGAGCTCCTCGTCGATCCTCCATGGCGGGTTGACCAGTATCATGCCGGAGCCGTTGAGCCCGACCCCGCTGTCTTCGGGATGCACCGACAGCTCCGCGACCAGCAGCCTGGTGATGCCCCGCCCGGCC
>JAHEAZ010000053.1 GCA_024642505.1 Gammaproteobacteria bacterium
TCCGCAATGCGGTCGCGGGGCGTCAGGATGACCACCCGGTCGAACAGACGGCGTAGGACCTCGGCCGAAGCATAGGTACCTTCAGTGTGGTCCATGTCGAACAGAACTGCAGTGCCGCCCTGCGATCCGGAAAGCGCTACCAGATCCGGCATCAGGACACGCAGGTCGGGAACCAGCCCCTCGTCGCGCCAGGCGTCCGGCAGCATCCGTGGCCAGCTCATTCGGGAGCCCGTAGCCAGCACCACCGCATCGGGTTGCAGGGCCGTAATCTCTGCGAGCCCGGCGCGCAGCCCAAGCTCCAGCTTCACGTTCGCCTTCCGGGCGGCGATGAACTGGTAGTCGAAGATACTGGCGAGGTTGCCACCCCCCGGTAGCAGCGAATGCAGCCGGGTCTTGCCGCCCACTTCCGAGCCGGCACCCAGGACGGTGACTTCGTGGCCCCGCGCGCCGGCAGTCCAGGCGGCCTCCATGCCGGCGATTCCGGCGCCGACCACGACGATGCGGCGCCGCTTTCCGGCCGGTCGGGGCCAGTAGTCGGTCTCCTCGGTCGACGCGACGCGCGGGTTGTTGTCGCAGGCCAATGGCGCGTGTTCCATGATCCTGCCCCAGCAACTGTTGCAGGCAACACAGTGACGGATCTCGCGTTCACGGCCCGTGGCCGCCTTGACGGGCCAGGCCGGGTCGGTCACCAGCGGCCGGCCAAGCGCCACCAGGTCGGCATCGCCCCGGGCGATGACGCCCTCCACCTCCGCCGGATCGCTCAGGTAGCCAACCGCCATCACCGGCACGCCCGGCACCGTGGCCTTCAACGCACGGATGACCTCCAGGAACGGGGCTCGCGGCCAGTGCGCATCGGGGATGTGCATGTCCAGCGAGCGGGCGTGCGCACCCCAGGTAAAGCACACATAGTCCACCGCTCCCGGCGTGCACAACGCCGGTGCAATTACTGCCGCTTCCTCAGGTCCGATGCTGCCGGCAACGCCGTCGTCGCCCGGCATCTTGAGCCCGACGATGAAGTCCGCGCCGCACCCGGCTCGGATTGCGGCAATCAGCTCGCGCGTCATGCGCAGGCGGTTCTCGAGCGATCCGCCGTATTCGTCCTCGCGCGCGTTGCACCAGGGCGACATGAACTGGTGGAACAGATGACCGTGGCCGGCTGAAATCTCGATTCCCGAGAACCCCGCCCGCTTGAGTCGTGCGGCGGATGCGGCGAAATCGTCGGTCATCTGACGGATGTCCGCCACGCTCATGACATGTGGCACGGTCCAGCTGAGATCGTCCGGCAGCGAGGAGGCGCCCCACGCGAAGGGGTTGCGGCCGCGCTCGTGGCGGCCCCGGCCCGGGTCCTGGATCTGTCCGAGTAGCCGGCAGTCGTCGCCCTCCACCGCCTCGGCCCAGCGTTTGAGGTCATCGAGCGACTCGTCGCTGCAGACACGGATCTTGTGCGGCGCCCGCTGTATCCGCCAGGCGTTGAGCGGCTCTGTGACGATCAGCGAACATCCGCCGCGGGCGCGGTTACGGTAGTAGGCGAGTTGCTGTTCGGTGACGCGCTGATCGCGGCCCATCCTGGTCGTCATGGACGCGTGGGTGACACGATTCTTCAGCTGCCGGCCCGCCAAGGTGATGGGCGTAAACATCCGCGGGTAGTTGCCGGGTTCGTTCATTTCGCAGGCTTGCCCGGTCGTTCAACGTGTTGAAGCAACTGGGTCTTGCCAAAAAACACCTCACGCGTAACCGCATCGGGGCTACCGATCTTTTCCTGCTGCTTGAGCAGGGCCATGCCGCGCTTGACCGCCGGGCGGCGTTCGATTGCCTGGTACCAGCGCCTGACGTGAGGAAACTCGTCAATGTCGATCCGGTGTAGCCAGCGCACCGCGATCCAGGGAAAGGTCGCCACGTCTGCGATCGAGTAGCGACCTGCAAGATACTCATTTCTTGCCAGTCGACGGTCCATTACGCCGTAGAGCCTGAGGGTTTCATTCCTGTAGCGTTCCATGGCATAGGGAATCTTGTGCGGTGCGTAACCGAGGAAATGCCCGCACTGCCCGAACATGGGTCCCACGCTTGCCACCTGGAACGACAGCCATTGCAGCGCGTCGTAGCGCTCGCGCGGGCGCTTTGGCAGCAGCTTGCCGGTCTTCTCGGCCAGGTACTGCAGGATAGTGTGAGATTCGAAAACCGTGTACGGCCTGCGACCCGGACCTTGCCGGTCGACGATGACCGGGATCTTGTTGTTGGGATTGAGCTTGAGGAAGCTCGGCCTGAATTGCTCGCCGCGCAGGATGTTGACCGGGTGCACGCGGTACTCGAGGCCGGTCTCCTCAAGCATGATGCTTGCCTTGTGTCCGTTGGGCGTCGGCCAGAAGTAGAGGTCGATCATGGAATCCAGGCTTGGTGACTGACGTGTGTCGCGGCTACCATGCGGCATGCCCGGCAGCCGGGCCAACGTAGCACAGCGGGTCCTGCCGGGGCCCTCCGGAGGACAACCCATGCTGACCGTGATCCTTGCCGTGACCATGACCGTTCCCGACCTGTCGGCGGTCGAGCGCGCTTATGGCGACTATCTGGGCTACCGGGTAGTCGAACGCGGGCAGCTGTCGGCGGACCTCGCCGGTCTGTGGAATGCACCGGCGCTCGCCGGCCATGACTACCTGTTGATGCAGCCCGAGAGCGGTGCGCCCGTCTACCTGCGTGTCGTGCGCCAGGATGCCGTGCCCGGATTCGAGGCCATGAAGACCTGGGGCTGGAACTCGAACGAGATCCTGGTCCAGGATACCTACGCCATTCACGAGAAGCTCAAGGACTCGCCCTTCCGGATCATTGGCGAGCCCCGCGGGCTGTCGATGAACCCGGAAATCGTCGCCATGCAGGCGCTCGGTCCCGCCCAGGAGCTGATCTACCTCACGAGGATTCCGGAAGGCAAGTCGCTGTTCAACCTCGGCTCTGCGCAGAGCTTCGTCGACCGGACGTTCATCGTCGTGCTCGGTGGACCGGACATGGACGCCATGCGGCGCTTCTATGGAGAGATCCTCGGCATGCCCACGACCGACCCGGCGCCGTCGACGATCAGCGTGCTGTCGAAGGCCTACGGCCTTCCCGCAGACACGCAGTTCCAGTTGGGGATCGTCAGGTTTCCGGCGAATTTCCTCATCGAGCTCGACGGTTACCCTGAGCAGGCCACCGCGCGGCCACAGCGTCCGGGCGAGCTGCCGCCCGGCATGTCGATGGTGTCCTTCGGTATCAGGGATCTCGACGCAGTGACCGCGGAATTCATTGCGCCCCTCCGCAGGATCGAGCAGGCGCCCTATTCCGGTCGCCGCGCTGGCGTCATCCGTGGCGCCGCCGGTGAGTTGATCGAACTGGTGGAGCAGGACTGAAGCATCAGTTGCAGGCAACCAGACCGTCCCCTTGTTGATGAGGGGATGTTCTGCGTCATTCCCGAGACGCATCAGTCCCACGGCAGTAACGGCGTCTGGAACACCGGATCAGAGCCGAACGTTTCGTACCAGCCTGACAGCGTCGGCCGACCCTGCCGCCAGTCGTAGGCCGGGTCGATGCCGTTTACCTGCTCGCCTACCTGGCGCATCTTGAGTTCCACGAACGACAGCGCACCCACGCCACGAAACTGGGCGATATCGGGATCCTCATAGCTGCCAGCGTCGCGCTCCATCTGGTCGAGAATGCCGGTCACCTTGGCCCAACAGCGCACCACGTGATCTTGCCGCTGCCGGTCCGGGTACAACCAGCCCTCGATGATCAGCAGCACAAACTGGTCGAACAACGCGTCTGCCATCCAGGCTTGCCGCAGCACCGTATAGCGGTGCCGGCCCTGCCGCGGGTAGAGACGTGACCGGTCGTGCAGTGAATCCAGGTACTCGTAGATCACGGGGCCGCCTGCCAGGTACTCACCATCGTCGAGGATCAGCGTAGGCACCTTACCGACCGGGTTGATCGCGGGCAGGCCGGTGTCCTGGTCGAAGGGCTTCGTCGCCACGGGCTCGACCTGATGGCGCAGGCCAGCGTAGCTGATCACGGCCTCGACCGTGTGCACGTAGCAATCGATCGGCGTGTAGAGCAGTTTCACGGGCGGCGTCCGGCGCCAAAGAAAACGGGCCGCGACACGGAAGTGCCGCGGCCCGTCGTCAGGTCGCCGTCAGAATTCGTAGGAGACCTTGATGCCGAAGTACCGCGGGCGCTGCGGGGTGACCACGACGCCCTGGTTGGCCGGGAAGTTGAAGTTACCCGGCAACGAGAAATCCGACCAGCGGCCTGCCGCCGCATAGGCGTCCTCGTCCAGCAGGTTGTTGCCAAAGAACTCCACCCGCAGGTTGTCATTGCTGATGCCCACCCGTGCATTCAGCAGCGTCTGGTCAGGCGCCTTCGCCAGGTTCGACTCGTCGACGTAGTACTCGCCGAAATAGATCAGGTCCCAGCGGGTAAACCAGTCCCAACCGGTGCCGCCCAGGGGCGCGACGTAGTTCAGGCCCAGGTTGCCCTTGAACTCCGGGTAGCGGGGACTCGAGTTGCCCTTCATCTGGATCGTTCCGGCCAGCTGCTCCACGAAATTGAAGGTAAAATCCGTGTACTCGTTGCTGGTCCACTCGGCGCCGGCCTGCAGGGTCAGGTGTTCGTTCACGAACCAGTTGCCCTCGAATTCCAGGCCCATCAGCTCGGACGAACCGGGAACCTGCAGCTGGATGGTGCGCAGGTTGTCGTTGCAGTACAGGCTGTTCGCATTGTAGTTGGCCCGGGTGCAGGGCTCGCCCAGCTCGTTCACGGTGTCCTTCACGAACGGTGCATCGGTGTTGCCGTTGAAGTCGACGACTGCCGCCGACAATCTGCCTTTCTGGTTTTCCCACTCCATGTAGTAGAAGGCCATCGTCGTCTGCACGCGGCCGTCGGCCCAGGTCTGCTTCCAGCCAAGCTCGTAGCTGTCCAGTTTTTCACGATCGAGGAATTCCTCTACCTGAGGAACGCCCGGCGTGCCGGTCGGAATGCCAAGGTCCGGATACGGGTCGGCACCGTTCTTGGCCTGATCCTGCACCGAGGCGATCTGTTCCGCGGTACGCATGTTGTCTGGGCCGTAGATGTATTCGGCGTTGATGTCGCCAGGCAGTACGCCCTGCGAGTAGCTGGCGTACAGGTTGGTGTCCGGCGTGGGCTGCCACTGCAGGATCACGCGCGGCAGCACATCGTCCCACTTGGCCTTGGAAACAGGAAGACCGGCCTGTGCGGCAATGATCTGGCCCTTCTGCAACTCGTCTTCCTGGTAACGAGCTTCGACCGAAATCGTCCAGCTATCAGCAAATTTCCAGGTCAGGCCGCCGAAGAAAGCACTGTACTTCTGGTTGACGTTATTGACCTGACTGTTGACGAAGGTCAACGGGATGAAGACTCCGCCGCCAAGCGGGAAGGCAGTGACGGCCGTACCGCCGTTGCCACTCTGTGTGTAGTCCATCTCGTAGTACGAGGCGCCGACCACCCAGTTGATGGCACCCTCGTCATTCGAGGTCAGGCGAATCTCGTAGGTGTCGTCGTCGAGGCTCTGCGGGTCGGTCGACCACCAGCTCTCGGTATCCGTGAAGTCGAAGTCACGCAGCCACATGGCATCCATTTCATTGTGGCCATAGACGGCCGACAGCGTCGCGAAATTGCCGATATCCCAGTCAAGCGTCGCACCCACATAACCCTGGTTGCGCTTCAACCCATACTCATGCAGCGGCAGCGCTGCAGCGATCGTGGGGTCATTGGCGCCGTTCTCGAGCAGTTGCGTACGCAGGAAGTCAGGACGGGTCGGGAACACGGCTACGTCCAGCGAGGTGTTGTAGCTGATCAGGCTGCCGTTGTTGACGGTGTTGGCCTGGTTGATGCCGGGAATGGTGCCGCAGATGTAGCGTGCGCGAGTTTCACCATTTGGTCCGGTGGTGCCGGTGCAGGTGTCGTTCAAGTTGCCCGAGATGAAGCCGCCAGCCGAGGGGCCGTCTCGATCCTCGCTGTAGGAACCGCGGATCTTGATGGTCAGCGCCTCGGTCGGGGTGATCACAACCTTGCCTGACACGCTCTGCGTCTGCTGCTCGCCAAGCCCGTCGCCGAAGTTGCTGACAAAGGTAGCGCCGCGTTCGTAATGACGGCCCGAAATGCGAAACGCCAGCTTGTCCTGAATCAGCGGCGCTGAGAAGGACGCCGTGTATTCGTTGTCGTCGTCCTCGGCGAAACTCGCGGTCGCCTTGACCTTGACCTCGTTGCCAGGATCCTTGGTCACGTAGTTGACCGCGCCGCCGAAGGTGTTGCGGCCGAAGTAGACCGCCTGCGGCCCCTTGATCACTTCGATACGCTCAAGGTCCTCGGCGCCGATGCTGGTGCAGCCGGAGGCAACGTAGATGCCGTCCACGAACATGGCGCCGAGCTGGTAGACGGCCTGTTCGGAGTTTACGTTCATGCCGCGGAAGCGGATCGAGCAGTTGAAGCGGCCGGCGATCTGGCTGGCCTGCTCGCTGAACTGCAGGCCCGGAGTCCGCAGCGCGATGTCCTCTAGGTTCTTGAACCCGATGTTTTCCAGCGTCTGGGCCGAGAACGCGGTGACCGCGATCGGCACCTCCTGCAGCGATTCCTCGCGCTTGCGGGCCGTTACTACGATCTCTTCGAGCGCCGTCGGGGCCTTCGTGGCCTGTGCGTTCGCCGCCACGGGCGCGACCATTGAACCCGCAAGTGCTGCGGCGATGGCGTATTTGAGGCTCTGGCTGGACGAATTCATCGAGTTGCTCCCCTCGCGATCTTGAGTTGGAATCCCGGGCGGGTACATTCAGGCGTAACCCCTCGTACCGTGTACGTATTGGTATCATTCGTTGTATACAAAGTAAACATCGAAATAGGGATTAACCCATGCATGTTGCCATAACACCACAAGAAAGCCGTGGCTGCGCGCCGGGCTGGTGCCGCCTGTTCCTGGCCGGATTGCTGGTGATGCCGGGGTTGGCAGCAGCCGGGATCACCGAATGCGACCGGCTGGCGGGCCATCCTTCGGACCCGGACAAGGTCGTGCCCGGAGTTTCGAGCGAGCAGGTTCGCGGCTGGAACGCTGCGGCCATCCGGGCATGTCGCGACGCGGTCAAGGCCGAGCCCAGTAATTGGCGGGTGCGTTACCAGCTGGGACGAACGCTGTTCTACGATGGCCAGAAGGCCGAGGCGCTGGAGCACCTGGCCGTTGCGGCCGCGGCGAAACATCGACAGGCCCAGTTCGTGCTGGGCCTGATGTATACGGACGGGGTCGAGAATCTCCAGCCAGCCGATCCGTGCAGGGCGCTGGAGCTCTGGTCCGATGCGGCCGGTCGCAATCATTTCGCGGCTCGTGTGGCCCTGGGGCGCGACTACGTGCGCGGCACTTATGCCAGCTGCGAGCCGCAGCCCGATCGCGCGCAGGTCGACTCCTGGCTACGCTCGGCCCGGTCCGAGACTCGCGACTACTACCAGCAGCTGCTGATCGACTGGACTCTGGAAGTCCTGGATGCCGGCAATTGACTCTCAGCCGCGGCGCTCGTACTGGCTCAGCACCTGGAACACGCGCTGGATGAGTTCCTCGCGCTTGCGGAAGCGCTCCCCTGCGAGCTGCTCGTCGGGCACGTAGGCCTCGATTGCGGCGCGGTCGAGCTTCGCCGACCTTTCCAGCAGGCGTTCCAGCGTGTCCATGCGTTCGAAGGCAACCGATACTTCGGCAGTCAGCGCCACGACGATGGCCATGAGCTGGTCGATCGCCGGGTCGTCGTAGAACTGGGCGCGGCTTCCCTTGGGCTCGCGCGGCAGACGCAGCCTGATGGCGTCGTCTGCCCTCCCCTTCAGTTCTCGGCCGCCCTTCTTTGCAGCGGGTTTGCTCTTGCGCGTTGCCATCAATGCATCTCCACTCCGCCGCTGACGTTCATGGCCTCGCCGGTAATATAGGCGGCTTCATCGGAACAGAGGAACGCCACGGCGCCAGCGGTGTCGGCCGGCAGGCCGACGCGCTGCAGCGGAATGCGCGCGCGCATCGCGACCAGGTACTCTTCGACGGTCTGGCCGTTGAGCCGGGCGAAATACTCGTTCTGCACCGCGCCGAGACTCGTGGTGACATGGTTCGGGCAGACGGCGTTCACGGTAATGCCGTGGGGCCCGAACTCCATTGCGCTGCTGCGGGTGAGCCCGACCATGCCATGCTTCGACGCCGTGTAGGCCGCCATGTGTCGATGCCCGGACTTCGCCGCCTGGCTGGCAATGTTGATGATCCTGCCTCCGTGACCCTGCCGGATCATCCGGGCAGCGGCGTGCTTGGTGCAGAGGAAGGCGCCCGTCAGGTTGACGTCGAGCACCGTGCGCCACTGGTCGGCAGTCATCTCCACCAGGGGCTTCATCAGGAAACCGATTCCGGCGTTGTTCACCAGGATGTCCAGCTGGCCATAGGCGGAAACGGCCCGTTCGATCGCGCCGATGACCTGCGTTTCATCGCGGACATCCATGGGCGCCACGACCGCCTCACCGCCGGCGCTGCGGATACCATCCGCCACGGCCGCCATTTCGCCGGCACTGCCGATGTTGCCGGACGAAAGGTGCCCCTCGGGCTGGCCGATATCGGTGACGACAATCCTGGCTCCCGCTTCAGCGAGCCGGATGCAAATCGCCTCGCCGAGCCCATTCCGTCGGCCCGCGCCGGTAACCAGCGCTACCTTGCCGTCGAGTCTGTTCATGGCCAGTTGTCCGTTGTCTTCGAGCTGATTGGTGTCCGCTGGAAGTATTTCATGCGTCTGGTCGCGGAGCCAAGCCACCGGTCCACTCCCGCCAGCGATGGCAGGCGACCCGATGGCCGGGTCGTGCCTCTTCCAACGCCGGTCGCGCTTCCTTGCACCGATCCTGCGCATGCGGGCAGCGTGAAGCAAACACGCAGCCAGCCGGCGGGCTCAGCGGCGAGGGCAGCTCGCCGCCGATCGACGCCGGAAGCCGGCGGGACTTGCCGCCCGGCTCCGGTGCCGGCACCGCATCCAGCAACGCCCGCGTGTAGGGATGCAGGGGACGATCGTACAGCTCGTCGCGCGGCGCATGCTCCATGGTCCGACCGAGGTACATCACCAGCACGCTGGAGCTGAGGTGCCGAACCACCGCGAGATTGTGGCTGATGAACACATAGGCGAGTCCGAGTTCCGCACGCAGCCGCGCCAGCAGGTTCATCACCTGTCCCTGCACCGACACATCGAGTGCACTGACTGGCTCGTCGCAGACGACCACCGTCGGGCGCAGGATGACGGCGCGGGCGATGCCGATCCGCTGGCACTGACCACCGCTGAACTCGTGTGGATAGCGATCCGCATGTTCTGGCGCCAGGCCGACCTGCTCCAGGGCGGTGGCGATGCGGGAGCGGACCTCGCTGCTGCCCAGGCCTGGCTCGAAGATTTCCAGTGGCTCGGCCACGCTCTGACCGACGGTCATGCGCGGGTCGAGGCTGCCGGACGGGTCCTGGAAGACCATCTGCGCGTTTCTGCGCAACCGCCTTAGCGAAGCTGGGGATGCTCCGTCAACTCGCGCCCCGTTCAACAAAATGGTTCCCGAGTGAATGGGTACGAGCCCGAGCAGCGCCCGGCCGAGGCTGCTCTTGCCACAGCCGGACTCGCCGACGACGCCGAGCGTCTCGCCGCGGGAAAGCGCGAAGCTGACCCCGTCGACGGCGGTGAGCCAGCGCCGGGAAAGCCAGCGACCCCCATCCAGTGGAAACCTGACGTTCAGTTGCTGGACGTCGACCACACGGTTCACGCTGTACCCCCACGGGTCGCAGGATGATGGCAGGCTAGCTTTGCGGACCCGTGCGCGGCGAGCACTGGCGAGTCGACCGAGCACCGCTCGCTGCGCCGCGCGCAGCGTGGGGCGAACGGGCAGCCTGCGGATACCATCCCCGGCGGTGGTGGCACACCCGCGATGGTCCGCATGGGTGCGTCAGTATCGTCGTCGAGCCGTGGCAGCGCCTCGATCAACCCTGCCGTATACGGGTGCGCGGGTGATCGAAACAACCTGCTGGTATCAGCCTCTTCCACGATCGATCCGGCATACATTACGACGACCCGTTCTGCGAGCCCCGCCACGATGCCCAGGTCATGTGTGACCAGCGCAAGCGCCATGCCGAGCTCGGTGCGAAGCTCGCGAAACAGGTCAACGACCTGCGCCTGCACCGTAACGTCGAGCGCTGTCGTCGGTTCGTCCGCAATCAGCAGCCTGGGTTGAGGCATCAGCGCAGCAGCAATCGCGACCCGTTGCCGGGTCCCGCCGGACAATTCGTGTGGGTACTGGCCGAGGCGCGCTGCCGCGTCCGGCACGTGCACTTGCTCGAGCATGCGGCGTGCTTCGACCAGCGCAGTTGCACGATCGACCTCGCGATGCGCCTGCAACGATTCTGCCAGCTGGTCGCCGATGCGCAGGTGTGGCGTCAGGCTGCCGAGTGCGTCCTGGAACACGTAGCCGATTCCTGGTCCGCGCAGTCGCTCAAGTTGCCGCTCGGGCAGGCCGAGGATTTCCGCGCCGGCAAAACGGACGCTTCCCGACGCCAGGCCGTTCGCCGCCAGTAGTCCGGCACTGGCCAGCAGGGTCTGGGTCTTTCCGGAGCCAGACTCGCCGACGATGGCCACACACTGGCCATCGCCAATATCGAGGTCGACATCGTTGACGGCAGGCACGACGCCGGAAGGCGTGACGAAACGGACCGACAGGTTGCGGATCTCGAGCAGGGTCATCATCGTTCCCGCGGATCCAGCGCGTCGCGAAGACCGTCCCCAAGGAAGTTGAAACAGAACACGATGATCACCAGGCAGGTTGCGGGCACCAGCAGGATCCAGGGTGCGGTCTCCATTTCCGCGGCGCCATCGGCGATCAGGTTGCCGAGACTTGCCAGCGGTTCCTGGATGCCGATGCCGAGGAAGCTGAGGAAACTCTCGATCAGGATCATCTGCGGAATCATCAGGGTCGCGTAGATGATCACGGTTCCGAGCAGGTTGGGCACGACGTGACGAAAGATGATCCGCGAAGGTCCGGCACCGGAAGCGATCGCAGCCTCAACGAATTCGCGTTGCATCAACGCCATGGCCTGCCCGCGCACGACCCGCGCCATGGTCAGCCAGCCGACGGCACCAATCGCGATGAACAGCAGCATTGGACTGCGGTCGAAGACCACCGTCAGCACGATCACGAAGAAGATATGGGGAAGCGCATACAGCACGTCGACGAAGCGCATCAGCAAGGCATCGGCGCGGCCACCCGCGTAACCTGCCACCGCGCCCCAGGTCACCCCGATCAGCAGGCTGACGAGCGTCGCCAGCAGCGCAATCGCAAGCGAGACCCTCGCACCGTGCAGGGTCCGTACGAACAGGTCACGGCCAAGCCGGTCCGTGCCCAGCCAATGACCCGAGCCAAGCTCCGGCGGCACGCCCATCATCTCCCAATCCAGTTCATCGGGCGCATAGGCGCTGAACGCCGGCCCGACCGCCGCGAGCACGCACAACAGCGCGAGGATGACCAGGCTCGCGACCGCGGCGCGATTGGCTGCAAGCCGCCTGCCGGCGTCGGCCCAGAGGCCCCGCGAACGGTTCACTGCCTGGCTCCCGGACGGACCCGGGGATCGAGCCAGGCGTAGGCGACGTCGACCAGCAGGTTGAGCCCGATCATTATCGACGCGTAGACGACGACCATGCCCATGACCAGCGTGTAGTCGCGGTTGAGCGCACCTTGTACGAGGTAGCGGCCGAGACCGGGCAGCCCGAAGATGGTCTCGACGACCAGCGAGCCGGTCAACACCGCGGCAGTCGCGGGCCCCAGGTAACTGACCACGGGCGTCAGCGCCGCCGGTAGCGCGTGACGCCATACCAGCCTGCCTCGTGGAACTCCACGGGCGCGGGCCGCACGGATGAATGGAGATCGCAGGGTCTCGAGCATACTGCCGCGAGTCAGACGCGCCACGTAGGCAATGACCGGTAGCGCAAGCGTCACGGTCGGCAGGATCATGTCCCTGATCTCACCCGGAGCCCAGCCGGCCACCGGTAGCCACTGCAGGTAGATTCCGAATACCAGGGCCCCCAGGGGCGCAACCACGAAGATGGGCACGGCAATGCCGAGTACCGCCAGCGCCATCACCGCGTGATCGACGAACTGGTTGTGTCGCAGGGCGGAGAGCATCCCGAACGGGATGCCGATTGCCACGGCCAGCAACATGGCAGCTGCGCCAAGCTTGAGGCTCACCGGCAGCCCGGTGGCGATCAGCTCGGTGACCGAGAAATCCTTGAATTTGAAGGACGGACCGAAGTCGCCCCGCAGCAGTCCTGCGACGTAACGGCCGAGCTGGACGTGGAGTGGCTGATCGAGCCCGTAAGCGCGTTCCAGGTTAGCCCGAATTTCGGGTGGCAGCGCCTGCTCCTCGTCGAACGGCCCGCCAGGGGCAAGACGCGTCAACAGGAAGGACAGCACCACGATCACCAGCAACGTCGGAATGGCCCCGAGCAGCCGCCTGACGATATAGCGGATCAAGATCCGTCGTCCTCAGTGCGCCGGCCGGGACGGCACGTGCACCAGCATCGAGGCCACGAAAGCCACGCCCACCAGCACCGACATCAGTCCGAATCCGAACTGGTAGTTGCCGGTGGCGTCAAATGCCATGCCGGTGACCCAAGGGCCAATCGCGCCACCGGTCGCATCCATCATCGTGATTGCGCCGAGGATCTTGCCGAGTGAACGAGCCCCGAACACGTCTGCGACCAGTGCCTGCAGCATCGTGTAGTTGCCGCCCCAGCCCAGGCCGAACAGCCATAGCGCCGGCCAGACCAGCCCGGGCTTGAGCGTCGCGAGCATCGTGCTTCCCGTGAGCATCAGCGCCAGGCATATAGCGAAGACGATCTTGCGCGGCACCAGTTCGGATATGGCGCCCGCTCCGATCTTTCCCACCAGCCCCATGACGAAGAGCGGGAAGAAGGCCTGTGCGGCAGTGCGGTCCTCGTAACCCAGATCCTGCATGTGCAGGAACAAATTGCCGGCGAGGCCAAGGATCGAATAGAAGGTACAGAAAGCAGCGATCCCGATCAGCCAGAAATTCGCGCTGCGCAAGGCGTCCTTGAAAGCATACCCGCCGCCCCCGCCTCCGGTGTCGCGCGAGGCCTGGGCCCCCAGGGGCTCGAGACCAAGCTGGACCGGCCACTCTTTGACGATGAAAACGATAAGCGGGAGCAGCACCAGTGGGACGAGGCAGATTACGCCGAACGCCTGTCTCCAGCCCAGCTCACCGATGATCCAGGTGTTGAGCTGGGGAATCACGGCATTGCCGAGACTGGTTCCCGACAGCATCAGTCCCAGGGCAAGACCGCGCTGTGACACGAACCAGCGCGAGACGATGGTTACGCAAATGACCAGCCCGGCGCCAGCGAGCGAGGCGCCCATCGCGAAGCGCAACAGGTAGACACCGGTGATGGAATCGACGCCGGAGAACAGGAACAGCGCCACGGCGAGCAGCAGCGCGCCGCCGAGCATGGCCGGGCGGACTCCAAAGCGGTCCGCGACCCACCCGCCGATCGGTGCGAGTATGGCGGCCGCCAGCAGCTGGATCGTATCGCCGAACTTGAGTGCGCCGCGCGAGACCAGCAACTCGTCGAGTAAATGGCGGTCAAAGACATTGAAACCGCCGAGCGTCAGGGCATTGGTGATCCAGATGACCACGAAGGCTGGCAGGACAATCCCCCACCAGCCATAAAATCGCCAGCCAGCCTGCGTTCGCATGCGGTGTCCTCGTTCATGATCACGCACGGTCGCGTGGCTGCTGGTGCAGGGCCTCAGAGGGAGTCGGTGACGACGAACAGCGGATTATCGGCAAATTCGCGGAATTGCCTGGCGATCTCTGCCATTGCGGGAGTAGCCGTGATGTCCGCACGCAGCGCATCGACCGAGGCGACCTGCAGCACTTCAACATACTGGTAGGGGGCGCTGCCCTTGCCGGACAGTAGTCCAGACGACCTGAGGACCTCGAATCGCCTCACTGCTGGCAGTGCGCTGACGGTCGGCAGGTCGCTCGCACGGGCCCAGGCTTCGTACTCCTCGACGCGGGTTCCCGACTTCAGGTTGAATAGCACGACGATGGTGGTCATCCTCTGTTGCTCCATTCGGCCCGGTCGAGCGTAAGTTGCCCGGAGTCTAGGGAGCGCCGGAAACTGGTGTCAACGCGGATCATCGGGAGCTGAACCATGCTGTTCGTGCTGATGGGACACGATTCGGCCAATGCGCCGGAGTTGCGCAGCCGATTCCTGTCGGAACATCTTGACTGGGTAGTCGGAGTCATGGAACGCATCCGCGTCGCCGGACCGGTCATGGGCGAGCAAGGCCAGCCCTGCATGAGCCTGTACATCGTCGACAGTGCAACGGAGTCCGAGGCCAGGGCCTTGATCGAGACAGATCCATATTTTTGCTGCGGCGTATGGCGCGAACTCACCGTACGACCCTTTGTCGCGGCTGCCGGTACCTGGGTCGGCGGCGCGAACTGGTAACCTCTTTCCAGGAAACGCGGTCCTGGAATCGCCAAAAAAAAGCGGCCTCAGAGAAGCCGCTCTCGCTACGCATCCGCGCGCTGGTAGCGTCCTGCGAATGCTCCCCTCGAACCCCGCGTTATATTGTCGTTTTCGGCGGGGCAGTTCCCTCGCCAAGCTCCCATCTCGCGACAAACCGTAATCTTCGCGGCCTGTCGCTGCAACACTTTTTGTTCCTGCATCGCAAAATCGCACGAATCGTCCGCGCTTACTCCAGACCCAGGCAGCCCGGGTTCATCACGCCGGCCGGATCGACCAGCTGCTTCACTCCCCTCAGGAGCGCGGCTGCAGTGGGATCGAGGCCCTCCTGGTAGAAGTAGAACCGCCCGAGCTGGAAGCTGACCGCGCCATGTTCCATGAAGCAGCGAGCGAGCGCAGTGCGGATCTCGTCCACGGCATTGCGCGCCGGCAGGTTTTCAGCAAACTGCGGAAGCTTCGCCAGGAAGTCCCTATCCAGTATCCGATCATGGAACAACAGGCGCGAATCGGGCCAGTACATCACCGGCTCGATCAGTACCGCCCGGTCGCCGACGATACACAGCAGATAACCATGCGCGATGTCCAGGCGTTCGCGCATGTCGCGATAACTCGCGAACACCGCCTCGAGGGCCTGGAACATCGCGGTTGCCTTGGATAGCGCCACGGACCCGTGCACGGGCACCCAGCGCTCCCCACCGGGACCGATCATGCTGTTGACTTCCGCGAAAGGATTGGCGCGCATTACCCGGGGTATGGTCGCCGCGACCTCCTGGCCGCGCTGACCGATGATCCGGCGGACCAGTTCGGTCTTCGCATCCGCATCCGCGGTATCGCGGCCATCGATGCTCATGTGAACCGAAAAATGCGCCTCATCCAGGAAGCTCCTGCCGGCGAGAACTACTTTTGCGCCTTCCTTGAGAGCCTTGAGGCCGCCGCCGGCCGACTTCATCACCTGTCCGAGCGCTTTCGCGTCCTCAGTCATGCTCACGCGCTTCATCCGAACCTTCTGCATCCCGGGATCGAAGGCGAACAGCTCGGAGACGACGTTGGCCCGGGCAATCTCTGCCATGCATTCGAACAGCGGGCGCGCCTCAACAAAACCATAGGACAGGTAGCGTGTCTCGGTCAGGCGTGGAGTGAGCCTGAGGGTGGCGCGCGCCTTGATCCCGAGCGCGCCGCAGTCGCCGGTGAACATGCTGCTCAGGTCCGGGCCAAACTGGCGGAAGAACGGCTCGCCGTTGCGGTTGGCATGCGAACCGACCCGCGCCACGGTGCCGTCGCCGAGCACGACGTCGAGCCCGAGCAGACTGTCGGCCGCTGCGCCGTGCGTGCCGGAACCGAGAAAGATGGCGCCTTGCGACAGCCCGCCCCCGATGGTGGCACGCAATCCGGACAGGGTGCCCCAGAAAGGGGTCCGCACGCCGAACGGCGCAAGCGCATCGTCCAGCTCCTTCCAGGTCGCACCGCATTCGACGGTGACGTAGCCGTCCCCGACATTGATGTCGACCACACGATTGAGGCGCAAGAGGTCCACCGTCACGGCGCCACCTGCCGTCGCCAGGTAACCTTGCGTGTAGGACAGGCCACCGCCCCGGGGCAGCAATGCAATCCTCTCTGCGGCGGCAATGCGCACGCAGGTTGCGAGTTCCTCCACGGTCCCGGGCCGGATCACCGCCACGGGAGGTCTCCCGACATGGTGGACGTCCTGGCCGAAGAAGCGCAGATCCTCCTCGCCGAGCAGGACATGCGGCTGGCCAATGGCTTCTACCAGACGGCGAATCGCCTGGCTGTGATCGCTCGAGACAGGCGCGGCGGTGCTCATGGTGTCCTCCCAATAACGGCGGAAGATGCGTGGGGCGCCGTCCGGCCAAATCTTCGAGGATCGGCCCGATGTATACAACTGCTCAGCCAAAGACCTTATTTTACGGCGATATGACCGCCTGTTGGACAGCGGGGGCAGTGATTTCCTACACTGGTCGCGGCCGCATGCGCCGGCTGCCCACGGTTTCCAGTTATGTCCGACTCCACTCGCCCGATCCGCGCCCTGATTCGCGGCCTAGACGCCCTGGCAGTGCTGAACCGCCGCGATGGCGCAACCGTTTCGGAAGTAGCCAACGAGATCAAGCTGCCGCGCACGACCACCTACCGGGTGCTCGAGACGCTGTGCGCGGCTGGTTACGTTTTCCGCGACTCCGCCGACGATCGATATCGCCTGACAATCATGGTTCGTGGCCTTTCCGACGGCTTCGATGATGAGGCCTGGATCAGCCAGGTGGCCCGTCCGGTGCTCATTGAGCTTGGTCGGGAGATCGTCTGGCCGGTCGCGATTTCCACCCTGTCCGGAACTTCCATGATGGTGCGGGAGACGACCGACCACCGTAGCCCGTTGGCTGTCGAGCGCTATGCCGCAGGCTTCCGAGCACCGCTGCTGACCAGCGCCGCAGGCCGTGCCTACCTGGCGTGGTGTGCGGTCGAGCAACGCGAAGCACTGATCGACATCCTGTCACGCTCGGCTCGCGAGGAGGACAAGCTCGCCAGGAACCAGGGAGAGTTGGAAAGGATACTCAACGAAGCCGGCAGCCAGGGATACGCTGCGGCTATCCGTGCCAAGCGCGTTTCGGACGAAGTCAGTCTCGCCGTGCCAGTACGGATCGACGAGCGCGTGCTGGCCTGCCTGACCGTACGCTTCTCGGCCAACGCGGTTCCGATGAAAACCGCGCTCGAGCGGTTTCTCCCGCGCCTCACCGCGGCCGCGGCACGAATTCGCGGTCAGTTCCTCCAGCAGAATGCCAGCGCCGGTGGCGCTGGTTAGATTGTGCGGATAGATACGTTGCCCGGGACCGCGGCGTTTGACTCGACCTGGGAACCTGCGTATTTTT
>JAHEAZ010000123.1 GCA_024642505.1 Gammaproteobacteria bacterium
GGGCGGCTGACGGGCCGGTGGATTTCAACGCCTTGCGCGCTACGGGGGCCGACTTCGTCTATCTCGAAGCCAGCAACGGCGCGAGCGAACGCGATCCGGCCTTTGCCCGAAATCTCGCCGCCGCCACCGATGCGAGCCTGCCGCACGGGGTGGTGCACGCCTACGATCCGTGCCTGCACGCCGAACGACAGGCAGCGAACTTCGTGACCATGGTGCCGCGCGATGCCGACCTGCTGCCGCCGGTGGTCTCGCTCGACAAGCTGGCGACCGAGTGCGGCGATCCCATCGTCGAGGCGGGGCTGGAAAGCGAACTGACCACCTTCATCAACCAGATCGAAGGGCACACCGGGCAGCCGATGGTGCTGCGCATCTCGCGCCGGTTCGAGGCTGAACACGGCGTTGCCACGCGGGTGGAACGCAACCTGTGGCTGGAACGCGATTTCCTCGAACCCGACTATGCCGGGCGCCCGTGGACCTTGTGGACTGCCACCACGCACCTCACCGGCGAAGCCAGCGGTGCGCCGCTGCGCTGGGTGGTGGTGCAGCCCTGAGCCCGCTTGGCGGGCGGTTGCGCCTTCGGGCGGTGCCTTCGGCGTAGCTTCCAGCCTATTCGGCGCGGCTGCCGTCGCTCTTGAACCGTTCCACACGCGTCACCGGTGCCGCCCGGCCGACCCCTGCCACCAGCGCATCTGCCCGCTGGAGGCGCGCAAGGAAGGCGCGGTAGCCTGCGTCCATGCAGCCTTCGTTCCACGCCACCTCGCGCGTGTCCGCGCCCTGCGTCAGTCGCAGCTCGCCATAGTACATGTCGGTGCGGAATTCGCGGCAATCGCCGGAATCGGGAGCCGGATCAGGCAGGCTGTCGAGCAGCGCGGCAAGCTGCTGCACCTGCGCGTCGTTCAGAGCGATGGCGTGGTAGGTCACACGGTAGGCGCCGATTGGGCCGGGCTGGCCGTTTTCGTTTTCACGCACGTGCCATTCGCCCTGGCCTTGCGGCCCGATCGTCCACCCGCTGACGACCCTGCCCCAGCTGTTGGTGCCGAACTGCGCCCGGTCCCATGCCGGGTGTGCTTCAGCCATGGCATCCGGAGAAGGGGTGATCGGTGCAGTGCAACCGGGCGCCAGCAGGGCAAGGCCCAGCGCCGCAACCAGTCCGGATGCGGCGCGCATGTTCAGGCGTCTGCCCCGTCCAGCCATTCCACCAGCGCGGCAAGGCAATCGCGGGCCAGCAGCTTGCAACGCTCCGGGCTCCAGCCCTGCGCTTCGTCAGGCCACTCGTGATTGTCCTTGTAAGGCATCTCGATGGTCATCGACATGGCGCCGAAACGCTGGGCGACCTGGGTAGTGCTCATCGACAGGTTGCCCTTGCCGGGCGCGGCCTTGGGATAGCCGAGCTTGGTCTGGAAATCGGGCGTGCGGCGGTCGAGCAGGCGCTCGTAGCGGTAGAACTGCTCGCCGCGCTCGTCGGTCCAGCCCGGGATGCCTTCGTAGCCGGCGAGGAAGACGGCCGGGATCGCCTCGTCACCGTGGACGTCCATGGCAACGTCAACGCCGGTTTCATCCATCGCATTGCGGATGGCGAGCACTTCGGGCGATTTCTCCGCCGTGGGGTTTTCCCATTCGCGGTTGAGGTTCGTGCCCACGGCATTGGTGCGCAAGTGGCCGCGGAAACTGCCGTCGGGATTGGCGTTGGGCACCACGTGCAGGCGGCACTTGTCGCGCAGTACCCGGCCAACCACGTCACTGGGATCGGTCAGCACTTCCAGTGCGCCTTCCATCCACCATTCCGCCTGCGTTTCGCCCGGATGCTGGCGCGCATAGAGCCACACCTGCGATTCACCCGTGCCCATTTCGAGGCAGTCGATCGGGCGGCCATCGAGCGTTTCGCCAAGGCGCCGGTGGCTCACGCCTTCGCTGCTGGCAGCTTCGGCGACGAGGTCGAAGTGACGCTCCATCGAATAGGGCGCGAAATAGGCGAACCAGGCCATGTCGCTGGCGGGCGTATAGCGCACGGTCATTGTGCCGTTGCCTTCGTTCGCGTCATAGGTCGTCTCGGCGCGGCCCCAGAAGGCGCGGTCTTCGGAGACGCAGCAGCGATAGTCGGGCCAGCCGGCGGGATAGGCGCTTTCCTTCAGGTTGACGAAAGTCAGCACGACTTCGCGGCCCGCCGCGCCCGATACGCGGAAGTGGAACCACTGGGCGAACTCGCTCATGTGGTCCTTGGGGATGCGCACAGTTGCGCTGGCACCGGCAACGGAAACGACTTCGATGTTGCCGCTGTCGAACGCGGCATCGATGGTAATATCAGATGTAATCATTCGACCGCGATAGTCTCACCGGAGGTGCCGGGAAACCCCGAAAACAGTGCAGTGACGATTCGCGGCGCGGCCTGCGAGGCGGTGGCATAGTCGCTGTTGGCGGTGGCAGTCATGCTGGCACGGCCTTCCCACAGGTTCTGCCCGCCACTGGCTGCGCGGATGGATACGGCGACTGCACGTTCGATCCGCTCGCTCGGCTGGCCGCCAAGGTTGAAGCCGATGCCCAGCCCGACGCCCGAGCCATAGGTGCCGGTCGATCCGCCGACACCGACCCCCACGGGGCTGCGCCGACCGGCGGGAGCGGCGACGAATTCGTCGACATCGATCTGCGCCACCTGCGCGCCGTTCACCATCACTACGCGGTAGCCCAACTGTTCCAGCTCGACGCGCACGGCCTCCTGGTAGAAGCCGAATTCCAGCGTTTCTGCATCCATGCCCGGGGCCGGGACGATCTGGATGGTCCCGGTGCCCAGGACGGCCGGTGTATCGCCGGTGAAGCGGGTGATCTCGACCGGCGAGACATAGGCAGGAGTGGCGCAACCGCTAACCAGCAGGGCGGCGGCAAGAGCGGGGAGGACAAGGTTTCGCATGGTAACTCCAACGCATAGACAGCCTGAATGGTGCCTTGCTTTCGTTCTAACCTTAATTGCCGTTTCACCCAAAGATGCTAACCGCGCGGACCATGATTGATAAATGCCATGTCCTTGTAACAGGTGGCGCAGGCTACATCGGTAGCCACGCCGTGATGGCCGTGCTCGATGCCGGCTGGCCGGTCTCGGTGATCGACAACCTTGTCACGGGCTTCCGCTTTGCCGTTCCGGACGGTGTGCCGTTCTACGAAGGCGACATCGCCGACGCAGACCTGCTGGCACGCATCTTTGCCGAACAGGATATCGGCGCGGTGATGCATTTTGCCGGGTCCGTCGTGGTGCCCGAAAGCGTGTCCGACCCGCTCAAGTACTACAGCAACAACACGGTGAAGAGCCGCGCGCTGATCGAAGCGGTGGTGAAGGCCGGCGTGCCGCACATGATCTTCAGTTCGACCGCGGCGACCTACGGCATTCCTGACGTCGCTGCCGTCACCGAAGATACCCCCAAGGCCCCGATCAACCCCTATGGTTGGTCGAAGCTGATGACCGAGCAGATGCTGGCCGACACGGCGGCGGCCCACGCGATGAATTACTGCGCCCTGCGCTACTTCAACGTGGCAGGTGCCGATCCGCAGGGCCGCAGCGGCCAGTCGACGGCAGGTGCCACGCACCTGATCAAGGTGGCAGTCGAGGCGGCGACCGGGCGACGCGAATCCGTCTCGGTGTTCGGCACCGACTACGACACAGCCGACGGGACGGGCGTGCGAGATTACATCCACGTCAGCGACCTGGCTGCTGCGCACGTACTGGCGCTGGAAGCGTTGATCGCCGATCCGGCCCGTTCGCTGACGATGAACTGCGGCTATGGGCGCGGGTTCTCGGTGCTGGAAGTGCTCGATGCGGTGGACCGCGTCACCAATCGCACGATCAAGCGTGTCATGGCGCCGCGCCGGGCGGGCGACCCCGATTCGCTGATTTCCGATCCGTCGCGTATCAAGGCTACCTTGCCGTGGCAGCCGCAGCACGCCGATCTCGATGCAATCGTTACCCATGCAGTGGCATGGGAGCGAAAGCTCGAGGAAATACGCCAAACGGGCGGTGACTAGCCGACCGCAAGGGCGACTGCGTGCCCGCAGCGGGCGCAGCTCTGCTGCGCGTCTAGCGAGGACGCTCCGGCGGAGGCCGGAGCGCAAGACAAGAGAGCGGAAGCGGTTGACTTCCCAGTCTGCGCCAACTATCGGCGCGCCTTGAATTTACGGCATCGGAGCCTATCTCCGGTGCCGATTGTTTTTCGGGAAAGAACCATGAAAATCCGCAACAGCCTCAAGTCGCTGAAGGGCCGTCACCGTGATAACCGCGTTATCCGTCGTCGTGGCCGCACCTATGTGATTAACAAGACCAACCGTCGCTTCAAGGCTCGCCAAGGCTAACTTGAACGGGGCGCTAATGCGCGCCGTGCCGCCTGCGTGCGGCACAGGTCTTCCGAAAAGCCCCCGCGAAACCGGGGGCTTTTTGCATGTCTGACGTCCGCGCGCCGCGCGCTGTAGTGTTCGATATCGGACGAGTCATCATCCGCTGGAACCTGCGGTACCTCTTCGAAAAGCTGATCGACGATCCGGTCGAGCTCGACTGGTTCATCGCCAATGTCGTC
>JAHEAZ010000054.1 GCA_024642505.1 Gammaproteobacteria bacterium
CAGCAGCGCATTGGCTGCCAGCACCGCGCTGCCAAAGCGCGCCCCCATCGCCGTGAGGAAGGCGAACGACAGCATCAGGGCGGTGGTCCTGACGAACAGCGGAAGATTGAGCGCCAGGTATTGCCGGTAGCCCGGGGCGGTCCCGCCGCCGCGCAACAGGTTGCTGCCGGCGCTGCGGGAGGCCAGCAGCAAGCCGAGCGCGACACCCAGGTATTCCGCCGCGACGGTCGCCGTGGCCACACCGTCGGCGGTCATCCCTGCTCCCCAGACCAGCATGAAGTCGAGGACGATATTCGTGAGGTTCACCGTCAGCACGATGGCAAGCGGTGAACGGCCGTTGCCGCGCCCGATGAACCATCCCGTCAGGACGAACAGCGCCAGCGTCGCCGGAGCGCCCCACAGGCGAATGGCAATGTAATGCGATGCCTCGGCCGCAACCGCGGGCTCTGGCGCGATGAGGGCGAGCGCCAGCGACTCGAGCGGGCGCGCAGCCAGCAACAGCAACGCAGCGAGTCCGAGCGCCACGGCGAGGCCCTGGCGAAGCGTGCTCCGGCCGGCCGCCTCGTCGCCGGCACCGTGCGCCTGCGCGGCCAGCCCCGTGGTGCCCATGCGCAGGAAGTTGAGCGCGGTGAACAGCACGCTGAACACCGTCGCACCGACCGCGACGCCGGCGAGGCTTGCCGGGTCGTCGAGGTGCCCGACGGCAGCAGAGTCGGCAATGCCGACCAGCGGAACCGATATGTTGGCCAGGATCATCGGCACGGCGACATCGAGCACGTCGCGGTGCCCCAGTGTCGTGGAATTTCCGCGCAGGGATGCCAAGGCGGTATCGGGCGGTAACAGCGGGCGGGCCGGGAAAGTGTCCCGCGCTATCCGGATCGTCCGGCAACGGGCAGCAGCGCGCCGTGAATGGCGCGAGCGGCGTCGGAGCCGAGGAAGCAGATCACGCTGGCGAGGTCCTGGGGCGCCACCCATTTCGCCGGGTCTGCGTCCGGCATGGCCGTCCGGTTCGAGGGGGTGTCGATGATGCTCGGCAGCACGGCGTTGACGTTGATTCCGTGGTCCCTGACCTCTGCCGACAGGCTTTCGGTCAGGCGCAGGACCACGCTCTTCGAGGCGATATAGGCGCTCATGGCGGCCTGTCCCTTGAGTGCGCCCAGCGCGCCTACGTTGACCACGGCGCCGCGACCCTGCCCGATCATGCGCGGCACGACGGCCTGCAGGCAGTGGCGCAGAGTGTCCACGTTGATCCTGAACATCGCCTGCCAGTCCGCGCTTTTCGGATCGAAGCTGCTCTCTCCCATGGCGAAGCCACCCGCGATGTTGAACAGCATGTCGATTCGCCCGACATCGGCCAGGCCAGCGGTGAGTGCGACCGGATCCGTCAGGTCCAGTTCGAGCAGTCGCGCCCCGGGGTGCAGGGTGGCGACGTCCGGGCCGAAGCCGCGGTCAGCCAGCAGCAGCGATGCGCCGAGCGCTTGCGCCTTGGTGGCGACCGCTCGTCCCAGGATGCCGTTGGCGCCGGTGATCAACGCGGTCCTGCCGGTCAGATCGATCATGCCGATGTGCCCTCGGGTTGCCCGTCCGGGAGCTTAGCCGATCGGGCGCCGCGCCAGCGGTCGAGCAGGCTCGCGACCGCAGAGTAGGTTGCGGGCACCACCAGCAGGCTCAGCACGGTCGAGGTGACCAGCCCTCCCATGACCGCGATACCCATCGGCGCACGAAAGCTGGAATCACCCGAGATTCCCAGCGCTACCGGCAACATGCCCGCACCCATGGCGATCGAGGTCATGATGATGGGGCGCGAGCGCTTGCGGCAGGCGTCGATGATGGCGTCGAATCGCGACAAGCCCCGTTCCTCCGCGATGATCGCGTAATCCACCAGCAGGATCGAGTTCTTCACCGCCACGCCCATCAGCATCAACATGCCAATCAGTGCTGGCATGGTCAGCGCGTTGCCGGTCAGTAGCAGCGCTCCGAACGCGCCGCCAATGGACATTGGCAACGCCACCAGCAGCGACAGCGGTTGCACCGCCTGGTTGAAGAGAATTGCCAGGATCGCGTACACGCAGAAGACACCGGTCAGCATCGCCACGATGAAGCTCGAGAAGAGTTCCTGCTGGCGCTCGGCGTCACCGCTCGGGCTGCGCACCACGCCTTCCGGCAGCGACTGGAGCGTCCTGGCGCCGTCGACCAGCTTCTCGACCGTCCCCAGCGGCTGTCCGTCGAGCGAGATGTCGATGTTGACGTTGCGCATCCGCTCGTAGCGATCGACCCGCGCCGGGCCGCTGCCAAGCGCCAGCGAGGCGACGCTCGACAACGGCACCGTCCCGGCACGCGCGGGGACCTGGAGCAAGGCCAGCGTCGACGGGTCGTGGCGTGCGGACTCGATGAGCTGCACGCGTATCGGCACCTGCCTGGTGGGCAGATTGAGCTTGGGCAGCCGGAATACGACGTCGCCGCTGGTGGCGATCCGGACCGCGTCGGCCAGTGCCTCGGTCGTCACGCCCAACTCGGCCGCCCGGGAAAAATCAGGGCGGATCAATATCTCGGGCCTGAGCAGCGCGGCGCTGGAGCGGACGTCGCCGAGGCCGGGGATGGAACGCAGTTCACGCTCGACCTCCTGGGCCGTCTCGAGCAGGATCCGGGCGTCGTTGCCCGCCAGCACCAGTGTCAACTTCTCACCGGAGTCACCAGCGCCGAAGGAGAGCCTCACGCCCGGGATCTGCACAAGGATCGCGCGGGCCGCGGCCTCGAACTCGGTCTGGGTCCGGATGCGCTCACCTTGCGGCAACCGCGTGACCGTCAGGCCGGCGCTGCGTACCTCGCCGCTCGAGCTGCGCCCGCCAGGAGCATTACTGACCACCGGCGCGCCGACGGCCGCGAATACGGTCACCACGTCGGGCTCCGCGAGCAGCAACCTGGTGGCACGCTCGGCGACGGCCCTGGTTTCCTCCAGCGAGGCGCCTGGCGCAAGCTCCAGCTGGATGATGCTCTGGTCCTGGTCGTCCTTGGGGATGAAGCCAGTGGGCAGGAGTCCGACCAGCGAAACGGAAACGATGAAGACGCCGAGCCCGGCCAGCAGCGTCTGCGACCGGTGGGTCAGGGTCCAGCGGGCGGCAATGATGTAGCGGTCGAGCCAGCGCGGCTGGACCTCCGACCTACTGCTCTTTGCCAGCAGGTGCGCCGCCATCATCGGCGTCAACATGCGGGCAACCGCCAGCGACATCATCACGGCGGCGACCGCCGTGAAGCCGAAGTGACGAAAGAACCGGCCCGGGATTCCCGGCATGAACGCGACCGGCAGGAACACCGCGGCGATGGTCAGGCTGGTGGCGATAACGGCGATACCGATCTCGTCGGCAGCCTCGATCGCAGCACGCCTGCGGTCCTTGCCCTCACGCTGGTGCCGTACGATGTTCTCGATCTCGACGATCGCGTCGTCAACCAGGATGCCTACCACCAGCGACAGCGCGAGCAGGGTCACCGTGTTCAGGGTAAAGCCCAGCCAGTGCATGATCAGGAAAGTCGGGATGATCGACAGTGGCAGCGCTGCTGCCGTAATCCAGGTCGCGCGCCAGTCCCTGAGGAAGAAGAACACGACGATCACCGCCAGCACTGCGCCTTCGGCCAGCATCTGCAGCGAAGCGGTGAAATTCTCTTCGACGCGGTCGACTATCGACGCGACCTGGCGAATCTCGATGGTCGGGTTCTGGGCGCGCAGGCTCTCGAGTACCTCGCGTACCCGGCCGGCTACCTCGACTTCCGTCGCGCCTCGCGCGCGCTGCACTGCAAACGCGATCGCCGGCTCGCCGTTGACCAGCGCTACCTGCCTGGGCTCTGCGCTGCCGTCGATGATGTCGGCCAGCTGGTCGAGACGGACCTGGCGGCCGTCCGGCAGGGCGATGGGGAACTCGCGCAAGGCGGCTGCATTCGCCACGGTGCCCAGCAGCCGCACTGACTGTTCGCCACCGCCCCAATTCGCCCGCCCACCAGGCAGTTCAGCCTGGACCCGGCTCAACTGCCGGGAGACTTCACCCGCGGACAGGCCCCAGCCTGCCAGCGCCGTGGGGTCGAGGTCGACTCGTACCTCGCGATCGACACCGCCGATACGGCTCACGGAACCTACGCCCTCGGCGGCGAGCAGGGCCTTGGTCACAGTGTCGTCGATGAACCAGCTGAGGTCGGCCGCATCCTGGTTTAGCGAGGACACGGCGTACGTGATGAGGTTGCCGCCCGCGATGTTGACCCGGGTGACGTTGGGTTCATTGACGTCCTGCGGAAGATCGGCGCGAATGCGGCTCACTGCATCGCGAACTTCGCTCAGGGCGACGTCGACGTCCTTCTCCAGCTCGTACTCGATTACCGTTACCGACGAGCCATCGGTGACGGTTGAAATGATCTTTTCGATGTCCTGCAGGCTCGCGATCGCGTCCTCGACCTTGCGCGTCACCTCGGTCTCGAGCTGTGACGGCGTCGCGCCGGCATAGCCGACCTGAACGCGCACGATCGGGACGTCGATGTCAGGAAAGTCGGCGACGCCGAGCTGGCCGAATGCCCACAGGCCGCCCAGGGTCGCCAGCGTGAAGCCCAGGATCGCAGGCAGCGGTCGGCGAATCGACGCCGCAGAAACGTTCATTCGCCGGAGCCCGCCAGCGCGACGAGGTCGCCGTCGCGCAGGAACGCACCGCCACTCCTGACGACTGGTATTCCGGCAGGCAGTCCATTCACGATCTCGACCCAGTCCTCCGCGGTCGCGCCCAGTTCAACCTTGATTGCGCGCACATGACGGTCGTCGTCGAGTGTGAATACGTAGTGCGAACCATCCCGCGTCGTGATGGCGGACAGGGGCACGACCTGTCCCGGCGTGGTGCCAAGATCCAGGACGCCGTTGACGTACATGCCCGGACGGATCGACGGGGTCAGCGGTACGTCCACATAGGCGATGCCCCGACGGGTCGCAGGGTCGAGGCCAGGGGAGATTGTGCGCACGGTTCCTGCGACGGGCGCCCCCTGGTCAATCGGCCAGACTTCGGCGGCCATGCCGCTGTGGATCGCGGGGTAGTCGCGCTCGGACACCTCGGCGCGCCACTCCACCCTGCCCGCGGCGATCAGGCGAAACAGCTCGCTGCTGCTGCCGACCACCTGGCCTGCGGTCGCGGTCCGGGCAGAGATGATCCCATCATCCGGTGACACGATGGTCGCGTACCCAAGGCGACGCCTGGCACTTGCCAGCTGCGCCTTGGCGCTTTCAACCCGCGAATCGGCAGTTGCGGAGGCGGTGACGAGCTGATCCGTGTCGCGGGCGCTCAGTGCGCTGCGTCCCGCCAGCGCGCGCGCGCGGTCCGCATTGGTGCGTGCCTCGGCCGCACTGGCAACGGCCTCGGCAAGCAGTGCTTCGACCTGCAAGACCTCGGCTTCCAGAGTCCCGCGCTCCAGCCGGGCCAGCACCTGCCCACGGCGGACCGTCTGGCCGACATCTGCCTCGATCGACAGGATTCTCAACCCGGTCAGCTCGACCCCGATTACGACCTCGCGCCACGGTGCGATCGCCCCCGAGGCCGCAACCTGCCGCGGGATCTCGCGAACGACCGGCGCGACAGTCTCGACTGTCAGTGCCGGCCGCCCCGGTCCCGCCGTATCGGCCGTCTCGCCGCAACCAGCCAGATGAAGCAGGGCGCCCGCCGCGACCACGGCGGCCAGCAGTGCGGGAAAGGGACGCCCGGCGATGCCGGGCTGCAAGTTGGACATGTCAGCAGCCATGGGTGGGTTGATGGGCGGATACGGGCCCGCCTCGGTTCAGAACGCGTTGATACCGGTCAGCTCGCGGCCGATGCTGAGCTGGTGGATGGTCTCGGTGCCCTCGTAGGTAATCACGCTCTCGAGATTCAAGGCGTGACGGATGGGCACGTACTCGGCACTGATACCGGCCCCGCCGAGGATGTCGCGCGCGTCGCGTGCAACATCGAGTGCCATGCGACAGTTGTTCCACTTGGCAAGCGAGACCTGCGCCGGGGTCATCGTGCCCTGGTCCTTGAGCCGGCCCAGCTGCAGGGACAATAGTTGCGCGGTGGTGATGCGCCGGGCCATCTCGGCCAGGCGGATCTGGATCGCCTGGTTGGCTGCCAGGGGCCGACCAAACAGGATCCGGTCGGCGGTGTAGTCGAGCACCTGGCGGAGGCAGGCCTGGGCTGCACCGATCACGCCCCAGGTGATGCCGTAGCGTGCCTGGGTCAGGCACGACAGCGGGCCTTTCAGGCCGATGACCCCCGGCAACACGTTGGCTTCCGGCACTATTACGTCCTGCAGGAAAATCGATCCGGTCGCCGAGGCCCTGAGGCTGAACTTGCGCTCGATCTCCGGGGTTTCCAAGCCCGGGGTGCCGCGCTCGACCAGAAAGCCGCGAATTCCGTCCTCGGCCCTGGCCCAGATGACGGCGAGGTCGGCAATCGGCGAGTTGGTGATCCACATCTTGGCGCCGTTCAGCACCCAGTCCCCGCCCCGGCGCCTGGCGTGGGTTTTCATGCTTCCCGGATCCGAGCCGCCGTGCGGCTCGGTCAGTCCGAAGCATCCGATCAATTCGCCGGTGGCCATGCGCGGCAAGTACTGCTGCTTCTGTGCCTCGCTGCCGAAGGCGTAAATCGGATACATGCACAGCGAAGACTGCACCGAGACGAAGCTCCGGATACCCGAGTCGCCGCGCTCCAGTTCCTGGCAGATCAGCCCATAACTCACGGCGTTCAGGCCGGCGCATCCGTAGCCCTCGAACGAGGAGCCCAACAGTCCCAGCGCCGCCAGCTCGCCCACCAGCTCACGCGGGAACGTATGCTCCTCGAAATGCCTCTGGATGATCGGAAGCACCTTTTCGTCGACGAGCCGCGCCACGGAGTCCCGCACCATCCGCTCCTCTGCCGACAGCAGCGACTGGATGTCGTAAAGGTCCAGCGGATCGAGGCTGCGGGCTACGCCCTTGGGGCCGGCCGGAGTTCCGGTTGCCATCGTCAATCTCCATCAATTGCGGCAAGACGTCGTCGCGGGACTAAGCCCCGCTTCCGGCCGGCGGATCGTGCCGCTGCGGTGCCAGCAGCAGGCTGGATCAGCCTGCGGGTGTCCCGGCAGCGGGCGCCGTCATGCCGATCGCGATCATCAAGTTGGCTACGACCTGCTCGGATGCCCGTGCCCGTGCCACGGCGCCTTCGAAGTTGCCGGCGTCATAGGCCACATTCGCGTCGTTCCAGGCTTTCTCGGCCAGTGCGAGCCCCGACTTTGCCTGTTCGACCGTATCCCGCGCGATGCCGCTTGGGAGCCGTTTCGCCTGGTCCAGCTCGGCCACCTTCGCAGCCAGATTCGCGAGCTGGCCCGGCATGGTTTCAGCCAGGCCCGCCCAGTCCACCTTGAGCTCTGCCGCCAGGGCTTCCTCAGCGGCAGCCGCTGCCTCGCCGAGTTCCTTCGCCTTGGCGGGAATCAGCTCCGCAGCGGCCAGGGCATACGGGTAATTTTCCTCGGCGAAGGCCTTGCGGGCGATCTCCAGGTCCGCCTTCACCCCGGCGTACTTGTCCGGGACGTATTTCATCGCTGGTTCGTGAATGTCCGCCAGCGCTTGTTCGGCTGCGGCAATCGCCTCCGTGGCCGGAATCTTCTGCGAGCATCCGAGGGTAGCAACGACAATCAATGCGAGGGCAACCAGTGCCCAGATCCTGCTCATGGGGCGACTCCGTTTCTGGATTTCGGTGGGGGGCTCAGGCGGCAGCCATGCCAAGGGTCTGCATGACGGTATCGACAGTCTTCTTGATCTCGCGCGACTGCAGGACCGCATCTTCATACTTTCCGGCGTTGCCCGCTTCCGCCGCCGCGGTCCAGGCCTTCTTGGCCTCATCGAAGGACGCAACGGCCTGCTTGAAGCCGTCACGGTCGAGACCCTTGGGCAGTCGGCTGCCGGAGGAATAGCGCGAGATTTGCCGGTCCACCGACGAGATCACCCCAGGCATGGTCTCCGCCAGGGCGACCCACTCCGCGTTCATCTGCTTGTCGTATTCGGACTTGGCGATGATGGAGTCGGCTTGCAGCTTGCGGATCGCCGCGGAGGCGGCTGGCGCGCTCCGCACCACGGCGCCGTAGTCGCCGCTGTCAAAGCTTGACTTGAGGTCGGCCAACTTTGCCTGCACCTCGGCATACTCCTCGGGCATGTACTTTTCGCCCGCCTCGCTGATCTTGACGAGTGCGGCGTCGAGGTCGGTCAGGGCCTGCTGGGCGGGCTCTTTCTGGCCGGCGCAGGCGGCCATCGCGAGAGAGACCAGGGCAACTGCCGCGAGCCTGGCAAACGGGATCGAGCGGAACATGAGCGACTCCTTGAAAAATGGTTTGTTTATGTCCGTGCCACCGCGGCTACTTGTCGCGGGGGCGTTGGAAACAGCCGCGAAGAGTACCGCGCTTGGCCTCCTGCCGCATCTGTAACACTCGCCAACAGGTTCGCCTGGCCGGTCCCGGACCCCTTTGCCAGCCAGCAGACAGCCTCAGGGCCGGCCCGGATCGTCGTTCCAGGCCCTGGCGGCCGTGACGCTGCGGCCGAAATGCGGCCGGACCCAGGCCAGCAGGGCGATGGCGGCGGCTCCGGCGATTGCCGCGACGATCGTGATCGAGTAACGCAGCATCGACTCGTCATGGAAATAGAAATCGGTCAGCGCCGCGACCGAAGTCGGACCGATTCCCAGGCCGACTATGCTGATGACGAAGTAGAACAGGGCCGACACCTTGGCGCGCATCTCGTTGGGCGCAACCTGCATCAGCGCGGCGCTCGCCACCGTGGTCGGCATGGCGCCGCCGATCGTGGCCGGCACCAGCAGTAGCAGCGACAGCCAGGGGCTGGGCATCAGTGCGAACAGCGTGTAGCCGGGTACCAGGAATGCCAGGCCCACCAGGCCGGCGCGCATGTAGCCGTCGTCATGGCGGCGATAGAAGCGGTCTGCCAGCCAGCCGCCGAAGAAGGCGCCGACGGGGCCAAAGACAACCAGGATCACGCCATACCAGAGGCTGAACTGGCCGATGCTCCAGTCATAGCTACGGCGGAAGTGCTCCGGAATCCAGCCAATGATCCCGTAGGCCATGATGGTGAGCACCGACATGCCGAAGTAGATACCGGCGTAGGTCTGCCAATGCCCCTGCAGGTGCGTGAATACGGGTCGCAGCGACCAGTCCGGCCTGTCCCCTGCCTGCAGTCGGCCACGCCGGATCGGCTCGCGAATGGTGAACATCAGCAGCGCGATGGGTATCCCGGGAAGCGCGACCATTACGAACGCCGCCTGCCACGGACGCAGGTCGCCGAGCAATGGCAGCGTTACTGTCTCGACCGTACTGACCAGCCCGATGACGCTACCGCCCACCAGCAGCGCGATGCCGCTGCCCACGGATATTCCAACCGAGTACACGCTGATGGCCCTGGCGAGCTTATGGCGCGGGAAGTAATCGCTGATCATCGACAACGCGGACGGAGACAGCGCCCCTTCGCCGAACCCCACGCCCATGCGTGCAAGGAACAACTGCCCGTAGCCACGCACCAGCCCGCAGGCGGCGGTCATCAGCGTCCAGATGAAGATGCCGGCCACGATGATATTGCGCCGATTCAGGCGGTCGGCGGCAACGGCGATCAGGAAACCGAACACCGTGTAGAAGATCGCAAAGGACAGCCCGAGCAGGTAGCTCATCTCGGTGTCGGTCAGGCCCAGGTCCTTCTTGATGGGCGGGATCAGCAGCGTGATGATCTGCCGGTCGATGAACGAGCAGATGTAGGCGAGCGTCAGCAGGCTGACGACGTACCAGGCATAAAGCGGCCGGTGCTGGGGCACCGTCCCGGGCTCGCTCATTGGCGGCTGCTCCCGAATGCGTGCTGGGTGCCGAGGCCCGTGGCCAGGTCGTCGAACATGATCAGCGCGGCACGCGGGTCGGTCTTCAGCGCGGCGCCGGCCTCGCGGTCCACCAGCACGTTGACGACGCTTGGCACGGTGCAGGCGAACGCGGCGTCGAGCGCCGGCCCGAGCTCGGTGGTCCGCTCGACTCGGAACCCCCGCCCGCCAAAGGCCTCGCCGAGATGCTCGTAGGGCAGGCAACCCAGCTCCGTGTTCACCGCCCGACCGATCGCCTTGCGCTGGCCATGCAGTTCGGTTCCCCACGCACCGTCGTTGCAGACGATGGTGACCAGTGGCAGGCCGGCCATCGCGGCGGCGTGCAGCTCGGCCGGGTAGAAGCCGATGGAACCGTCACCGGTAACCAGCACGACACGTCGCGGGATGTCACCCGCGGCCGCCAGTTCACGTGCCGCAGCGGCAGCGCCAACGGCAAGCGGCGTGCCGATGCCCATGCCGCCGAGCGGGTAGTGGTCGAGGAAGCCCGGCGCGCGGCGGATGCGCAAGGTGCCGTACATCCAGTTCTGAACGTCCGCTCCGTCGCCCACGACGATGTCGTCGGGAGCGAGCCGCTCCATGATGGCGCGACCAAGCCGGAGCGGATGGATGGGATCGCTGTCTGCCGAGGCGATCGCCAGCAGGTACTTGATTCGTTCGTGCAGCGCCTCACGCAGCCAGACACGCTTCGGCGGGCCCCGGTAGCCCATTCCGGCCAGCGCGTCGGCGAGCCGGTCACAGAATCGCCCGGCGTCCGCGACGACGGGCACGTCGATGCGGCGGTTGCGGCCGAGCTCCTCCGCTTCGACGTCGACCTGGATGAATTTGGCGGCAGCCGAGAAGCGCGGCGGCAGGCCGTAGCCGAGGCGTTGCTTCAGGCGGGCGCCGACCACGAGCACGAGGTCGGCATGGCGCGCAGCGCTCTGCGCCATCGGCCAGTTAAAGCTGCGCTCCCAGTCTTCCGCAACGAGTCCGCGTCCGAGGCCGTTGCCGGCGATTACGAGGTCGAATTCCTGGTGAAGCCGCTTGAGTCCCGGTCCGGCGCGGCCGCGCGTCGCGCCGGCGCCGCAGATCACCAGCGGCCGTTCGGCGGCGGCAATGAGCTCCGCAGCTTGTCGAACAGCCTGCGGGTCCGGCTCCGGGCGGGAAATGACCGGCGGCGGCAGCACCGCCGCTCCCGGGTCCTTGACTGCGGCGGCCATGAATTCCTGCGGCAGCTGCAGCAGCACCGGACCGGGTCGGCCCGACAGGGCCCGGCGGCAGGCGACGTCGACATACTCCGCGAGACGCTCGGGCGAGGGCACGGTTCGCGACCACTTCACCACCGGCGCCGCCAGTTCGAGCTTCAGGTTGTCGGTCTCGGCATCCGCCTCGGTCCAGGAATCGGGCAGGCGGGCCACCAGCACCAGCACCGGCGAGGCCGCATGAAAGGCCGTGGCGAGACCCATGATGGCGTTGGGCATGCCCTGGTCGGCGATGACCAGCGCGATGCCGAGCCGGCCGGTAATGCGGGCATAGCCGTCCGCCGCGCCGATGGTGCCGGTCTCATGACGGCCTCCGATGATCGTGAAGCCGTCGCGGTCGAGCGCGTCGAGCAGGTGCGTGTGCGATGCTCCTGCAAGCGAAAAAACGGTCCGCGAGCCGTAGCGAGAAAGCGTTCGGCTGACTACCATACCGCCGGTGAGCGCGCCCGATAGCATATTTTTCCCCCAATCCCGCGCGTCCCGCACCTTAAACCAGCCCACGCGCGTTAGCTACCAGTCGGGCGGTCGTGCCGGGCTGGTCGTGATCCGCACCGGCGACAACAGGACCGCGACGTGAAAATACCTGAAATATTGATGGTGGAGACGATCCACCAGCCCGGCAGCCTGGCGAAGGTCCTGCAGGTGATCGCGGAGGCCGGCCTGATCATCGATCACCTCAATGCCGTCCGGCGCGAGCAGGGACGGACGCTGTGGGAAATCACCCTCGAGATGGACGAGGAGACTGACCGCAGCCTGTACGGCCGCATCGATGCGCTGCCGACGGCACGTTTCGTCGGCAAGTCCGACCGCGTGTTCGACCGGCACCGGGGAGGCAAGATCAGGTTCTCCTCGTCCATACCGATCAACACCCAACAGGTTCTGCGCGACGTTTACACTCCCGGCGTCGCCCGCGTCTGCCTGGCGATCCGCGACAATCCCGAGCAGGCCTGGCAGTACACCAGCCTCGACCGCACGGTCGCCGTGGTGACCAACGGTACGGCGATACTCGGCCTCGGCAACATCGGTGCGCTGGCCGGGCTGCCGGTGATGGAAGGCAAGGCGGCGCTGTTCGCCGGACTGGCCGACATCAACGCCGTCCCGATCCTGCTGAAGGAGACCGACCCGCAACGGTGCGTCGACGTGATCTGCTCCATCGCAGATTCGTTCGGTGCCATCCAGCTGGAGGACTTCGCCGCACCGGAGTGCTTCGAGATCGAAGCCGAACTGCGCCGGAGGCTCGACAAGCCCGTCCTGCATGATGACCAGCACGGTACAGCGGTCGTGGTGCTGGCTGCCATGCATACGGCGACACGTCGGGTCGGCTGTCGGATCGAGGACTGTGTCATCGGGCAGGTCGGTCTGGGTGCGGCAGGAATCGGCATCGTGCGTTTGCTCAAGTGTCACGGCGCCGTACGCGTCAAGGGCGCCGACCGCAACCCGGCGGCCCTCGCACGCCTCGAGCAACTCGGCGGCATCCCGGCCACGCTGGAGGACATCATGGCCAGCTGCGACATCGTGATCACCACCACCGGGGTGCGCGGCCTGATCAAGCCCGAGATGGTGCGCAAGGGCCAGATCCTCTTCGCGTTGTCCAATCCGGACGCCGAGATCGATCCGCTCCTGGCGCTGAAGCATGGCGCCGCATTTGCTGCGGACGGCAAGGGCATCAACAACGTGCTCGGCTTCCCGGGGCTGTTCAAGGGCGCGCTGGAGGCCCGGGCGCACCGCTTCACGGACGAAATGCTGCTGGCCGCGGCCCACTGCATCGCAAACCTGACCAAGGGGGACGACCTGGTGCCCGATCCGCTGGATCGGAACGTCCACACGGCGGTCACACAGGCGGTGCGCGAGGCGGCGCTCGCCGGCATGCACGCCGAGAAAATCGATTCGCTGGGCTGACCGCGCCGCGGCGGCCGGGGGTCAGTCGGCGCGCTGGACCACGTGAATGCGGATACCGTCCGGGTCGTGCACGACCAGCTCGGTCTGCCTGCCGTCGGCCGAACGCATGGGCTCGAGCAGGATCCTGGCGCCGAGTTCACCCAGGCGCTCACGGACGGTGGCGATGTCGCTGGTGCGTACGGCGAGCATCGCCTCGCCTACGGCAAGATCGTGGCCGTCGGGGCGCCGCAATATTGGCGGCGCAGGATCGGTGATCGACAAGAGGCCGATCATCGCGCCGTCGCGGCGGATGCCTTCGACGAACTGCGAGGACTTGAGCACCGTGAACCAGGCATGCTGCCCCGATGCGAGGCCCAGCTGCTCGACCACTTCCGGGCGGGTGATGTCGCCGTCGTAGCTGATTTCGTAGCCGAGCCCGTAGGTATAGAAGCGCTTCGACTTCTCCAGGTCGGCGACCACGATTGCGGTTCGCGACAGAACGCTGACGAGTTCTGGCGGCGGCGGCTCTGCCGCCGCCGCCAGTGTCGACAGCAGGAGGGCAGCGATTGCGGCGCGCGCCGCCATACGAGCGACGCGCATGGGTCAGGACATGAAGCTGCGCAGCTTCCTGATGGCCTGGGTCTCGATCTGTCGCACGCGCTCGGCGGAAACGCCGAACTCATCGGCGAGATCGTGCAGTGTGAGCTTGTCCTCGGCGAGCCAGCGGGTCTCAATGATGCGCCGGCTGCGATCGTCCAGGCGCTCAAGCGCTAGCGTCAGCGAATCGGACGCCGCGTCATCCCATTCCGCCTGTTCCACCGCCACGGCCGGGTCCGCACCATCGGCCGGCAGGTAGGCGGCCGGAGAGTAGACGCCCTCGTCTTCGTCGGCGGGCGTCGGGTCGAAGGACAGGTCTCGTGCCGCGAGGCGCTGCTCCATCTCGCGAACTTCCCGCGGCTCGACGCCCAGGTCGCGGGCGACGGCGTGGGTTTCGTCCTCGGACAGCCAGCCGAGATTCTTCTTCATGCGTCGCAGGTTGAAGAACAGCTTGCGCTGCGCCTTGGTGGTGGCGACGCGCACCAGCCGCCAGTTGCGCAGCACGTACTCGTGGATTTCGGCGCGGATCCAGTGCACTGCGAAGCTGACCAGCCTGACCCCCATGGAGGGATCGAAGCGCTTGACCGCCTTCATCAGGCCGATGTTGCCTTCCTGGATGAGGTCACCAACCGGCAGGCCGTAGCCCATGTAGCCACGCGCAACGTGCACCACGAACCTGAGGTGCGACAGGACCAGCGCCCTGGCGGCCTCTAGGTCGCCCTCGTCGCGAAAACGCTCGGCCAGCTCGACTTCATCTTCCCGGCTGAGCACCGGCAGGCTGGTCACCCGCTCGACGTAAGCCTCAAGGCTGCCGATCGGCGCTCCGATCAGCTGCGAGGATTGCTTCAGCGCAAGGGCAGTACTGGTCATTGGCGTCTCATCCCTCCGGTTCCATGGTCCGCTTCCTATCTTAGCGCGAACTTAGCACTCGGGGAATTAGAGTGCTAACAGATCCCGAAGTTCCGCTATTTTGTATTTTACAAACAATAGGTTAGGCGCGAGGCTCGATACGCCTAAGGTGATAGGTGGCGGTCACCCATGACCCCACCCAGCCCAGTAGCGCACCGCCGGCGACCAGCGCCAGGATCCCGTCCGGATCGAGGCCCTGGAGACGGAAGGACGAAGCGTAGAGTGACGCAACCTTCTCGATCGGCCCGGCCAGGAAGCCGACCGCCGCAGACACCAGGATCCAGGCCAGTAGGCCGCCGCCCAGCCCGTACCAGGTGCCGCTGTAGAGAAACGGGCGGCGCACGAAGGCATTGCTGCCGCCGACCAGCTTGATGACCTCGATTTCCTCGCGTCGGCCGTTGATGTCGAGGCGTATGGTGTTTCCGACAATAACGACGACCCCGAGGCCGAGCAGCCCGGCCGCCAGCAGCACGACCTGCTCAAGCGCGCCGAGAATGGCGTCAAGTCGGCGGACCCACTCGGTATCCACCTGGACTATCTCGACCTCGGGCAGGGTCTCGAGCTCGTCGGACAGAGACTCGATTGCCTCCGGCGAGTCGAACAGCGGTGCAGGCCGAATGGTGATCGCGTAAGGCAGCGGGTTGTCGTCGAGCGCCTTCAGCGCCTCGCCGAAACCCGACATTTCCTCGAACTCCTTCAGGCCCTCGGCGGGCGTCACCAGCTGGGCGTCGAGCACGTCGTCGCGCGCGTCGATACCCTGGCGTACCTTGCGAGCCTGCTCTGCAGTCATCGGTTGCTTCAGGTAGACCGACAGCTGCACGGTCTTCTCGATGCCGGCGGTGACTGCGGAGGCGTTGACAACGACCAGGTGCAGGCAGGCCGGCAATGCCAGGCCGAGGCCGATCACGCCGATGGTCAGCGCCGAGGCGAAGGGTTGACGCACCAGCTTGCCGAGCGAGGAGACCAGCGACTGTACGTGCCGCTCGACCCAGGTGGACAGGGCCGCCAGCGGCGAACGCCGGCCCGAGGCATAGGCCACCTTCGCCGGGTTAGGCCGCGACATCGGGGGGAAATCCTGCCAGCTGGCCGTGCTCGATGTGGATGCGGCGGACTCCGAAGCGGTCGATCAGGTGCACGTCGTGGGTTGCCACCATGACCGTCACGCCGACGTCGTTCAGCCGCTTGAACAGGTTCATGACCTCGAGCGCGAGATCAGGGTCGAGATTGCCGGTCGGTTCGTCGGCGATCAGCACCGGCGGCTTGCTGATCACGGCGCGCGCGATGCCCACGCGCTGCTGCTCGCCAGCCGACAGCTCGAGCGGAAAGCTGGTTTCCTTGCCCAGCAGCCCGACCTGGTCGAGTGCGGCGCGCACCCGCTTGTCCAGCTCGCGGCGCGTGACACCCGCAATCACGAGCGGCAGGGCGACGTTGTCGTAGATGGGCCGGTCCGCGAGCAGCTTGTGGTCCTGGAACACCATGCCGACCTGGCGACGGAACGCCGGGATCGCGCCGCTGCCGACACTGGCTGTGTTGCGGTTGTTGACGATCACCTGGCCACGGGTGGGCCGCTCCAGCAGGGCGATCAGCTTGAGCACCGTGCTCTTGCCAGCGCCGGAGTGCCCGGTCAGGAAGGCCATTTCGCCGGAAGCCAGGTCGAAGCTCACTTCCGCCAGTGCCTCGCGGCCGTTCGGATAGCGCTTGAAGACCCGCTGGAAGGTGATCATGCGCCAGCCCCGGGCTGGGGCCGCAGCAGCCCGTCGACGAAGGCCCCGGCCTCGAACGGCCCGAAATCCTCAGCCTGCTCACCAATGCCGACGAAGCGGATCGGCAGGCCGAACTTGCGCGCGATGGCGATCACCACGCCACCCTTGGCGGTGCCATCGAGCTTGGTAATGGCGATGCCGCTGACGCCGACGGCGGCTTTGAACTGCTCGGCCTGCCTGATCGCGTTCTGGCCCAGGCTCGAGTCGAGCACCAGCAGTACCTCGTGCGGCGCTTCGGGATCGAGCCGCTTGAGCACCCGGGTGACTTTCTTGAGTTCATCCATCAGGTGAGATTGGGTGTGCAGGCGGCCGGCCGTGTCGGCGATCAACACGTCGATGCCGCGTGCGCGGGCGGCTTCCAGTGCATCGAATACGACGGCTGCCGGATCGGCACCGGTCGCCTGGGCAATGATGGGCACCTGGTTGCGTTCCGCCCAGACGGTGAGCTGCTCGACCGCCGCGGCGCGAAACGTGTCACCGGCCGCGAGCATGACCTTGAGCCCATCCTGCTTGAGTCGGCGCGTCAGCTTGCCAATGGTCGTGGTCTTGCCCGAGCCATTGACGCCCACGACCAGCACCACATAGGGCCGCCGCGTGCGATCGACGATGAAGGGCTGCTCGACGGGCTTCAATATATCGAGGAGCGATGCGCGCAGTGCGCCGAGCAGCGCGTCAACATCGGCCAGTTCCTTGCGGGCGACCTTGCGGTGCAGCTCGCCCAGAATCGTCCCGGTCGCCTCCACCCCGACATCGGCGGCAAGCAGGCGCGTCTCGAGTTCCTCGAGCAGCTCATCGTCGATCTTGCGCCCGGGCAGCAGGTCGCCCAGCCACGAGCCGCCACGGTTGACCTTCGCACGCAGGCGCGCGAAGAAGCCGCTCTCGGCGGGCTGGGCGGTGGATGGGTCAGCAGTCTTGGCGCGGGAACCGAACATCGGCGGATTGTACCGAAAAAGGGGAC
>JAHEAZ010000124.1 GCA_024642505.1 Gammaproteobacteria bacterium
CCCTTTTCACTGACCGGCGCCCAGCAACGCGTACTGGCCGAAGTACGCGCCGATCTGACGCAGTCCCACCCGATGCTGCGCCTGGTGCAGGGCGACGTAGGTTCCGGCAAGACCGTGATCGCCGCACTCGCCGCCCTGCGTGCGGTCGAGCCGGGCTTCCAGGCAGCGCTGATGGCTCCCACCGAGTTGCTAGCCGAGCAACACTGGCAGAATTTCGATCGCTGGCTGAAGCCGCTCGGACTCGACGTCGCACTGCTCTCGGGCAGGCTTACCGGAAAGGCGCGGCAGGGGGCGCTGGGCGCGATCGCGGCCGGCCACGTGCCGGTGATAGTCGGCACACACGCACTGTTTCAGGAGGGCGTGCGTTTCAGCCGGCTCGCGCTGGCGGTCATTGACGAACAGCATCGCTTCGGCGTGCACCAGCGCCTTGCGCTGCGCGAGAAGGGCATGAGCCAGGGACGCTTCCCGCACCAGCTGATCATGACGGCCACACCCATTCCGCGCACGCTGGCGATGACTGCCTATGCCGACCTCGACGTATCGGTCATCGATGAACTGCCGCCGGGTCGGACGCCCGTGACTACCGTCGTCCTGCCGGAGTCGCGGCGCGACGAGGTGGTCGCGCGCATTCACGCCGCCGTAGGCGAGGGCCGGCAGGCTTACTGGGTCTGTCCGCTGATCGAGGAGTCGGATCTGCTGGAGGCACAGGCCGCGGAGGACACCGCCGCTACGCTCGCCGGCGCGCTGCCCGGGATCAATGTCGCGCTGGTACACGGCCGCATGCCCGCCCCCGAGAAGGAGCGGACCATGGCAAGATTCAAGGCCGGCGAAATCGGCCTGCTCGTGGCCACGACCGTGATCGAGGTCGGCGTGGACGTGCCGAACGCAAGCCTGATGATCATCGAGAACGCCGAACGCATGGGACTCGCGCAGCTGCACCAGCTGCGCGGGCGGGTCGGCCGGGGTGAACACGCCAGCAGTTGCGTCCTGCTATACCACGCGCCACTGTCTGAGACGGCGCGCGAAAGGCTCAGGGTGATGCGCGAAACGACCGATGGCTTCGAAGTAGCCCGCAGGGATCTTGAATTGCGGGGTCCGGGCGAATTGCTGGGTACCCGGCAGACAGGGCTCATGCAGATGAAGGTTGCCGACCTGATGCGCGATGCAGATCTCCTGCCGCGGGTGCAGCAGGCGGCAGAGGTGATGCTGGAGCGACATGCGGCTAACATTGCACCGCTCAAGCGGCGCTGGATTGGCGCCGGCACCCGTTACGGCAAGGTATGACTGTGCTTTCCATTCCCGCTGCCACGGACGATAGCTCAACGTCGCGCTGGACCCGCGAGACGGCCCGCCTCGGGGCCGGAGCGGAGATGCTGTCCTGGCTGACCGAACAGGGACTGCTCACCGAGCGGGTACGCAGCCATTGCCGCGGGGAGTTCGGCCTGCGTATTGTGAGCGAGCGATACGACGTGCTCCTGCCGGCCGACGCGGCTGCGCTGGCAGTATCCGACCTGTCCACTTTCATCCGCGAGATCGAACTAACCTGCGCCTCCGTCGCGCGCGTGTTTGCACAAACGCTGGTGCCCGCGGCGACGCTCGCGGCAGAACCATGGCTGGCGGCGCTTGGCAACGATGCACTGGGACCGCGCCTGGCAAGCCTGGGCGGGGCGCTCCGTGAACCGCTGGAATTCGCGCGCCTCTCTCCCGGTAATCCATTGTTCCACCGGGCGCTGCGCGCTGCCACGACCACACCCGACGCGGTCTGGGCGCGCCGGGCACGCTACCGGCTCGCGACGCACTGCCTGATCGTGCAGGAAGTCTTCCTGCCCGAGGGCATCGCATGAGCACGGACTTCCATCCCGCGCCACCGCCCAGGCCACGGCGGGATCCGGCCTACAAACCCACCTACAGGCCATCGCCGCTTCGCGACGGCGCCCGTGCGTTCCTGAAAACCCTGCTCGATTACGCGCAGTTGATGCGGCTGCACCGACCGATAGGAATCTGGCTGTTGATGTGGCCGGCGCTGTGGGCACTGTGGGTCGCGGGAAACGGACGGCCCGACGAGACGATATTCATCATTTTCATGGCCGGTGTCGTCGTGATGCGCTCCGCCGGCTGCGTCATTAACGACTACGTGGATCGCGACTTCGATCCGCACGTCCGGCGGACTGCCGAGCGACCGCTGGCTTCGGGCCGTGTCAGCCCGGGCGAAGCGCTGACGCTGTTCGTCGGGCTCGGCTTGGTGGCTGCCTGGCTGGCCCTCCTGCTCGAGCCCCTGGTACAGCTGTACGCAGTGTTCGGCGCACTGCTCGCGGTGACCTATCCGTTCGCCAAGCGCTACGTGCAGGTGCCTCAGTTCTATCTGGGCATCGCCTTTGCCTGGTCGATTCCCATGGCGTTTGCGGCCCTGACGGGCACCGTGCCCCGGCTCGCCTGGCTGATGCTGGTGGCCGTGGTGCTGTGGGCGGCGGTCTACGACACGATGTACGCCATGGTCGACCGCGAAGACGACCTGCGGCTCGGCCTGAAGTCCACGGCCATCCTGTTCGGCGATGCGGACCGCGTGATCGTGGCGGCCATGCAGGGCATGGTACTGCTGGCGCTGTTCCTGGTCGGCGAAGAGGCCGGCCTCGGTGGCTGGTATCGGGCATGCCTCACTGCCGGTGCGATCATATTCCTCTACGAGCAATGGCTGATTCGCGACCGCGATCCCCTGCGCTGCTTCCGCGCCTTCAACAACAACCACTACTTCGGCCTGATCGTCTTCATCGGCATCGCGCTCGATTACCTGTTCCGATGAAGCCCTGGTTCCGTTGGTCCCTGCAGCTGGCCCTGCTGCTGGTAGCGGCGCTGGCCATCCATGCCTGGCAGACTCGCGACCTGCTGCCCGTCGGCGAACGCACCATGGCGCCACCTTTTGAGCTCGTTGACACTGCGGGTCGGGGAGTCTCAAGCAAAGCGCTTGCAGGTAAGCCGGCGGTACTCTACTTCTTTGCCCCATGGTGCCAGGTGTGCGCGGCCAGCGCGCCGCAGCTGCGCTGGTTCGATCGCTGGTTCGGCGACTCGGTGCGGGTCGTGTTCGTAGCGCTGGACTACGAATCGCCGGCGCAGGTTGCAGGCTGGACCACGGGCCACGAGGTCAGCATGCCGGTCGGCCTCGGCAGCGCCGAACTGGCCGGCGCGTACCGGATCCGCGGCTATCCGACCTACTACGTGCTCGATCGCGACGGACGAATCGCCGCGCGGGACTTTGGCTTCACCACGATCCTTGGCTTGTGGTGGCGGACACGGGGGCTGGCAGCTTGACTCGCGCGGCGCGTACCGGCTGGTTCCTGCGTGGCGTGACGCTCGTCCTGCTCGGCCTGCCGGCGCCCGCGATGGCTGCGGCCGATCAGTCAGCCGCACGGCAGGAGTTCGCGGCCGCCTATGCGGAGGCGGAGGCCGGCCGCGGGCCGCCGGAAGGCGGCGACAGCCAGTTGCTCACCGGCTATCCGCTCTACCCGTACCTGCTGGCCGCAAGGCTGCGCAGCGCGATCGCCGCGGCGTCAGCAGGCGCGGGCGAGCTGTCGCTGGATGCGCGGGCCCGGCAGTTCCTGGCGGATCATGGCCAGGAGCCGGTCGGCCGGGTCGTCCGGCGCGCGTGGCTTCCATCGCTCGCGGTACGGCGGCAATGGCAGGCATTTCTCGAGGCCTATGCGCAGGTCCGGTCGGCCGACCAGGACTTGCGGTGCCAGGCCATCAACGCGCGCATTGCGCTCGACCGCCAGGACGGGCTGGCCGATGCCATCATTGCGGAGTGGCTCACGCCCAGGAGCGCCGATGATGCCTGCGATCCTGGCTTCGAGTGGCTGAAGACCCGGGGCCTGCTCGACGACGCGCTGGTCGAACGCCGTGCCCGGCTTGCGCTTGCCGAAGGCGAGGCCGGCCTGGCGAAGTGGCTGGCGAAATCCCTGCCGGAAGAGCAGGCACGGCCGCTGCGCGAATGGGCACTGTTGATCAACTCGCCGCAAGCGGCAATCGACGCCTTGATCCGCTCGCCAGGAACTCCGGTCGAGGAGGCGGCGCTGCTGGATGGCTGGAGCCGGCTGGCCCGGCGCAACCCCGAAGCGGCGGTCGACCGTTACCAGGCGTTGGTCAAAGCGCGCGAGCTCGATCGCGCCGCAGCGAGTCCCTATGCCCGCGCCGTTGCCCTTGGACTCGCATGGAGCCGCCGGTCGAAGGCGCTCGAGTACTTCGCGCAGGTCGCCGCCGCTGATTTCGACGACGTGGCGCACGAATGGCATGTCCGTGCGGCACTCTGGGCGAGCGACTGGCCCCGCGTCGCCGAGGCCATCGAGGCCATGTCGCCGGCGCTCCGCGCTGATGCGAGATGGCGTTACTGGGCGGCGCGCGCGCAGGATGCGCTGGGCAACGCCACGCGCGCCAGGGAGCTCTACGCCGCGGTGGTGCCCACGGACAACTGGTTTGCA
>JAHEAZ010000125.1 GCA_024642505.1 Gammaproteobacteria bacterium
ACCCTGGGGGACGAAATGCGGGGCTGGCTGTCGGGTGTCGGTTTCTATCTGCGCCAGCCGAAGCAGGCGCCGCCTTCCGTGTTCCTGCCAGGCCCGCCATGACTGCGACCGAAGGTGAAGCGCGTACCAGGGAACGAGGCGCCATGACGCGGCCGGGGCCGGGTCGTCCGCCCGCTGGACCGGAAGCGATTTCGCTCGTCATCACATGCTTCAATCACGCAGGCTTCCTGGCCGACGCCATCGAAAGCGCCCTGTCACAGGAGCGGCCTTTTGATGAAATCATCGTGGTCGACGACGGCTCGACCGATGGCTCAGCCGCCGTAGCGGAGCATTACCCAGGCGTGCGTTGTCTCAGGCAGCTCAACCGGGGACTCGCCGCGGCCCGTAATCGCGGCCTCGAAGAGGCGAGCGGTTCCTTCATCGTGTTCCTGGATGCAGACGACCGCCTGACAGCGGCGGCTGTACGGGCAGGACTCGACTGCTTCAGGGATCATCCGGCCACAGTCTTTGTATACGGAGCCTTCCGGCACATCGACGCGCTTGGAGCGGCGGCGCCGCAGGTCCCCTTGCGCTCCTGCGACGACGAACCGTACGAGTGTTTCCTGCAGGGTAATCCGGTGGGCATGCATGCCTGCGTGATGTATCGCAGGGCGGCCCTCGTTGACGTCGGTGGCTTCGATCAGGACCTGAAGGCCTGCGAGGACTACGACCTGTACCTTCGCCTCGCCAGGCGACACACGGTTGCCAGCCACCCGGTGCTCGTGGCCGAGTACCGACTGCACGAATCCAACATGTCCGGCGACCCGCGCCGCATGCTTGCAGCAGTCCTGGATGTACTCGATCGGCAGCATGCGGAAGTGCGCGGGGAAGCACGGTTCGCCAATGCCTGGCGGGCCGGGCGACGCACCTGGCAGGATTATTACGGCGCACGGCTCGCCGAGCGAGCCCTCGCACGCTGGCGTCGCGGCGATTCGCGGTCGTCGGCCGTCGGCGACCTGGCGTACCTCTTGCGCCGGGCACCGCATGCGCTGGTAAGCCGGGAATTCGACGTCCGCAGGATCGCGGTCCGCAAGGTCCTGCCCTGGCTGCCGCGCCGGTTACGTGTCCGTGCTGCAGCCCGCTGGCCCGGCCTCGGCTACCGGCCCCGGCGCGGGGACGTTGCGTTCGGCGACCTGCGACGGCTGGAGCCGTTCAGCCGCGAGTTCGGCTTCGACCGGGGCCGGCCGATCGATCGTCATTACATCGAGGCGTTTCTCGGCGCGCACATGGATGATGTCCGGGGCCGCGTCCTGGAGATCGGCGACAACGAGTACACACTGCGCTACGGCGGGGATCGGGTCACGATGTCGGACGTGCTCAACGTCCAGGACTGCGGCGGCAACACCACGATCGTGTCCGACCTGGCGACCGGCATGGGGATTCCGGACGGCGTATTCGATTGCCTGATCGTTACCCAGACCCTGCACCTGATCTTCGACGTGCCGGCGGCGATCAGGACGATGTACCGGGTACTGCGGCCGGGCGGCGTCCTGTTGCTCACGGTGCCCGGGACGATTGCTCACCTGGAGCAGGGGCAGTGGCGTGATACCTGGTTCTGGGGGTTCGGGTCTCTGGCGCTGGAGCGGCTCTTTGCCGAGGTCTTCCCGGCCGATCACTCAAAGTTCGGCTGCCATGGCAACGTGCTGGCCAGCATTGCGTTCCTGGAAGGCCTCGCGGCCGAGGAACTCGATCCGGCGGAGCTGGACCACCAGGATGTTCTCTATCCGCTGCTGCTGACCGTGCGCGCGACCAGGCCGGCGGCACAGGCCGGAGGGGACGAGGCAGGGCCGGTGACCGGAGCCGGGTCGTGACCGGGCGGCTGCGGCACTGGATCACGGAGATACGCCGCCGCCGGGCCGCCAAGGCGTGCATCCTCATGTATCACCGCGTCGCGGCCGAGGAATGCGATCCATGGGACCTGTGCGTGTCGCCGCAGCGATTCGAGGACCAGCTGCGCAGCCTTGCGCGTGACTACCGGGTGGTGGCCCTGACGGAACTGCTGGCGGAGCACCTGAGTCAACGGCTGTCCGACGGCACCGTGGCGATTACCTTCGACGACGGCTACGCGGACAACCTGCAGGCCGCCGCGCCGCTGCTGGTGCGAAACGGGCTGCCGGCGACGTTCTTCGTCACCAGTGGTGCAATCGGTTCGCAGCGCGAGTTCTGGTGGGACCGCCTCGAAAGGTGCCTGCTGGTCGCCGGACAGCTGCCGGACAGATTGCAGATCTCGGCTGCCGGATCGGAGCAGAGCTGGGATCTGGGTTCAGCGAAAGTCGGCTTCGACCCATCTGTCCGCGGCGCCAAGCCCTGGGAGGCCGATCCGACCACCCGCCTCGGGTTCTTCTACGAGATCTGGAAATACCTGCGCGGTCTGGATGAAGTGGCGCGCGAGCAGGCGCTGGCAGCAGTCGAACAATGGTCGGGCACGGGACACCAGACTCGCCCGACGCATCGCATCCTGTCGGCTGAAGAGGTCCGGGAACTGGCGGGCCTGCCCGGCATGACGATCGGCGCCCACTCGGTCAGCCATGCGACGCTGTCGGCCTGCGACGCATCCGTGCAGCGGCTGGAGATCCGCCGATCTAAAGAGGATCTGCAGCACTTGCTCGGCCGGCGCGTTCCGATGTTCGCCTATCCCTTCGGCGACTTCGGCCCGGAGACGCCGGGCATGGTCCGCGAGGCTGGTTTCGATGGCGCCTGTATTGCCGACCCCGGTGCGGTCTGGGTGGACACCGACCCGTTCCAGCTGCCGAGGGTGGCCGTGCTCGACTGGGACGCCGCGGAATTCGCACGCCAACTCAGCCGCGCACGGCAATGAACGGCAGGCCGCTCGTCAGCATCGTGATCATCTTCCTCGACGAGGAGCAGTTCCTCGAAGAGGCGATCGGGTCGGTACTGGCGCAGTCCTACGGTCACTGGCAGCTGTTGCTGGTCGACGACGGATCGACCGATCGCAGCACGCGGATAGCCCGCGATTACGCGGCCGCTCATCCGGGGCGAATCGAGTATGCGGAGCATCCCGGGCACTGCCAACGCGGTACCGGGCCCTCGCGTCAGCTGGGCTTCGAGCTGAGTCGTGGCGAATACCTGGCCTACCTCGACGGTGACGATTTGTGGGAGCCCGGCAAGCTGGCCGTGCAGGTCGAGCTGCTCGAGGCGCACCCCGAGCTGGCCATGACCTATGGGCGAACCCTCGTCTGGCATGGGTGGCGGCAGGAGGCAGGCCAGCCGGCTGATTACCTCAAGGCGCTCGGCGTGGGCCCTGGGCAGACATTTGCCCCGCCGCAATTGCTGACGGTGTTGCTCGCCAACGAGTTCGCTTGTCCCGGCTGCGGCAGCGTACTGATGCGCAGGCAGGCCGTGCAGCAGGTGGGCGGGTTCGAGCCAGAGTTCGCCGGACAATACGAGGACATGGTCCTGTATGCGAAGTTGTTGCTGCGCTACCCGGCGTTCGTGGAAGAAGCCACGCATTCGCGTTACCGCCAACACGAGGGCAACAGCTGGATCGCCGACAGGCGCCGGGCAGGCTGGTACCCGGAATGGCTGACGCCGTCGCGGGGCCGCTACCTCGATTGGGTCGCCGGCCATCTCGCACAGCATCCGGACAAGGTCACGCGGGAACTCGCCGCGGCGCTCGAGGACGCCCTGCGACCGTACCGCCACCCATTGCGCTTTGCCGCAGTGCGAAGCTACCACCTGGGTCGATACTACCTGCGGCGTGCAGCGCGGAGTCTGGTCGAGAAACCGGCCCGGCGGGGCGGCAACTGACATGCCGGCACCGCGGGTCAGCGCCATCATCATTTTCCGGGACGAAGAACGGTTTCTGTCCGAGGCCGTCGACAGCGTCCTGGGCCAGGCCGGTCCCGACTGGGAGTTGCTGCTGGTCGACGATGGTTCCGCTGACCGTAGTACGGCGATGGCGCGCGAGTACGCGCGGCAACAGCCGACACGGATCAGGTATCTGGAACACGCAGATCATGCCAATCGCGGCATGAGCGCAACGCGAAATCTGGGGTTGGCTCATGCCCGGGGAGAGTTCGTCGCATTCCTCGATGCCGACGACATCTGGCTGCCAGGCAAGCTTGCGGAGCAGGTCGATATCGCCACGCGGCATCCGCAGGTCGCCTTGGTCTATGGCCGGACGCTGATCTGGAATTCCTGGGACCCTGGGGCGCAGCAAGCCGGCCAGGATTTCTTCTACGATCTTGGGGTCGTCCCCGACGCGGTCATCGAGCCTCCCAGGCTGGCTGCGCTGCTGGTCGACAACAAGGCGCAGTCTCCCACCACCTGCAACGCGATGATGCGTCTCGATTCCCTCAGGTCGGTCGGGGGATTTGAGGACAGCTTCACCGGCATGTTCGAGGACCAGGCCGCTTTCCTTAGGCTTACGTTGCAGTTCCCGGCCTACGTATCATCG
>JAHEAZ010000126.1 GCA_024642505.1 Gammaproteobacteria bacterium
AGATTTCCCGATGTCCGCTTCGTGCCGACTCCGGCCGCCAGGACTCACGCAGAGCGGACGTCCCGCTCAACGTCTGCTATCGGAAGCGACGAACGGCGGGAACTGCTGTCCTTGAGGTCCCGGACGGCGCTGGCTCGGCGTTAGGGGCAGGGGAGGTGGAAACAGGGTGGCGAATTAGCCATACTGTCTCAACTCGCAGGCATCATCGGGACGCACGCTAGGCATGAGGAGGTTCGCTATGCCGAACAGACGCTGGCTCCCTTGGCAATCGAAGGGCGACCCCAGTCGCCGCTGGCTTGGTCTGGCTTGGGGAGTTCTGATTGCATATCGATCACTTAAGTTGTTCGTTGGACAGGAGCGCGCTCTGTCCTCGATCGAGGCATTCCTGTCCCGCCAGTTTCGGAAACACACGGGCAGCTACCTGGAGGAGCGCTTCGGAATCGTTCAGGCCAATCCAGACAAGGCCTTCGAGTGTATCGCGGAGAATTACAGGGAACGAGGTGAACTTCTCTTCGGGCCCCGCTTCACCTACGTTCAGGCTGTCGACACGAACGACGAGAGCCACACCCATATCACGAAGTGCCTGTTCAATGACTTCTTCCGTGCCCATCATGCGCTCGAAGCCGCTCGCATCTTTTGCGCGCTTGATTCGGTCTGGGTCGACGAGTTGCATCGTCCCCGCTACCGCACTCGATTTGCACGCCCTACGACGCTGGCTGAAGGCGCGGATGCTTGCAGGTTTCAGTTTTCGCGCGCGGCGAAGACCGTTGGGCCCACGTGATAGCCGGGAGAACGCGAACGGGCCGGGCAGGCCCTTTCACGCTGTGTCCGAGCTCACTTTCTGTTCGATGAAGAAGTTGACGATTCTGGCGATCTGACCGAGCATCATCTCGCGACCACCCACGGTGCGGCAGCCGCACGCCTCGGCCAACTTGAGCAATGAGGTCCGTTCGGGCTTGACAATCGCGTCGAACACGATCACCTCGGGCGGAATCCGTCCGACGTCGATTGGCATGCGCGTGTCGTTCAGCATGCCCACCGGCGTCGCGTTGAGCAGGATGTCCACTCCTTCGACGCGGGGCATGACCACCTCAACCGCCGTGTCCGGGCTGATTTCCGCGATCGCCGCCTTCATGCGTTCGCAACGCGCGGGGTCGAGATCGAAGATTCCCATGTGGCTGGGCTTCTCGCTGGCCATCGCGACGCAGATCGCAGCGCCGGCACCTCCCAGTCCGATCAGCATCAGACGCCGTCCGCCGATGGGGTAACCGCGGCGCTTGAACGCCTCGACGCAGCCCAGGCCGTCGAACATCTCGCCGATCCAGGTGCCGTCCGGGCGGCGCGCCATTGCGTTGAACCCGCCAACGCGTCGAGCCTGCTCCCCCAGCCGCTGCGCGAAGGCCATCGCTCGTGCCTTGAACGGGATGGTGAAGATCAGCCCGTCGAGGTTCCGGATCTTCATCAGCGAGGGCATGGCGCCCTCGAAGTCGTCGCTTCCAAGGTGAAGCGGAAACAGCACTGCGTCGACGCCGCGCCGCTGCAACTCCCAAGTGACCATCTCCGGCGATCGCACCTGCTCGATGGGGTCGCCGACAATGGCGTACACACGGGTCTTCCCGTCAATGAACGAAACCTGGCTCATCCGGCAAAGTCTATCGCGTGATCAGAGCGCGATGCCTCGAGATCAAAGGAGAATAGGTGTTCCGGATACCGTTTCCCTTCTCGACGGCCGATAGTGTCCGCACTTAGGCCGATTGAAACGCGTTGCGCTAGATCGATTACCGGCCGCTTTCTGACCTTCCTTCCAGCGTCCTCGACGTTCGCTGTATGCCGCAGGCGGGCCTTCCAGTTTGCGGACATGCGACGCCGCTTCCGACGCGAAGCGGATCTTCGGGAAATCAGACGTCACTTCCGAGAACGACCCGAAGCGGTCCTTGGCTCTTACGGTGACAAGCGCGCCACTCCGTGTGAAGATCCGAACTTCGATCATGAAGGACCATGCCCATGACACCGAACTCCCCTTTGAGCGAGGACGAGATCCTGCGCCGCGCCAAGCGTCGCGTCGGTCTCAAGACCGGGTTCAAGATCCACGCCTTGGTCTACGTGTTGGTCAACGCTGGGCTGCTTGCAATCAACCTCTGGAATGGCGGCCAGCGCTGGTTCTTGTTTCCACTGCTCGGCTGGGGCCTAGGCCTTGCGATTCACGGCATCGTGACGTTCATAGCGCTGCGCGGGGAAGGCCTCCGCGATCGGATGCTGGCCGATGAAGTGGAGCGCGTGCGAAAGGCCCGTTGACGTGGCGCAGGCGTCTGCCCCGCGCTAATGTTGCAGCGACCGCGAGAGGCTGCAGTTGCCGACAAGCTATCCCACGACCGAGATCTCCACCGCCGGCGTCGTTCCTCTATTCTCGAGCCAGTGCGTGGTGTTCTTATCCTCAGGCCAGCCCACTCCCGGCCCGTACTCCGTCGCCACTCCATTGCGATGGTCAGTGATCGTTCCTTGCAGTATGTAGACGATGCCAGTTATGGCGCCGCGCCCGCCGCGGCGCGGCGCTCAACGATCAGTTCACCGTCTCGGCGATCTGCAGCAGATCCAGCGGTGGAATCAGTCCCAGCTTCTTCGCCACCTGCATGTTGATGACGACGGCGAAGCGCGTAATGCGTGCCACCGGCAGCGAGCCGGCCTTGACGCGGCCACGCAGGATCTTCTCCGCCTGCGCGCCGGCGAGCCGGCCGACATCGCTATAGCGCGCGGCCACCGACAGCAGCGCAGATGCCTTGCGCACCGTCGATTCGTAGGGACTGAGCACCGGCAGGCCCAGCGCCACCGCCGCCTGAGTGAAGAGATCGCTGTTCTTGCGCAGGAAAGACGACGAGCCCAGGTAGACGAAGTCGACGCCGGCCAGCTTCAGCTTATCGAGCTGCGGCGCGATGTCGGCCGGCCGCGGTCGCCCGTCGGGACCGGCCGGGATCTCTATCGCAACCAGTTTGAAACCCATCGCCTTCGACAGCGCGGCCAACTCGTCGCGCTTGACCACCGAGTTGATCTCGTCGGCGTGGTACAGCAACCCCAGTCGGCGGAAGCCCGGCCGGTAGGTGCGCAGCGTCTCAATATTGACTTCCTCCGGCACGCGGTTGTAGGTGCCGGTCAGGTCGTCGCGGCCGGTCTTGTCCAGACTCTGCACCAGGCCCGCGCCGACCGGATCGGCCACGATCATGAAGACCTTGGGAATGCCCGGCGCGAACTCGGGGCGGTCCTTGTCGGCCAGCCTGCCGGCCACGCCCAGCGTGGCGTTCGTGCCGTAGGTGACGATCAGGTCCACCCGCTCGGCTTTGGCCTCGGCGACGAAGCCGGGCAACGCCGCTTTCCGCTCGGCAGCGTCGCGCAGCAGGATCTCCGGATTGAGGCCACTGTCTTTCAGATGGCTCTGCACCCCGCGGCAGGCGTCCTCGCAGCCGGTCCAGGTGACGATCATGATCTTGTGGGCGACGGCCGTGCCTGGGCCGAACCAGGCCAGCAGACAAAGCATCAAAGGCAGCAGGCGGCGACCAATCATGGCGCGATTCTCGCCTGCCCCGGGCTCGCCCGGTCGATCCATACGAAGGCCGCCAGCCCCAGTGTCACGGCCAAACCCAGCGCCGGCGCCATCTGCGCCGCGCCGACCTCGGGCAGGCTCAGCGCGCACAACACGAGTCCGGCGATCGCACCGAGCCGCTCGGCGAGGCGCAGCTGGTCGATTGCGGCGCCGCTGGCGTCGAGGCGCAGCGCGAGCGCATACAGCGGCGCACGCATCAGCACGTGGCCGACGCCCAGCGCGACGACCAGCGTGACGGCCGCCCAGAATCCGCCCCACCAGGCCATCGACAGCAGGGCGATGGCCGTCAAAGCGGCCCCTGCCAACACCAGCCGTCTCGGGCCCAGGAGGCCGTCCGAGGCGGCGCTCACCGTCGGCCCCAACAGCACCGTCGACAGGTAGTACAGCATCACCACCCGCGCCACCTCGGCCGGCCCCGACCCGGCGGCGCTCAGGGCCAGCGGCGTAAGGTACCAGACAATGGCAGCGGTGCAGGCGCTCATCGGCAGCATCAGCGCGCACCACAGCGCGGCGGCGCGCCCTGTCTGTGGCACGACACCGGACGGGGCGGCGACGACTGGCTCGGGCACAGCGTCGCCTGCGTCGCCATTCATCGCGCGCGCAGCCACGAGACCCGCCAGCGCACACATCACGGCGCCGCTGACGAAGGCAGTGCCGAAGCCGAAGCGGCCGGCGAGTACGCCACCCAGCGCCGCGCCGCAGAAGATGCCGCTGTACAGCACCGCGTTGTAGATGCCCATCGGACGGGCACTGCCCGCGCCGGAGCTGCGGATCCCGTACTCCTGGCAGGCGATGGTGGCGGTGGCGAACGC
>JAHEAZ010000127.1 GCA_024642505.1 Gammaproteobacteria bacterium
GCTGCCCAACATCAGCGGCATCAGCTCCGCCGACCAGGCCGGGGCGATCTACCTGCTGGAGCTGGCGCTGGACATGGTCAGGCGCGTCCTCAAGCCCGGCGGCACCTTCGTCGCCAAGTTGTTCCAGGGCGTGGGTTCGGACGCATACCTGAAGGAGTTGCGCACCGCTTTCGAGAAGGTGTCGATACGCAAGCCCGCCGCATCCCGGTCCAGGTCGAGGGAGGTCTACGTGGTCGCCAAGGGGTTCAAGGGCTAGGCAAGCGCGCCCGAAAACAATTCCAGCAGCCGGCTCCACGCGCGCTCCGCCTGGGTCTCGTTGTAGACCAGGGTGTCGGGTGGGCACCAGCCGTGCAGCGTGCCCTCGTAGACCTCGATTTCCGCCCGCAGCCCGGCTGCGGTGAACGCCGCGCGCAAGGCGTCCTTCGCCTCGGGCTGCGCCTTGTCGTCGCTCTCGGCGATGGCGATCAGGCAGCCCGCCTTCATCCTGGCCACCAGCAGGTGCGGGCTGTCGGGCTTGTCGGTCACCAGTCCCGCGCCGTGGAAGGACGCGGCTGCACCGACCCGGCCGGGCAGCGCCGCCGCGGCGCGCAGGGCCATCGCGCCGCCCATGCAGTAACCGAGGGTCCCGAGCTTGCGCGACGTGTCCACGGACGGCAACGCATCGAGGTAGCCGAGGTAGGTCAGCGCGTCGTGGTCGACGGCGTCGGTCGTCAGCAGGGCGCGCATGGTGCCCCAGAGCTTGCGGACTTCCGGATCTCTCATGTCGAGCGGCTCGGGGAGCGCCGGCAGTCGGGTGGAGCGGTAGTACGGATTCGGTGCCAGGACGGTGTATCCGGATTCCGCCAGGCGACGGGCCAGTTGCCTGATCGAGGCACGCAGGCCCCAGGCGTCCGGCCACAGGATCACGCCAGGATGTTTCCCGTCCGTGGGCTGCGCCAGATAGGCCTCGGCTACGCCATCGGGAGTCTTCACCTCGACCATGGAGTCGCTGACCGTGAGTGCGTCGGCCGTGGCCGGCAAGCTGGCTGCCACGCCCGCACCGACCACCAGGGCGCCAAAGTGCCGCCGCGTCAGGGTCGAGCCATTTCGCAGCAAGTATTCCTCCGTCTCGCGCAGGGTTCTCTCGTCACACATATCGCGTCCTCACGAATCAGGAATGCAGATGACAAGCCACACGATGCGGCTTGTCGGCGCTGCCGACGTCCACCACCGGCGGCACCACCTTCGAGCAGACGTCCATGACCTTCGGGCAGCGCTTGTGGAACGGGCAGCCCGGGGGCGGGTTCATGGGCGAAGGAACATCGCCGGTAAGCACGATGCGCTTCGATTTGCGCTTGGGGTCCGGCACCGGCACAGCCGACAGCAGCGCCTGTGTGTAGGGATGCCGCGGGTCGCGGTAGATTTCCTTCGCCGGCGCCAGTTCGACCATCTTGCCGAGGTACATCACGCCGACATGGTCGCTGACGTGCTCGACCACGGACAGGTCGTGGGAGATAAACAGAAAGGCGATCCCGTGCTCGCGCTGCAGCCCGGCGATCAGGTTCAGTACCTGCGCGCGCACCGAGACGTCCAGCGCCGAGACCGGCTCGTCGGCGATGATCAGCTTCGGGTTCAGCGCCAGGGCGCGCGCGATGCCGATGCGCTGCCGCTGGCCGCCGGAAAACTCGTGCGGATAGCGGTCGAGCACGTTGCTGCGCATGCCGACCACCTGCAACAGCTCCTCGACCTTGCGGTTGCGCTCGGCGGGCGTGCCGATATGGTGCACTTCCAGCGGCTCACGAATGGTCTGCGCGACCGTGCGGCGTGGACTCAGCGAGGCAAAGGGATCCTGGAAGATGATCTGCATCTCGCGGCGCATCTCGAGCAGTCGCGCGGGAGAGGCCGCGGTCAGGTCCTCGCCCTCGAGGATGACCTGGCCGCCGGTCGGCTTCTGCAATTGCAGGATCGCGCGGCCGAGCGTGGACTTGCCGCAGCCCGACTCGCCGACCAGGCCGAGCGTCTTGCCGAACTCGAGCTTGAAGCTCACGCCGTCGACCGCCTTTACCTGGGCGACGACCCGGCGCAGGAAACCGCCCCTCACGGGAAAGTGTTTCTGCAGGTTCCTGATTTCAAGCAATGCGGTCACGACATGCGCTCGTAAGGGTGAAAACAGGCCACGCGCGTTACGCTCTCGTCGTCGCCGTCGAGCTCGGGAAGGGCTTCTTCGCAGCGAGCCTGGCGGCGCGAGCAGCGGTCTGCGAACCGGCAGCCCCGCGGCAGGTGCAGCAGGTCGGGAACCATGCCGGGGATGACGGCGAGGTCTTCTTTCTCGTGCACACCGACGCGTGGGATCGACTCCAGCAGTCCCACCGTATAGGGATGACGCGGCGCCCCGAAGAGCGGCCCGATCTCTGCCTTCTCGGCGATGCGTCCGCAGTACATGACGATCGCCCGGTGGCAGGTCTCCGCGACCACGCCGAGATCGTGGGTTACCAGGATCATCGACATGCGGAATTCCTGCTGCAGCTTGACGATCTGCTCCAGGACCTGCGCCTGCGTGGTCACGTCCAGCGCGGTGGTCGGCTCGTCGGCGACGATCAGCTTGGGGCCGCAGGACAAGGCCATGGCGATGACCACGCGCTGGCGCATGCCGCCCGACAGCTGGTGCGGGTACTCGTCGATGCGGCGATCCGGTGCCGGGATGCCCACCTTGGCCAGCAGCTCGATGGCCGCAGCCCGCGCCTGCCGTCGCGTCAGGCCCTTGTAGCGTCGTAGCACGTCTGTCATCTGGCTGCCGATCGTGAAGACCGGGTTCAGGGCGGTCATTGGCTCCTGGAAGATCATCGCCACGTCGCGGCCGCGGATGCGCCGGAACTCGGATTCGGAGAGGCCGACAAGCTCCCGGCCGTCGAGCTGGATGCTGCCGCCGGCGATACGACCCGGCGGGCTGGGGATCAGTCCCAGGATGGAAAGCCCGGTGACCGTCTTGCCGCAGCCGGACTCGCCGACCAGCCCGAGGGTCTCGTTCGGAAAAACGTCGAAGCTGACCCTGTCCACCGCCCGCACGACACCGTGTTCGGTGGAGAACTCCACCACGAGGTCGCGGACCCTGAGCAGCGGCTGGCCGCTCACGAGACCTGCCTCGGGTCGAGCGCGTCCTGGAGCGCGTCGGCAAACATGTTGAAGGCCATCACCAGCCCGAACAACAGGACCGATGCGGCCAGGAAATTATTGAAGAACCCGGCCAGCACCTCGAAAGTGCTCTCGGCGATCATCAGGCCCCAGCTCATGCCGTCCTTCACGCCAAGGCCCAGGAAGCTGAGGATCACCTCGGACTTGATCGCGGCGACGAAAGTGATCGTCGACTGCACCAGCAGGATGTGCAAGGTGTTGGGAATGATGTGCCGGAGGATGATCGTGTATTCGGGCACGCCGATGGCGTGGGCGGCCTCGACGAACTCCAGGTTCTTGAGCTTGATCACCTCGCCGCGCACCAACCGGCCGGTGGTGATCCAGAACGTGGAAATCATGGCAACGTGCATCGCGTAGGGGTTGCCCTCCAGCGCGAAGGCGATCGCCGCGACCAGCAGGTAGAAGGGGATCGAGTCCAGCACGCCCATCACCCAGAGAATGACTTCGTCGGTGAAGCGGCCGCTGAAGAAACCGGCCATCGCGCCGAGCAGCGCGCCGAGAAGCGTAGCCATCACGGCGACGACCAGGCCAACCTCGAAGGCGGTGCTGACGCTGTACAGGGCGCGTTCGAAGATGTCCTGGCCGATCAGGTTGGTGCCGAACCAGTGCGTGGCGGATACGGCCTCCCACTTGCCGCCGCCGATGTCCGCCCAGCTCGTGGCCCAGAGGCCGGTCCAGACGCCGAGCGCCGCGATGAAGTACAGCAGCACTACGGCCAGTCCGGCCATGCCGGCGCGGTCGCGGCGGAACTTCCATGCCGCCTTGGACCACAGCGATTCGCGTCGCTGCGCGCCGCCGCCGGCCAGGGCTGCCGTCGCGTCGGGCAGGGCGGTACTCATCCGAGCGACACCCGCGGGTCGACGACCCGGTAGAGGATATCGGCCAGTAGCTGCGCCAGCACGAACATGACCGCGGTCAGGCCGACCACGGCTTTGAGCACCGGTTGGTCGCCGGTGGTAATGGCGTCGAAGGTCACCTTGCCGATGCCCGGGATGCCGAAATAGGTCTCCAGCAGCAGCGCGCCGCTGATGACAATCAGCGGGATGGAGAAGACCACCCGGGTGATGATCGGGATGAGGCAGTTCTTCAGCACGTTGCGGTACAGCAGCATCGCCGGTGGCACGCCGAAGGCCCGTGCAGTGCGCACGTGGTCACGGGTCAGTTCCTCGACGATCACCGAACGGTAGAACCGCGTG
>JAHEAZ010000128.1 GCA_024642505.1 Gammaproteobacteria bacterium
CGAATAGCAGGAACACAGTGGCAGTGCGTCTCTTCCTGCGGCATACACCCCGACTATCGAGCAACGACCTGGGAGTTGCCGTATCAAGGTCTTCCAGTCAACTTGCCGAACCCGGCCGGACCCTACAGCTGGACCGGACCGGTGATGGAGACCGGTGTCGTGCTAGGCCAGTCTGTCGCCAAGAACAAGGTTGATATGTTGCCAGTCATCTGGCCGACGCCTCAGACTGTCGTCGTTCTGCCCATGGTCTCGCGCGCGAGTAGTGGCATGACGGCAGGCTACAGCGGAAAGCGCATTACCGGGTATGTAGATATCTCCAGGTGGGGGCCAACTGAAGCGGTAATATGGACGCTTCCGTGACGGATACTGTGGACGGTGCCTGACAGGCTGCCAGCTGGCAACGCCAGAGCGGATTCAACATAGAAGCCCCGGCCTAGTGCCGGGGTCTTCTTATCCGTAGCCTCTCCCGTCGCTATTCCTGCAAGAACGCGCTTCCATCCACCCAAATGGACGTGTAACGTGAATTCGGAGCACCTGAGGCCAGCTGCCGGATTTGCCGACACCTTTCTAAGGCGTGTCAGGAAGCCGGGGGTGGCAGATGGTAACCAGAAGGGTGTTTACTTGAAAGTTAAAGCTTGAGGCGGGGAAACAGGTCTGGGAATGTGAGACACGATGGCGCAGGTGACCCGGACACGCCAACCGAGAAATGGCCGATATTCGAGCCCTCGTGTCATCCACGTGGCAGCATCTTGATTAGTGGCAGCCTAGCGTGGAGTCTATGGGCGACAAGCAGCGACAGATGCTGTGTCGCATTCAGACAGCACCGCCGATGACGGCGTTGTTGTTCCCATAAAGCTTCCTGGGGCCGAATGGTAAGAAGATTTGTCAGCTTAGAGAACGCGGACGTTCACTACAGAATCGCCGGCGAGGGCCGGCCGGTTGTGCTCCTGCACGATGCGCCGGGATCGTCGGCGCGGATGATGCCGCTCATGAGCGAATTGGCTCAAGACGCTTGCGCGGTGGCGATCGATCTACCAGGATTCGGCAGCTCGTCACCACTGGATGTCAAGTCGGCTGAGGTCGCGGCTTTTTCTGCGGCATTGGCCGGGACACTGGACGCCCTTGGCGTCGTCCGCGCACCCATCTACGGCCAGGGCTTTGGAGCCTCAATCGCTCTGCAGTTAGCGATCGATCATCCCGAACGGGTCACCGCAGTGATGGTCGTTGACACACCCAGGGCCGACGCCACAAGACTTGCCGCAGCGTTACCCGGGCCTCGTCTTGATGGCAGCCATCTCCTGGCCGCCTGGGACTACATTCGAGACGATCACCTTTTTCCTGCGACGACAGGTGCCGGCGAAAGGAAACGGAGCCTTGCTGGGTTGCCTGCGCCAGCCACACTCCATGATGAGGTCATGGATCTGCTGCGTGCCGGTCCTGAGCAACTCGTGGCCGTGCGTGCCGATATGAAGGTCGCACGCTCCGTCGACCGCGCCACGATATCGTCACCGCTGTACACGTTTTCGACGGCCCCCGCACCGGCTGCAATCCGCAGGATTGCGATTCGTCACCCGGGTGCGCTGGACGCTGACCGGGCTCCAAAGCATGCATCTCGATCAACGCGCCTGCAGCGTGACTATGTCGATACCTCGTTTGGCCAGGTTCTGGTTCGGCGGCTTGAGCATCCTGGACCGCAACGACCGCTTGTACTTCTGCACTCGTCGCCCGGGTCGGGCGCACAGCTCGTCGCACTAATGCGCGCGCTTGCGCAGACGCGGACGGTCATTGCGCTCGATACTTTGGGATACGGCGACTCGGACCGTCCACCATGGCCGGAGCCGCGGATTGAAGACTACGCACGCTCGGTAGCTGAAGTTGTTGACAAGATCGATATCGGCGAGGAAGTCGACCTTTATGGAACGCATACTGGAGCGTTTATCGCCATCGAGACAGCCATCTTGCTCAAGTCGCGTGTAGCGCGGGTAGTCATCAACGGAATAGGCGTCTGGGACGGGGGCGAGCGTCGCGATCTGATCGAGCACTACACTCCGCCGTTCGAGCCGCGTCACGACGGAACTCACCTGATTCAGATGTGGGCGCAAATGCGCGACATGACGCTCTTCTGGCCGTGGTACGACCGCAGTGCCGCGGGTGTTGTTTCGGTGCCTCAAATGACGGCTTCAGCCCTGCACGAGTGGGTTGTCGAAGGACTCAAGAGTGGTGTGTCCTATCCTCTTGGATACCAAGCGACGTTCAACTATGCAACGAGACGGCGATTACCGTTCGTTGCAAAACCAGTCCTTCTATTGGACGATCCGCAAGATGTTCTGCGCAATTCGCTGCCCGAAGCGCTGCAACTTATCCCGGACGCGCGAAGGGCGCTACTGCCCGGCGACGTCCTTGGCCGGGCGAAGCTGATCAACGACTATTTGTACCAGTAAAGTGGCATTCGACCGGTGCCATTCTGATGCGGCTGACACACAGGCAGTGGAGGTTAGGCAATGTCTCAACCGAAGCAGGTTCGCGAGGTCACGACCGCCGTTAGGCAGGGTGGTTTCGTTGGCTATATCAACCAGGTGGAATTGCCACGTACGCAGCTACGCCTATTGCCGGGTCTCGACGTCTGCGAGCTAAGCGCTGATCCAGCCAGCGGTCGACTCGCGTTGCACGTCGAATTCGAGTGCGGATGGCGATTGGCCCCGGGGCGTACTGCCTCTCAAGCGCTGCAGGTGTTTGTTCTCGACGGAGCACTGCGTGCCGGCTCTGATCGCCTGGTCAACCACAGCTTGCTGCACATACCACTGGGTTGTGCCTGGCCTGAACTTGAGGCCCTGGTGGCCGGTAAAGCGCTGGTATTCCTGGACCCGCCGGCTACCGGTGCAACCACGGACGGCGACGTCATCGTCGTCCATGGCAATGAACTCGAGTGGAAGCCTGGTACGTTGGGCCAGAAGCTCGGCCTCAACCTGCCGATCGAGGTCAAGCTGTTGTGGAAGGATGCGACGACCGGCGCCCGAACATGGCTTGCAGGGCTTAAGCCCGGAGACAAGCTGCCATGGGAGAAGCACTCGGTGGTTCAGGAAGGCTACCTGATTGAGGGCGACGACCAGGTCGCCGAGTCCATTGGTGGCGAGGTGTTACTCGGTCGATACCATGCAGGTGGCTACTTCTACCGTCCGCCCGGCATCGTGCACATGGGCCCGCTATCGGGGACCGAGTCTGGGGCAGTGTGGCTTCTGCGTGCGCCGTCAGATATCGACCTGATCATCGTTCCGGAGCCGTGACCACGAGGAAGGGGCGCCGCCAGCGATCAGTTGCCGCAACTGTCTTAGGAAATTACGTGCAGCGACAGCTGGTCTACGCGAGCATCAGTCACGCGACCCGCTATACGGGGATGGTCCCGGATCGGGTCAAGGGGTTCTGAAAGGACTGACGAGGACCTGACGGATGAATTCTCTGGGCGGCTGCATTGGTACCCCTGCGCCTGGTACGTCCTTGCAGAGATCACGGCTCCTGGCATTTCCAGTGACCCTGGAAACGGTAGACTCGGTGTGCCGACAGGCACTGCTGCGTCCAGTAGTTAGTCAGAAACCGCCCGCGGCCTCCCCGGGCGTATACCGTGAAATCGGGGCTTTGGGGGGGGCGGGGTAGGTCCAACTGGACACGTCCTACCGCCCTTCCAATTCTGACATCTCGTCTTGACGAGGTCGGTCGAGCGGGTGCATGCGCTCCGCTTTCGGGCAAGCTCGCCAGTCGAACGAGGAGATTTTGCATGAACGCCATTTGCCGGCCATAGGCGATACTGGCTTTGGGTCGGAAACCGACTTTACAGCCCCAGTTCGCCATACCGGCTCCAGCGACGGCGGTTTCCGGCCAGGAACGGTCACAGACGCCGTGCGGGATACGGGAATCTGACGTGGTGCTCGCACTCGTTGAAGGTCCCTGTCTGTCTAGACGAACGACAGGCCCGCCTTCAACACCATCACGCACATAGCGATGATGATGGCCGAACCGATGGTCCAGAAGGTTGCGCGGATATCGTGGATCTGACCTGTGCCGTAGACAACGAAGTGGAGCAGGCGTGCGACGACGTAGCCCCAGAACAGCCACTGCGCGAGCACGAGCGACGGGCCAGTGAGCACGAACAACAGCCCGATAGCCAGGAAGAACGGAATATTCTCCAGGTGATTGAGCATGATCCGCCGCCAGCGTTCGACATGCTCGTTGGGTTCCTTCTGGTTTGGATTGGGCGTGGGATTGACCAGCGTCTTCTTCAGGTCCTCTGGTGCGCGAAAGCCGCCCTTGTGTCGCAGCATCTGCACTACCGTGATCCACGCAGTAGCGAC
>JAHEAZ010000055.1 GCA_024642505.1 Gammaproteobacteria bacterium
GCCTTCGCCGCAATCGAGGCGCGCGCGCTCGGACGGCTCCGGCGCGACCTGCCGTGGATAGCCGGAGGACTGATCGTGGTCGTGCTGACGGCACTGGCCGCCGCTGACTGCGGCCTGCTTGAGCGGGCGATTCGGGACCTGGGCACCCAGCACCTGCCGACGTGGGAACACCTGGTTTACCGCCTGGCGGCGCTGGGATTCTTCGCCGTCTTCTGGGTGCTGCACGGCTGCGACAGGCGGGCGCTGGCAACGGCTGGAGTAAGGCCGGTTGCGGGTTACGGAGCGGGCTTGATCGCGTTAATGGTGGGACTGGTCGGCGGCACCGCGTTGTTGCTCGCACTGCGATAATTCGGGGACAGTTTACCGATTTCAGGCTACGGCCCTGCTGCGACAGCGCCAGACAGCGAAATGGGTAAACTGTCCCCGAATTCTAGCCGCGCTTGAGCTTGCGCAGTTTCTCGATCGCCTTGAGCTGCGCCGCGGCGCGCGCAAGTTCGGCCTGTGCCTCGGCCACCTCGATGGCGCCGGTTCGGTCCTTCAGCGCCTCCTCGGCACGCTGCTTGGCCGCAAGCGCCGCCGCCTCATCGAGATCCTTGGCGCGCGCGGCCGTGTCGGCCAGCACTGTCACCAGGTGAGGCTGGATCTCAAGCGCGCCACCGCCGATCCAGAACCACAGTTCCTCGCCGCCACCTGCCGGCTTGACGCGCACCTCGCCGGCCTTGAGCGTGGTCAGCAGCGGCGCATGTCGCGGCGCAATGCCGATCTCACCCATTGATGCCGGTACGAAGACCATCTCCGCCGAGCCGGAATGAATCTCGCCTTCGGCGCTGACGATATCGACATGGATGGTGTTGGCCATGGGGAAACCTCAGGCGAGCGTCTTCGCCTTTTCCACCGCTTCTTCGATGGTGCCGACCATGTAGAAGGCCTGCTCGGGCAGGTGGTCGTACTCACCGGCGATGATGCCCTTGAAGCCACGAATCGTTTCCTTCAGCGAGACGTACTTGCCCGGGCTGCCGGTGAACACCTCGGCGACGTGGAACGGCTGCGACAGGAAACGCTGGATCTTGCGCGCCCGGTACACGGTGAGCTTGTCCTCTTCGGACAATTCGTCCATGCCCAGGATCGCAATGATGTCCTGCAATTCCTTGTAGCGCTGCAGGATCGCCTGCACGCCGCGCGCCGTCTCGTAGTGCTCCTCGCCGATGACCAGCGGGTCGAGCTGGCGGCTGGTCGAGTCGAGCGGATCCACCGCCGGGTAGATGCCCAGCGAGGCGATCTGGCGGGACAACACCACGGTCGCATCGAGGTGTGCGAAGGTCGTGGCGGGGGACGGATCAGTCAGGTCGTCTGCCGGAACGTACACGGCCTGGATCGAGGTGATCGACCCGGTCTTGGTGGATGTGATTCGCTCCTGCAGCACGCCCATTTCCTCGGCCAGCGTCGGCTGGTAGCCCACCGCGGAAGGCATGCGTCCGAGCAACGCCGAAACCTCGGTGCCGGCGAGCGTATAGCGGTAGATGTTGTCGATGAACAGCAGCACGTCGCGGCCCTTGCCCGACGCCTGCTTCTGGTCACGGAAGTACTCCGCCATCGTCAGGCCCGTCAGGCCGACGCGCAGGCGACAGCCCGGCGGCTCGTTCATCTGGCCGTAGACCATCGCCACCTTGGAGTTCGCCAGGTCCTTGGCGTCGATGACGCCCGAGTCCCTCATCTCGTGGTAGAAATCGTTGCCCTCGCGGGTGCGTTCACCGACGCCGGCGAACACCGACAGCCCGGAGTGCGCCTTCGCGATGTTGTTGATCAGCTCGAGCATGTTGACGGTCTTGCCGACACCGGCGCCGCCGAACAGGCCGATCTTGCCGCCCTTGGCGAAGGGCACCAGCAGGTCGATGACCTTGATGCCGGTCTCCAGCAGGTCCTGGCCACCCGCCTGTTCCTCGTAGGAAGGAGCCGGACGATGGATCGGCAGGAACTCGGTGGTCTGGATCGGGCCAACCTCGTCCTGCGGCCTGCCGAGCACGTCCATGATGCGACCGAGCGTACCCGTACCGACCGGCACCATGATCGGGGCGCCGGTACCGTTGACCGGCAGGCCACGCTTCAGGCCCTCGGTCGAGCCCATCGCGATCGTGCGCACGATGCCATCGCCAAGCTGCTGTTGCACCTCGAGCGTGATGTCCTGCTCCTCGAGCTTCAGTGCCTCGTAGATATGGGGAATGCCTTCCCGCGGGAATTCCACGTCAATCACCGAGCCGATGATTTGCACGATCTTGCCGATTGCCATGCTCTAGTCCTCTGTCATTCCATCAAGGGCACCGTCCCGTGCAGGGACAGCACCCGTTAGACTGCGGCCGCGCCGCCAACGATCTCCGAGATCTCCTTGGTGATCGCGGCCTGGCGGGCCTTGTTGTAGATCAGCTGCAGCTCCTCGATGAGGCTACCCGCATTATCCGTAGCACTCTTCATCGCCACCATGCGCGCCGCCATTTCGCAGGCCAGGTTCTCGACCACCGCCTGGTAAACCTGCGATTCGACGTAACGCATCATGTAACCGTCGAGCAACTCAGCGGCGCTGGGCTCGTAGATGTAGTCCCAGCGGGCCTGGAGTTCTGACGCGTCCACCGTCTCGGCGGGCAGCAGCATGCGTTCTTCCGGCTTCTGCGTCATGGTATTGACGAAGTTGCTGCTGACCAGCGAAAGCCGGTCAACCTTGCCCTCGCGGTACATCGCGAGCATCGCCTGCACGGCGCCAATCAGGTCCGCCACATGCGGCTTGTCGCCGAGTTGCGCGACGCTCGCCGCGATCGGCAGTTTGAGCCGGCGGAAAAACTGCATGCTCTTCGAGCCGATCAGGCACAAGTGGACTTCGCAGCCTTTCTGCTGCCACTCACGCACCGCGGCGAGTGTCTGCTTGAAAACGTTGACATTTAGCGACCCGCACAATCCGCGGTCGGAACTGACCACGATGATGCCGACCGATTTCACCTCGCGCTCCACCAGGAACGCGTGGCGGTAGTCGGGATTGGCCAGGCGGATGTGGCCGATGACGGTGCGGATCTTCTCGGCGTAGGGCCGTGCCGCCCGCATACGCTCCTGGGCACGGCGCATCTTGCTCGCAGCGACCATTTCCATGGCCTTGGTGATCTTCTGCGTGCTCTTGATGCTCGCGATCTTGGTACGGATTTCCTTTGCGCCGGCCATCTGACTACCTCAATACGCCCCCGTCGCCACGAAGTCGTCACAGCACTTCTTCAGCGCTGCATCGACCTCCTTGCTCAGTTCCGGCGTGTCGTTGATCTGCTTGAGCAGTTCCCCGTAGTTGGTCTTCGCGAAAGCCTGCAGGGCGGCCTCGAAGTCGACCGTCTTCTTGCGGTCAACCTTGTCCATGTAGCCGCCGTTGACCGCGTACAGTGACAACGCCATCTCGGCCACCGACATCGGCGTGTACTGAGGCTGCTTCATCACTTCGGTCACGCGAACGCCGCGCTCCAGCTGCCGACGGGTCGCCTCGTCGAGGTCGGAGGCAAACTGCGAGAACGCTGCCAGCTCGCGATACTGGGCCAGTGCCAGACGGATGCCGCCTCCGAGCTTCTTGATAATGTTGGTCTGCGCCGCGCCACCGACTCGCGATACCGAAACACCGGCGTTCATGGCCGGGCGGATGCCGGCGTTGAACAGGTCGGTTTCGAGGAAGATCTGGCCGTCGGTGATCGAGATGACGTTGGTCGGCACAAACGCCGTAACGTCGCCGGCCTGAGTCTCGATGATCGGCAGGCCGGTCAGCGAGCCGGTGCGTCCTTTGACCTTGCCGTCGGTGGCCTTTTCCACATAATCCGCCGACACACGCGCGGAACGCTCCAGCAGGCGCGAGTGCAGGTAGAACACGTCGCCCGGGTAGGCTTCGCGACCCGGCGGACGGCGCAGCAGCAGCGAAATCTGGCGATAGGCCCAGGCCTGCTTGGTCAGGTCGTCATAGACGATCAGCGCGTCCTCGCCGTTTTCCATGAAATACTCGCCCATTGAGCAGCCCGAGTACGGCGCGATGTATTGCATCGAAGCGGGCGTCGAGGCCGAGGCCGCCACGATGATGGTGTGCTCCATCGCGCCGTGCTCCTCGAGCTTGCGGACCACGTTGGCGATCGAGCTCTGCTTCTGCCCGATCGCGACGTAGATGCACTTAACGCCGGTGCCCTTCTGGTTGATGATCGTGTCTACCGCGAGCGCGGTCTTGCCGGTCTGCCGGTCACCGATGATCAGCTCGCGTTGACCGCGGCCGATCGGCACCATCGAGTCAATGGCTTTCAGGCCGGTCTGGACCGGCTGCGACACGCTCTGCCGCCAGATGACCCCTGGCGCCACGCGCTCAATCGGGCTGCGTCCGGAGGCGTTGATCGGGCCTTTGCCGTCGATCGGGTTGCCGAGCGAATCGACGACGCGGCCGAGCATCTCGTGCCCGACCGGCACTTCTAGGATGCGCCCGGTCGTCTTGACGGTCGCGCCTTCTGAAATGTGCAGGTAGTCGCCCAGCACCACGGCGCCGACCGAGTCCTGCTCCAGGTTGAGCGCCAGGCCGAATGTATCGCCCGGGAACTCGAGCATCTCGCCGTAAGCGACGCCGGCGAGGCCATGGACACGGCAGATGCCGTCGGTCACGCTGACAACCGTGCCAACATTGCGTGCCTCGGCCGCCGACTCGAACTTGTCGATGCGCGCCTTGATCAGATCGCTGATTTCCGAAGCCTTGATGGACATGATCCTTTCCTTCGTTAAGCAGTCATCGCCGAGGACAGCCGCTCGAGGCGCCCCTTCAGCGATCCGTCGATGACCAGGTCGCCGGCACGCACCACCGCGCCGCCGATGAGCGAGGCGTCGATGCGCGTGCTGACTCGAACTTCCCGGCCGAGCCGGCGCCTGAGCGCCTCCAACAGCCGTTCGTGCTGTGCCGGCTCCACCGCCATGGCAGCCACCAGCTCAACGTCGATGATGTTTTCCACTTCGGCACGCAGGATTTCGTACTGCGCGGCGATCTCTGGCAACAAACCGAGCCGCCCATTGTGCGCCAGTGTCTTGATGTAGTTACGGCCATGCTCGTCGGCAGCCGGACCGGCCGCGTCGGCAAACAGGCTGACCAGTTCCTCCACCGTCACATGCGGGCTGCCTAGTAACCCGGTCACGCGCTCGTCACCCGCCACTGCCGCGCCCGACCCAAGCAGCACTGACCACTGCGGCAGCTGGTCGTGTTCACGGGCAAACTCGAAAGCAGCGCGCGCGTAGGGCCTGGCGATGGTTGCCTTTTCAGCCATGCTCGCCTCCGTTCAGGCCCGCTCGATCTCTGCCGCGAGCTGCTCGAGCAGGTCCGCGTGAACCCTGGAGTCGACCTCCCGGCCGAGCAACCGCTCGGCACCCGTAAGCGCCAGCGTGGCAACCTCGCGACGCAGGCCGTCGCGAGCCCGGCCCGCCTCGGTGACGACCTCGGCGCGCGCCGCAGTCACCAGCCTTTCCCCCTCGGCCACGGCCGTGTGCTTTGCCTCGTCGATCAGTTCGCCGGAACGCTTGTGGGCCTGGTCAACTACCTGCACGGCCTTGTCGCGGGCTTCGCGGACGATCTCGCTGGCCTTGTTCTTGGCCTGCTCGAGGTCCTTCTGGCCGCGATCAGCCGCGGCAAGTCCATCGGCAATCTTCTTTTGCCGCTCCTCGATCGCGCCGAGCAGCGGCGGCCAGATGAACTTCCAGGTAAACCACACAAGCACCAGGAAGCCCAGCGCCTGGCCGATGAGGGTCGCGTTGATATCCATGGCAAGGTACCCCGGACGTGCCTGAAATCAGTGCCCGCTCAGCCGAGGCTTGCGAGCAGCGGGTTGGCGAATGCGAAAAACATCGCGATGGCCACACCGATCAGGAACGCCGCGTCGATCAGGCCCGCGAGCAGGAACATGCGGCCCTGCAGCGTCGGGATCAGCTCTGGCTGGCGTGCGGCAGACTCGAGGAACTTCGAGCCCATGATGCCGATGCCAATACAGGCGCCAATGGCGCCGAGGCCGATGATTATGCCGAGGCCCAGCGCGGTGTAGGCCTGAATCAGCGCGATGTTCTCCATCGTAGTCTCCTAAGGTCAGCGTCGCGTTTGAAGGTCAGTGATGTTCGTGCGCCATCGAGATGTAAACGACAGTCAGCACCATGAAAATGAAGGCTTGCAGCAGGATGATCAGGATGTGGAAGATTCCCCAGCCCGCAGTCAGAAGTACCTGGCCGATGAAGCCCAGTGCAAAGCCCAGGATGTTGCCGTCGTGGAGCGCACCTGCCCAGGCAAAACCGAGCAGTGCGATCAGCATGAACACCAGTTCGCCGGCGTACATGTTGCCGAAAAGTCGCATCGCCAGCGAGACCGGCTTGGCCAGCAGCTCGACGATATTGAGCGCAAAATTCGGCAGCCAAAGCAGCGGATGGCTGCCGAACGGTGCCGCGAATAATTCGTGAATGTAGCCGCCCACGCCCTTCGCCTTGAAGCTGTAGCCGATCACCAGCAGCAGCACGGTGAGCGACATGGCGAAGGTGGTGTTGGCATCGGCGGTCGGCAGTACCCGCCAGTAATGTGCGCCGGCGGTGCCGGCGAGCATGCCAGGAATATCTATCGGGATCAGGTCCATCGTGTTCATGAAGATCACGAGGACAAATATGGTCAGTGCCAGTGGCGCGAGGAAGCTGCGGTCGCCGTGGAAGACCTCCTTGATCTGTCCATCCACGAACTCCACCACAAGTTCCACGAAGGCCTGGAACTTGCCCGGAACGCCTGTGGTGGCCTTGCGCGCGACGGCGCCGAACATCCACAGGAAGGCGACCCCGAGGATCGCGGTCATGATCAGGGTGTCGGCGTGAAAGGACCAGAAGCCCTCGCCCACCGTGAGGTGAGTGAGATGGTGGGGAATGTATTCCGAACTGGATCCGGCCATCTTTGTTCCGAGCCCCTTGCGAGGTCCCTACTCCCAGGTTCCAATCAGTGTCGCGACAGCGGCAGCCGTGGCGCCGCCCAATACCCCGCGAACGTCGCCCCGTAGCCTGTCAGCAGCGCCAGTGGCACCACTCCCTCGGCCCTGAAGGCCACCGCCAGCAGCGCAATCGACAACGCCACCTTGAGGAATTGCCCGAGGTAGAAACCCCAGGCGATCCTCGCAGCGGCGGCGCCTTCCGGATAACGGAACATGGCAATCGCCATGAACGCCGAGGCCGCCGTGCCGATCCCGCCGCCCCAGAGGGCGGATTTCGCCGCTGCAGCGCCCCAGCCGGTTGCCGCAACCGCTGCCATTGCCAGCGTGATCGCTGCCTGCGCGACCACGACCCGAAGGGCGGCCTTGCGCTCGGCCTGGACGCGTGTGAGACGCAGGGTCACGCTCCCGGGCAACAAAAAAGCCACTTCTGCGACGAACAGGCGCCCGAAGTGGCGACATGTCTCTTTGTATGTCCCGGAACGCTCCGGGGCCTGCAAAGCCGCCGTATGTTAACGGTCTTTTTGCACTGCTTCAATGGCGCCGAAAACGGTGTTTTCCGCAATGCGCGGCCTTCGTGGGCGGGGTCGAACCCCGGCGCGGGGCCGGTGGGACCTCGTTCACGCCTACTGGATGTGCGCCAGTATCCCTTCCAGTTCATCCAGGCTGTGATAGCTGATTACCAGCCGGCCCTTGCCGGTCGCGGCATGCCGGACCTCCACCCTGGCGCCCAGCTTGTCAGCCAGATCAGTCTCGAGCCTGGCGATGTCCGGATCCTTCCGGCCCGGCTCCTGTTCCTGGGACGCTCCAGCCGCCCTGGACAGCATTCGCCGCACCAGTGCCTCCGCTTCGCGAACCGACAGACCCTTCTTGGCGATCAACGCCCCGACCTCGGTCTGCTGGCGCTTGTTCTGCAAGCCCAGCAGCGCCCGCGCGTGACCCATTTCGAGCGAGCGCTGCTCGACCAGGGCTTTTACTTCGTCCGGCAGGTCCAGCAGGCGCAGCAGATTGCTGACTGCCGCCCGCGAGCGTCCTACTGCATCGGCGGCCTCCTGGTGGGTTAGCTCGAACTCGCTGATCAGCCGGTCGAGGGCCCGGGCCTCCTCCAGCGGGTTGAGGTTTTCCCGCTGGATGTTCTCGATCAAGGACATGGCGACGGCTACTTCGTCGGCCACGTGGCGAATGATGGCCGGCACGTCGGGCAGCCCGGCCATCTGCGCAGCCCGCCAACGCCGCTCGCCGGCGATGATCTCGTAGCGCTGAGACCCGCCCGGCGCGGGCGCCGTCAGGGGGCGCACCACGATCGGCTGCACGACCCCCTGTGCACGGATCGAATCAGCCAGTTCCGCCAGCGATTCCTCGCGCATGTCGAGCCGGGGCTGGTACTTGCCGCGCTCGAGGAGGTCTACCGGCAGGTGGGCAAGTGCGTCGGCGCCGGCCGGCCGGCCGGCTACCGCCGGCCCGGCGGCTGGGCGCGGCGTGGCCTGCCCGAGCAATGCCTCGAGACCGCGGCCCAGTCCTCTCTTCTTGTCAGCCATCTTCGCCCCCGGTCCGGTCAGCCTTGCAGTTTAGCCAGAGGCGCACGGAATTATCACGCTTCGCCGCGACGGATCATCTCGCCGGCAAGCGCCAGGTAGGCCAGCGCGCCGCGCGAATCCTTGTCATGGAACATGGCCGGCACGCCAAAACTCGGGGCCTCAGCCAGACGAACGTTCCGCGGAATGATGGTGCGGAAGACCTTGTCCCCGAAATGCTCGATCAACTGCGCCGACACATCGTTGGACAGGTTGTTGCGCGGGTCGAACATGGTCCGCAGGATGCCCTCGATTGTCAGGCGCGGGTTCACGCTGTCGCGGACCTGCTCGATGGTGGCCACGAGGCCCGATAGCCCCTCCAGCGCGTAGTACTCGCATTGCATGGGGATCAGCACCGAGTCTGCGGCTGTCAGTCCGTTGAGCGTCAGGATGTTCAGCGCCGGCGGGCAGTCGATGACGATCACGTCGTAGCGTCCACGGAGCGGCGCAAGCGCCTGCTCGAGGCGGTGCTCGCGGCCGGCTGGAGCATTCAGGAGCTGGACCTCCGCCGCCGTCAGGTCCTGGTTGCCGGGAAGCAGGTCAAAGCTGCCCGGATCCGCCGGGACGATCGCATCGGCGGCGGCGCATTCACCCAGCAGGACGTCGCAGATCGAGCGTTCAAGCAAGCGCTTATCCACGCCGCAGCCCATGGTCGCGTTGCCCTGCGGGTCAAGGTCCACCAGCAGCACGCGCCGACGCGTCGCCGCCAGCGAAGCGGCCAGGTTGACGGCTGTCGTCGTCTTGCCGACGCCACCCTTCTGGTTTGCGACTGCGATGATGCGATGCATGGGGAGGCGCAGATTGCAGCAAACGGCTACGGAAGGCAAAGGAAGCCCAAGAAGCAGTGCGACTGGAACTGTGCGCTCTTCATCCTGCCAGCCCGGCCGACCGGGATGAACGACTTCAACGAATCAGAACAAGACCACTGTCCCCCTCTCTTGCCGCTTTCAACAGTGCTACTTCCGGGCCAGTTCCACGAGGTGCCGCTGCGCGTCAAGGCCGGGTACCGCCAGCGGATGCACGGCTACCACCTTCCAGCCAGCGGGCAGGCCCGCCAGTTCGGCTTCAGGATGCCGGCCCTTCATGGCGAACATACGGCCATTCCGTGCGCACAGGTGCCCGGCCAGCTTGACGAAATCCGCTACTTTTCCGACGGCCCGGCACACCACCGTGTCGAAGGGAGTCGACGGCTGGTAGGCCTCGGCGCGCGCGTTCACGACCTCCACGTTGGCGAGTCCGAGCGTGGCGGCTGCATGCTCGACGAAGCGCGCCTTCTTGGATGTGGACTCGATCAGCGTGAAACGTCGCCCTGGATTCATCACCGCCAGCGGCAGACCAGGAAAGCCGGCGCCGGTGCCTACGTCCGCCACGCTCGAACCGCGCAGCCATGGCTGGACCGACAGGGAATCGAGCAGGTGCTTCCCCACCATATCCTGTGGGTCGCGGATGGCGGTCAGGTTGAAACGGCTGTTCCAGGTCCGGAGCTCGTCGATGAGCGCGAGCAGCGAACTGCGCTGGCCGGCGGCCAGGGAAACCCCCATGGCCGCTACGCCGGCATCGAGCGAAGCGCCGACCGGTGTGCCCGTCGCGCCGGCCTCATGAGCCAGGGTGGCTACAGGACTCGTCACGGTTCCGACCTGCCGGTGCCTGGTTCAATCAGGACGGCGGGCAGCCATCCGGCGCACCAGGTTCTCGACTTCGTTGGCGCCATCCTCGGTTCGCGCTGCCTCCAGCGGTGTCTTGCCGCCGAATTCGGCGTTGGGCGTCATGAAGAACTGCTCGATCGAGTCCTGATCTTCCCAGATGGATTCGACCAGTTCGATGATCCGGGCAACCGGCCCGACGGCGGCAATTTTCTCTTCACGGTACATGCGGCACCTCCGGTTTCGCCTTCAGGCGATCCTGACGACCGTTCTGCCCGTGACGCGCCCTGCGAGGTAGTCCGGGAAAGCGCCGGGCAGCTCGTCAATTCCTATTGTACGCGTCACCAGCAGGTCGAAGTGCCGCGGCTTCAGGTCAGTAGAAATACGCTTCCAGACCACGAGGCGGACATCTCGCGGCGTGGCCGAGGAGTTGATGCCCAGCAGGTTCACACCGCGGAGGATGAAAGGCATGACCGTCGTTTCCAGCTTGTGGCTGCCAGCAAGTCCAATGCTCGCGATGCCGCCCCAGAAATCCATGGTGCGTGTCAGCCAGGTGAGCATTTCGCCGCCGACGTTGTCGATCGCGCCGGCCCATTGGGCTGCCTCCAGCGGCCGCTTGCCCAGGTCGATCTCCTGACGCCGCAGGATATGTGCTGCGCCAAGGTCCCTAAGGAACTGGTCGCGCTCTGGCTTGCCGCTCACCGCGGTCACCTCGTAGCCACGGCCGGCGAGCATGTCCACTGCGATCGAGCCCACTCCGCCGGTCGCGCCGGTTACCACCACCGGGCCCTTCGCCGGCGCCAGGCCATTGTGCTCAAGCCGGTGAATCGCGAGCGCGGCGGTAAAGCCGGCGGTGCCGAGCGCCATGACCTGGGACAGGTCGAGTCCGTCCGGCAACGGGATGACCGAGTCGCCAGCGACCCTTGCATACTCCGCGTAGCCACCGTCAAAGGTTTCGCTCAGGTTGCAGCCGGTAACCAGCACCTTCTGCCCTGGCGTGTAGCGTGGGTCGGATGAGGACTCCACCTCGCCGGACAGGTCGATGCCACCGTTCAGCGGATACTTGCGGAGGATCTTGCCGGCACCGGTCGCCGCCAGCGCGTCCTTGTAGTTGATGCTTGAGTAGCGAACCTTGACCACGACCTCGCCGGGCGTGAGTTCGTCGACGGTCATCTGCTCGAAACGCGCGGCGATGTTGCCGTCTTCTTCGTGAATGCGGTAGGCCTTGAAGGTGCTCATCGGTGCGTCCGGTAGTAGCTTGGTGAATCAACAGGGTTGCGGTCGAATTGAAGGGTGTCAAGGCGGGATTCCGGCGCGTCCTCGCAGACAAGCACCGTGCCAAACGGCCGGCGTGTGGTCAGGGCGGGGTTCCCCCTGGAGCGATTGTCGGCTTTCGCAGCGAAAGGGAGAACTCCCCGCCCGCAGCGAGCGGGCCGGCCTGGACTACTGCTTTTGCGTCGTCAGGAAGGCGGGCGCTGGTCAGGCTGGTCCGCCCTGCGCTCGTTCGGAAAGACAGAAACTCACTCGCTCCGGCGGCCAGCCCTCCCGCGCCCACGCCTGTCGTTACGCTGCGGCCAACCAGCACGCACTGGAGGCCGGAACATTACGGCGGTGTGATCAGGCACCGGTGCGCGTCGAGCCGGGCCGCCGGCTGCGATCAGGCGCGGTCCAGCCAGACCTCGAGACCCTGCGTGTTCAGGTCCACGTCGTCATCGAGCAGCCGATGCCTTTCGGCAGAGTCGCCCGCGTAGCCGTGCTCATCCAGCCAGACTGACATCAGCGCGAACATCTCCGCCCGCATGCGGGCCGACCGATCGGTCGCCGTCGCCAGCGACCGGCCCAGCCGCACGAATTCCACCACGCGTTGCTTCAGTTCGGCGGCGAGCCGCTTGAGGTCGCGAACCTCGCTGTAGTGGGTCAGGTACATGGCCACCGGCCGGTAAGCCATCAGCCTGTCGATGGATGCCAGCATTGCGTCGGGATCGAAGTGAACGGGCGTCGTGGTCGGAAATATGAACTGGCGCTGGTCCACGTCAAAGTCGCGATACGAGATGCCGAAGTTGTCGCCCGGAAAGATGCGGCGGGTGTCGAGGTCCACCACACAATAGTGATGCAGCGCGTGTCCGGGTGTGTGGATCAGCTCCAGGCTCCGCCGACCGAGCATGAGCCGCTCACCGTCGGCCGGCACCAGGACGCGGTCCTCGGCGACGGACACCAGATCGCCGTAGAGTTCGTGGTATCGCTTCTCGCCGTACACCGCAATGGACCCGGCGATCAGCCTTGAAGGATCGACGAGGTGCCGGGCGCCGCGCGGATGAACCACGCAGCGCGCATTGGGAAGGTGCTGCATCAATCCGCCAGCGCCGCCGGCATGATCGAGGTGGACGTGGGTCGTCAGTACCCAGTCCACCTGTGCAGGCTCGACGCCCCTGGCCTCGAGCGCAGCCAGCAGGTTCGGCACCGATCGTGCCGTGCCTGTATCCACAAACGCTGCGTGACCGTGATCGACGACGAGATGGCTGGCATCGAGACGCTGCCTGACGTAGTCCGTGTCGATGGCAGTGATGCCGTCAGCGAAGTCGGTCAGCTTGCTTTCGATGTCCATTGCGCATTCCTGTCGGTGAGCAGCAAATTAGCGGCCCGGCCATCGTCCTGCAATGGGCGACATGGCACGACACAAGCGAAAAAGCCGGGCGCAAGGCCCGGCTTTACCGTAAACCGCCAGCGCAGTGCTCAGCGCTTGGCTGGCGTACGCAACCCCTTCTGGGCGGAGAAGTAAGCAGCGAGCGCAGCAATGTCGGCATCTGCGAGCTGCCCGGCGAAGCCGCTCATGATCGCATTCTGTCGCTTTCCCGAACGGTAATCCTTGAGGGCCCGCTCGATGTAGTCGCCGTGCTGACCAGCAATGACCGGGTATTCCGGCAGGATGCCCACGCCATCAGGGCCGTGACAGGCCGCGCAGGTCTGGGCCGCCGCAGGTGCGACGCCGGTTGTCTCGCCGCTGGAGACGACCACCTCGTCCTGGAAAAACGCGGCGATGTCCGCCTTGTCCTGCGCAGAAAGGGTCGTGGCCAGGCCCTGCATGGTTGGATGCCAGCGCGCCTTGGCCTCGTATTCGTTGAGCGCTGCAATGATGTACTCGGCATGCTGGCCGCCGAGCTTGGGCACCGAGTAATTGGGGTAGGCGTTCTTGTAGTCCGGGATGCCATGGCAACCATGGCAGGTATAGGCAAGCTTGCGGCCATTGGCCGCATCGCCTTCTGCCTGCGCCAGAGCCGGCGCGAGCAACGTAAGTGAAAGTGCCGCAGCTGTCAGGCCGAAGGCGGCGATTCTCAATGCCATGACTTGTGTACCCCGGAGGTATCGGGCCCCGTTTCTCTGGGCCGAGCGGTCGGCAATACTAAGGGCCGACCGCCGAAAATGCCACCCGCAGCGTATTGCTCCGGCCGTCAGCGCGGCGCAATCCGCCAGACCGTATTGCCCGCATCATCCGCGACCAACAGTGCGCCGTCACGCGCGACCGCCACTCCGGCCGGCCGGCCGTAGACCTCGCGGGTCTCCTCGTCCTTGATGAAGCCGGTCAGAAAGTCCTCCGGCGGGCCCGCCGGACGCCCGTCTGCGAAAGGCACGAAGGCGACCCGGTAACCGGCAAACTGCGAACGATTCCAGGAGCCGTGCTGGCCTATGAAGGCGCCGCCCCGGAATCGCTGCGGGAACGCCCGTTCCTTGTAGAAGGCGAGCCCAAGCGGCGCGGTGTGCGCGCCGAGCGCCAGATCGGGCACCACCGCTTTCGCAACCAGGTCGGGGCGCTCGCCCTTGCGGCGCGGGTCCTCGTGATCGCCGAAGTAAGAGTATGGCCAGCCGTAGAATGCGCCCTTGCTGACCGAAGTCAGGAAGTCCGGCACGAGCTCGTCGCCCAGCATGTCGCGTTCGTTGACCACGGCCCAGAGCTTTCCGGTGACCGGCTCGACTGCCAAGCCCACGGGATTGCGCAGGCCGGAAGCGAACACGCTGAGATCGCTGCCGTCCCAGCGCGAAGACAGGATCGCCGCACGGCGGGGTTCCTTCTCGTCGATTCGCTCCTCGTCCACGTTGGTCGACGAGCCGACAGCGACGTAGAGCCGCCTTTCATCCCTGTCGGTAGCAAGGCTGCGGGTCCAATGATTGTTGAATCCGCCGGCAGGCAGGTCAAACAGCTTTCGGGGTGGTGCATTGATGCGCGTCTGGCCGACAAGGAACGAGTAGGACCAGACGGCGTCGGTACTCGCCACGTAAAGTCGATCCCGCCGCAGCAACATACCGAAAGGATGGTCCAGGCCCTCGATCAGCATGAATTGCCGATCGGCCACACCGTCCCGGTCCACATCCCTGAGCAAGGTGACGCGGTTGACGCTGGCGCCGCTGCCGCCCGATTCCTCGAATTGCTGGAGCATCTCGGGCGGGATACCGGCCTTGACCTCGTCGGGGAACTCGGTTCGCGCCTCCGCGACGAGCACGTCGCCATTCGGCAGCACGGCCAGCCACCGCGGGCTGTCGAGGCCACGGGCAAACGCATGAACCGTGAAACCCGGCGGCGCCTTCGGCACGGCGCCCTCGGGCCAACCGATCACCTTTGCCATCTTCACCGCCGGCGGTGTCGCATAGGGGGCGGGCAGATCCGGCGACTGCGCCTGTGTCATCAGGCTGCAGGCGAACAATCCACCGAATGCCATCACGATCCGCGTCATCCGCCATCTCCATCGCGAGCCGCTGGTGGCGGCGCGTGCATGATGCATGATGGGGCCGGCTCTGTCCGCTGCAGGCCTCAGCTTTCCGCCTGCTGGTGGGCCTCCAGCAACCACAACTGCTTGTCGATTTCCTGCGACAGTCCCGTTAGCAGGTCCGCAGTCCCTTCGTCACCAAGCTTGCCGGCCTGGCCAATGCCCTTACGGACGCCGCCACCGAATACGGCGACGGCGTTGGCCAGCGCTTCGACATGGCCAGCGCCGCTGACGATCTCCGCGGGATACGGATCGAGCGATGTCCGTCGTGCGACCAGCCCGATGGTGCCGTCGGCCGTGCCGCCGAGTGCGGTGATCCGCTCAGCCATTTCGTCGATGGGCGCGTCGAGCGCGCCGGCCAGCCCGTCGAAAAGCTCGTGCAACGAAATGAAGTGCGGGCCCTTGACGTTCCAGTGGGCATGCTTGGCCGCCAGCTTCAGGTCGATTGCATCGGCAAGTCGGGCGTTGAGCAGATCGACAAGCTTGCGGCGGCTTTTTTCGGGCAGGTCGATTCGTGTCTTGTGCATGTGGGGTCCTCCCCGGTAGATCATCCTGTATAGATGATGCCACTCGAGCGGAGCCAGCCCAATCGACTCTGTCTATACCTCTGAGAGGCTTGGGTGATCGCGGCGCCCCGCGGGAACAGCGCTAGTTTGCAATGACTGGCGTTGCGTACATTCGCACCCTGCCGGAGCCCGTCTTGATCTTGCCGCGACCGTCACCCGCGCCAAGGCGCAGCAGTGTGCTGCCATCCGTATCGCGGATCACCTCGGCCCCTGGCACGTCGAAGTTGGTACTGCCCGAACCCGTGTTGATGAGAATTTCCATCTGCGGCCAGGCAGATGCGCCGATCGAGACGCGGCCGGAACCCGTGTCGATGTCCAGGTGCTTCAGGCTGGACAGGTCTCCTTCGACGCGGACGCTGCCGGAACCCGTGTCGATGTTCAGGTGTTCTGCCATCGACAAGGCCCTGGCGGTGACGGAACCCGAACCGGTGTCTGCGCTCAACGATCCCCTGAAGTCCTCTACCGTCACCGCGCCAGAGCCAGTATCGGCCTGCACCTGGCCCTCGCCGCCGCGGATCCTGATGGTCCCGGAACCAGCATCCGCGCCAAGCTTGCATTGGCAGCTGCTAACCGTAACCGCACCACTACCCGTATCGATGCGAACGACGCCCGAGTAGTCCGATACCTCGACGGCTCCGCTACCAGAGTCGAGCTCAGCCCGGCCGGAACCGCTCCTGGCGCTGAGGCGGCCGCTGGCGCTGTCGAGCTTCAACTCGCCACTGAAGCCGTCGGCCGCCGCCGCGCCAAAGTAACTGTGGACGTCAAGCTTCGCGTCGGCCGGCGCGTGCACGACGATGTCGACGCGAACCTGCACGCCCTCGTCCTTATCGCCGGTGATACGGCGTTTCTGCCCGAGGTATTCCGTC
>JAHEAZ010000010.1 GCA_024642505.1 Gammaproteobacteria bacterium
CGCCGCGCTAGGCGGCCGGCGGCGCGCGCCCCGGTCGTGCCCAGGATCCGCCCATGGCGGCTGACGCGCTGCCGGTAACCCGGCCGATCGACGGCGCGCTTCTCCTCGACGCGTTGGCCACCGCCGTCATGGTGGTCGATGAACGCTCCCGCGTCGTCCAGCTCAACATCGCGGCCGAGGACCTGCTTGCCGTAAGCGTTGCGACCGCTTGCGGCAAGCGCATCACCGACCTGCTGGTTCGCGGCGACAAGCTCGAGGCGCTGGTGGTGCGCGCAAGAGTGGGCGGGGAAGCTCTGGCACAGCGGCAATGGGAGCTGGTCCCGGCGATGCGCGGGGACGCCAGGTACCTCGTCGATTGCACCTTTACTCCCCTGAACCTGCCCGGTATGGCGGGTTGCGTCCTGCTCGAGATTGCTGACACGACGCGCCAGGCGCGTATCAGTCGCGAAAACGCCCTGCTGGTCCAACTGGGGGGCAGCCGCATGATGGCCCGCCAGCTCGCGCACGAGATAAAGAACCCGCTCGGCGGCCTGCGCGGCGCGGCCCAGTTGCTGGAACGGGAATTGCCGGACGACGCGCTGAAGGAATACACGCGAGTCATCATCGGCGAAGCGGATCGGCTACGCGTGCTGGTCGACAGCCTGCTGGGCCCTCCGCGCGCGCTGCATCTTGAGTCGGTCAATCTTCACGAACTGCTGGATCGCGTCTACCAGCTGGTGCGCGCCGAATGTCCGGCCGCGCTCGAGATCATCCGCGACTACGACCCGAGCCTGCCACCGATGGAGCTCGACCGCGACCAGGTAATCCAGGCAATGCTGAACCTGGCGCGCAATGCGATCCAGGCGCTTGGCAGCCATGGCCAGCTGACGCTCAGGACGCGTGCGGTAACCGGCGCAACCATCGGCGAGAGGCGACACCGCGTGGTCGCCTCCGTACAGTTCGAGGACAATGGGCCCGGCGTACCAACCGAACTCGGCGAAACGATCTTCTATCCGCTGGTAACGGCCCGGCCAGGCGGCACGGGCTTGGGCCTTGCCGTGGCGCAGGACATCGCAACCCGGCACGACGGGCTCGTCGAGTTCGAGAGCCGGCCCGGCCGGACCGTGTTCTCGCTGCTCTTGCCTATCGGGATGACCAATGAACAGACCGCTTGACGTCTGGCTCGTCGATGACGATGCCTCCATTCGCTGGGTGCTGGAGAAGGCATTGCGCCAGTCCGGCATGCAACCGCGCGCCTTCGAGCAGGCCGAGAGCGCGCTTACCGCGCTCGGTCGGGCTGAACCGGACGTACTGATCACCGACGTGCGCATGCCAGGAGCCAGTGGCCTGAAGCTGCTGGAGACCATCCGCAGCGACCACCCACAGCTGCCGGTGATCGTAATGACGGCGCATTCGGACCTGGAAAGCGCGGTGGCCGCCTACCAGGGGGGTGCCTTCGAGTACCTTCCCAAGCCGTTCGACATCGATCAGGCTGTGGACCTCGTGCGCCGCGCCGCCGCCCAGGCCTCGGCGCTGGTTCCCGCGGGGGAACGGCCCGGACACATTCCGGAAATCCTCGGCCAGGCGCCGGCGATGCAGGAGGTGTTCCGTGCCATCGGCCGACTCTCGCGCTCGAGCATGACGGTGCTGATTACCGGCGAGTCGGGAACCGGCAAGGAACTGGTTGCACGGGCACTGCACCGGCACAGCCCTCGTGCAGGCAAGCCCTTCATTGCGCTCAACACGTCGGCGTTCACCGCCGAGCTGCTGGAGTCAGAACTGTTCGGCCATGAGAAGGGCGCTTTCACCGGCGCGGATGCGCTGCGACGTGGCCGCTTCGAGCAGGCTGACGGCGGGACGCTGTTTCTCGACGAGATCGGCGACATGTCGACTGCGCTGCAGACCCGCCTGCTGAGGGTGCTGGCAGAAGGAGAGTTCTATCGGGTCGGAGGCAATTCACCGATAAAGGTGGACGTCCGCGTGATCGCCGCGACTCACCAGGACCTTGCCTCGCGCGTCGAGAAGGGACTTTTCCGCGAGGACTTGCTGCACCGACTGAACGTCATCTGCATCGAGATCCCGCCCCTCAGGGCGCGGCGCGAGGACATTCCCGACCTGCTGCAGCACTATCTGGCCGCCGCCGCGGCCGAACTCGGTGCCGAGCCGAAGACGCTGGCCAGGGACGCGACCGCCCAGCTGGCCGGCTTCGACTGGCCGGGTAACGTCAGGCAACTCGTCAACGCGACACGCAGGCTAACTGTCACTGCACCGGGGCGGGAGATCAGACTTGCGGACATTCCGCCAGACCTCGGCGGTCCCGAGGGTGCGGCGCCGGTCTCGACGGAATGGCTGCGGGAGCTCGAGGCGTGGGCACAGACGCACGCGGGGTCGCGGGACAAGCCGCTGCTGGATGTCGCGGTGCCGGAGTTGGAGCGGACCCTGATCCGTGTGGCGCTTGCGAAATGCGAGGGCCGGCGGCAGGACGCGGCAAAAATGCTCGGCTGGGGTCGCAATACGCTAACGCGCAAGATGCGCGAACTGCAGATGTAAGGCTGAACAACAGCCCTAGATGTAAGGCTGAACAACAGCCCTGGCGCCTGCCGGTAGTGATACCCGCCGCCGCCTGGCGCCGCCGGGCAGAATGGCCGTCGGCCAGATGGCCCCGGATCCCGGGCGGGCCGGTCAGGAAATCAGAGCCGGCTCAAGAGATTCCGTTCGAATGCGGCGGGGTCGCGCAACCAGTCCTCGTGCTTAGCCTGTGCGCTGAAGTCAGGGTAGAGATTGTCCTCGCCACGCTCGAGCGCGACCAGGCAGGCATGGCCGTGCTCGAGTGCCGTGATCTTCGGGCCGGGCGTCGCGGCCGACATGTCCGACTCGACTGCACCCGGGTACACGCCCAGTACCCGGGTCCCCTGACCGTGCAACTCCAGCCGCACACCCTGGGTCATCGCGGCCGCGGCGAACTTGCTGGCGCAGTAGGAGCCAACCTGTGGAAAACAGGCCATGGCGCCGATCGACAGCACATTGATGATGGCGCCCCCGCCATTGGCGGCGAGTACCGGCGCAAAGGCGCGGCAGAGCTGTAATGGACCCCAAAAGTTGGTTTCCATTTCCTGCCGGGCCCCGTCGAGCGACGGCGCCCCAATCAACCGCCCGTAGGCCGTCATGCCGGCATTGTTGATGAGCAGCGACACGTCGCCATACTCGCTCGCGACTTGCCGCAAGCGCCGCGCATCTGTAACGTCCAGACCGACCGGGCTGACACGAACGCGATCCAGCGCCACGACTGCGTCCAGTGAATCCAGCCGCCGGGCCGTGGCGTAGACGCGCGCGATGCCGCGTGCGAGCAATGCTTCAACAAAGCCGCGACCAATGCCTCGATTGGCGCCGGTCACCAGCGCAACACCACCCTCGACTTTCATGCATGCCCCCAGCCCGTCCCTGCACGCGCGGGCTCCCATTGTTACAATGCAGATCCAACGCTGGCGCGACTTTTGCCGCGCCCTCACCAATGGACACACGATGAACGAACTCGAAGAGCTCGGCAAACAGGTATTTCTCGGCAATGACCTGGCAGCCTGGACCAAGGCGCTGCTGCAGTTCACGGTGTGGTTCACGGTGCTTCCCATCGCAAAGAGCTTCGTCACCGGCCGTCTGAAAAAGCTGCCAGCCGAGAAGTCAGCCGCGCCCCTGGAACTCGTCCTGGCGCTGCTCAAACGAACGACCAGGACTTTCCTGATCGTGGTGGCAGCCTATCTGGCGCTGCGCTGGCTCGCGGTACCGGAGAAACTCGACCGGTACATTACTGTCTTCGTGCTGTTGATCCTCTGGCTGCAGCTCGCGCTGTGGGGCACGGCGACGGTGAAGTTCTTTGTTGACCGGCGCATGCTCCTGGACAGCCGCGAGGTCAAGGACGGGGCGGCGTCGCTAAACATCCTGAAGTTTGTCGGCGTCGCGGCAGTCTGGGTCTTCGCTTTCCTGCTGTTGCTCGCCAACCTTGGCATCGACGTCACTGCGCTGATCGCGGGTCTGGGCGTAGGCGGCATCGCCGTCGCTCTGGCCGTACAGAATATTCTGAGCGACCTGCTGGCCTCGCTGTCCATCGCCCTCGACAAGCCGTTCAAGGTTGGTGACTTCCTGGTGCTCGGCGAGGAAAAAGGCACCGTGGAGTACATCGGCATCAAGAGTACGCGACTCCGGTCACTGAATGGCGAGCAGATCATCATGTCGAACGCCGACCTGCTCGGGTCGAGGGTTCACAATTTCGGGCGCCTGTACGAGCGCCGAATTGCCTTCCAGATCGGTATTGTCTACGAGACGTCACGCGACAAGATCGAGGCCGTCCCAGGCATCATGGAGAAGGCTATTCGGGCTCAGGACAAGACACGCTTCGACCGGGCGCATTTCGCCAGCTACGGCGATTTCTCGCTGAATTACGAGGCCGTGTTCTACGTGCTGGACCCGGCCTACAACGTCTACATGGATGTCCAGCAGGCGATCAACCTGCAGATCCACGAGGAGTTCGAGAAGCTCGGGGTCGAGTTCGCCTACCCGACCAGTGTTCAGTACAACAGGCCGCTGCCACAGCGCGCCTAGCCCGCGGGGCCCTGCTACGCAGGGATCCGGAAACGGCCGGGACAAGCTCCTGTCGGGCCGGCGCCCCCGGGGTCGGCGCCGAAGGCCGCGATGCCACGCCGGCCCACTGGCTACGGGCGGGGAGTTCCCCTTTTCGCTCCGAAAGCTGCCGGTCGCTGCAGGGCGAACCGGCCCAACCAACGTCTGCGCCTGTACACGTCGTCGCCGTGGCGGCAACAGGTACGTGCGGGACCGCTATCCGGTCCGTGTGTCAAGCGTCCCGACCAACTCGGCGACAGACTGCATGCCGTTGTCATGGAGGTAAGCGGCGATGCCCGCGTTGATCTTCGGACACACGAGAGGGTCATAGAAAAGGGCTGTACCAACTCCGACAGCCGTTGCCCCGGCGATGATGAATTCGAGTGCGTCATTGGCCGAGCAGATGCCGCCCTGCCCGATGATGGGCACGCCCAGCGGTCCGGCGACTTCGTAGACCTGGTGCACTTTCAGCAGCGCGATGGGCTTGATCGCCGGGCCGGACAAGCCGCCCTGAAGGTTGCCGATCACGGGCCGGCGGGTTCCTGTGTCCACGGCCATGCCCGAGATGGTGTTGATCACCGCCAGCGCGTCGCTGCCTGCCTCGATGCAGCGACAGGCGTTCTCGCGGATATCGGTCTGGTTGGGAGAGAGCTTGGTGATCAATGGCTTGGTGGTCACCTTGCGGCAGGCCGCTACCACGCGTGCCGACATGTCGGGGTCGTTGCCGAACTGCACACCCCCTTCCTTGACGTTCGGACAAGAGATGTTGATCTCGATCGCGTCAATCGGCGAGTCGTCGAAGCGCCGCGTCACCTCGACATACTCTTCGATTGTCGAGCCGCTGACGTTGGCAAAGAAGCGGGTCTCATTGAAGTCGAGCGACGGCAGGATACTGTTGACGACATAGGCGGCACCCGGGTTCTGCAGGCCGATGGCGTTGATCATCCCCATGGGCGATTCGGTCACGCGGTGCGGCGGATTGCCGAGGCGGGCGGTGCCGGTCGTTCCCTTCAGTACGATTGCACCAACGTCGGCGTTCGAGAACCCGGCGACGCGCGTGTACTCCTCGCCGAAACCGACGCAACCGGAGAGCAGCACGATCGGTGAACTCAGGCGAAGGCCGCAGAACCCGACAGATAGGCAGGACGACACAGTCACATTGGTGCGCGGGTCACTCAAGATGCGGAGCAACCAGCCGCGCAACCCGCGCGACGTTGTCCTCGCTCAGGCCCGCAATATTGACCCGGCTGTCGAGGCCCATGTAGAGGTGGTGTTCCTCGCGCAGCGACCTTACTGCTTCGGGCCGCAACCCAAGCAGCGAGAACATCCCGCGCTGGCGGACCAGCCAGCTGGTGTCGACGCCCGGGCGGGCCTCCGCCATGCCCTGCGCCAGCGCCGCCCGCAGTGACCGCAGCCGGCCAGCCATTACGGCCAGTTCAGCCTGCCACCTGGCGCGCAGCGTGGCGTCGCCCAGGACGCGTTCGACGATGAGGCCGCCATGTCCAGGAGGCATGGAGTACATCGATCGCGCGGCCTTGTTTGCCTGGCTCTCGACTGCCCTGGCGTGCGCGATGTCGGTGCCGATAAAAAGCAACGCGCCGGTGCGTTCGCGGTACAGCCCGAAATTCTTCGAGCAGGAAACCGCGACCAGCATTTCCGGCAGGCGACGCGCGGACTCGCGGATGATCCAGGCATCGGTGTCCAGGTCGTCGCCGAGGCCCTGGTAGGCGATGTCGAAGAAGGGAACCAGGCGGCGCGCGGCCACCACGTCCAGGATGGCACGCCACTGCTCGCGATCGGGGTCGACTCCCGTCGGGTTGTGGCAGGAAGCCTGCAGCAACACCAAAGATCCCGGTGCGGCGCCAGAGAGAGCGTCGAGCATGGGCTGCAAGGTCAGGCGGTGGCCGGCAGAATCGTAGTAGGGGTAGCGCTCGACGCGCAGGCCGCCGCCAGTAAGCAGCGGCGCGTGATTGGGCCAGGACGGGTCGCTCAGGTGGATCGTCGCCGCAGGTACGGCGCGATTGATAAGCTCGGCGCCGAGCCGCAGGGCCCCGCAGCCGCCGGGCGCCTGGATCACGCTGGCACGCGGGCGCAACGTCGCCGCCGCATCGCCCAGGACCAGCGAAAAAATCGTCTCGCGGAAGCCGGGAGCGCCGGCCGGTGGCAGGTAGACCTTGGTTACCTGAGCATCGATCAGTGCGCGCTCCGCTTCCTGCACGACGGACATGACCGGGGTGACGCCGCCGCGGTCCCTGTAGACGCCGACGCTCAGGTCGACCTTGTCGGGCGAAGGATCTTCGCGGAAGGCAACAGACAGCCCAAGGATCGGATCGGGGGGAAGCGTTTCGAGCTTTTCGAACATTGATGCCTCGTTACGGGTGCTCGCACGTGAGCCCTGGGTGACGTGTATCTTACCGTCAAAAGGACTGCGTCGATGTTCCACCTGATCCTGTTTGAGCCGCAGATTCCGCCGAACACCGGCAACGTCATCCGCCTGTGCGCCAACACGGGCTCGACGCTGCACCTGGTGCACCCGCTGGGATTCCGGCTGGAGGACACACAGTTGCGCCGGGCCGGCCTCGATTACCACGACATGGCTCGCGTACGGGAGCATTCTGACCTGGCGGCCTGCCTCGGGTCGCTTGGCGATGCCCGTGTTTTCCCGGTGGAGACCTCCGGAACATCCCTGTACTCGGACCAGGCGTTCCGGGCCGGGGATGCGTTCCTGTTCGGGCGGGAGACCATGGGCCTGCCAGCGGAGACGCTCTCCCGGTTTTCGCAACAGCGGGTGCTGCGCCTGCCCATGCTGCCGGGCAACCGCAGCATCAACCTGTCGAACGCCGCTGCCGTCGTGGTGTTCGAAGCGTGGCGGCAGGTGGGTTTCGCGATTACTCCGCCGACACCGCCCGGCTCATGAGCGCCTCGACCACGGACTTTATGTCGAGACCTTCATAGATCACCCGGTAGACGTGTTCGCAGATCGGCATGTCGACGCCGAGGTCCTGTGCGACCTTCCTGACCGCGCGTGCGGCGTGATAGCCCTCGACCACTTGACCGATTTCGCGCACAGCCGCCTCGACCGAGGCTCCTCGCGCGACGGCCAGGCCGAAGCGCCGATTGCGGGACTGGTCGTCGGTGCAGGTCAGCACCAGGTCACCGAGGCCGGTCAGGCCCATGAAGGTTTCGCGCTGGGCGCCGAGGGCCGTGCCCAGGCGGACCATCTCGGCCAGACCGCGGGTGATCAAAAAGACCCGCGCATTGGCGCCGAAGCCCAGGCCATCTGCGGCGCCGGCAGCGATCGCGATGACGTTCTTGACCGCCCCGCCGACCTCCACACCGATGATGTCGGCCTGGGTATAGGCGCGCAGATGTGGCGTCGAAATGCTGTGCGCCAACTCGAGCGCGAAGTCCGGATCCGGCGAGGCGCAGGCAATGGCAGTCGGCAGCCCCCGGCCCACCTCCTTGGCGAAGGTGGGACCGGAGAGCACGGCGATGGGGACGGCGGGACCCAACACCTCCCGCGCAACCTGATGCGGTAGCTTGCCCGTCGAGAGTTCGAATCCCTTGGTCGCCCAGGCTAACCGCGCACCGGCGCCCAGCAGCGGCTTCAGCTCGGTCAGTACCGCGCGCAACGCGCTGGACGGCACGACGACCAGGATGTCATCGGCTGCCGCAACGGCCCGGCCGAGGTCGCATTCAACCGTTAGCGCCGGCGGGAAGTCGACGCCTGGCAGATAGCGCTGATTGCACCGCGCGCGGGCGAGCTTGTGCGGTTCGTCCTCCGCGCGACCCCAGAGAACGGTTGGGCGGCCGGCGCGTGCGAACTGGATCGCGAGCGCGGTGCCCCAGGAACCGGCGCCAATGATGGCAATCGGCAGCACGAAACGTCCCGTCGCCAGGCTGGTCAGTTGACTTGCTGGGGTTCGGCCGCCGCGGCTGTTCCCTGCTGCGCAGCGCGCTCCTGTAGCGAGCGTTCGTAGAGAGCGTCGAAATTGACCGGCGGCAGGAAGAACGGCGGGAAGCCGCCCTTGCTGATCATGTCGGAGACGGTCTGGCGCACGTACGGGAACAGCACGTTCGGCGCGAACGAACCGAGGATGCGGCGTGTTTCGTCGGCGGTGAAGCCGCGAACGGTAAAGACACCACCCTGTTTGACCTCAGCCAGGTATACCGGAACGTCGCCGCTCTTTGCTTCAAGGGTCACGGTCAGGACGACCTCATGCACGTCGGTCGCTACCGAGGTCGAGGCGGTGTTCAGATTAAGCTGGATCTTCGGCTCCTGGTCCTGCGCGGGCAGGAATGGGCCCTTCGGCGCTTCGAAGGACAGGTCCTTCACATAGACGGTCTGCAGCGAGACGTTCTGGCCCTGTCCATCGGGCGCGGCGGCCGAATTGCCGCCCTGGGTTTTTTCTTCAGCCATGGGAATCCTCGTTCTCTACGGTGATATTCGTGATGCAGTGAAGGATGGGGTGGGTCAGCCACCACCACCCAGGTGGCGGTCGAGCTCACCGCTGTTGTCCGCGGCGACCAGGTCCTCCGACCCGCCGACATGGTGCTCGCCGATGAAAACCTGCGGGACGGTGCGACGACCGCTCCGCTGGATCATTTCCTCGCGGTGGGCGTGATGTCCGTCGACGTCTATTTCGTTGTAGGCAACGCCCTTGCGGTCGAGCAGCGCCTTGGCGCGCATGCAGAACCCGCACCAGCCCGAAGTATAGATGGTGACTTTGGGGTCGGTCACGAGCTCAGCCCCTGACTACTGGCAGGTTGTCCTGACGCCAGGCCGACAGCCCACCGCGCAGGTTGTAGACCTGCTTGAAGCCAAGCTGCGTCAGCTTGCGGGCTGCTGCGCCGGAGGTCACGCCGCTGTCGCAGCATACGATTACGGTCTTTTCTTTCAGCTTGTCGAGTGCCGCGACGCCACCGGCAATCTGGTCGCCGGGTACGTTGCGGGCGCCGCTGATGTGCCCGTCCTTGAACTGGTTGGTCGCGCGCACGTCCACCAGCGCCGCGCCGGCGTTCATCAGTCGCACAACCTCACCCGGAGAAACGGAGGCGGCGGAATGGACCCGTTGCCGGAGCTCGAAACCCAGCACCACTATTGCCATCAGCCCGGCGGCGCCAGCCAGGAGGGGATGATTGCCGATATATTCAAGCAGCCGGTCCATCGAAATATCCTGTCTGGAAGTTGCTGCGGCGCACCAGGGAAAACAGCCGCACAGTATAGCAGTCCGCCTGTGCGAGCCCGTCCCCAGCCTGAACCACCCTCATCTCGCGGCGAGTTTGACCAAAAACAAGGGGTTAGGCCATCACGGGCCCGGTACCGTCCGCTACCATAGGCGCCCCTCAAGTTCCGTATCCGCATGCGTTACCTGCTCATACTGCTGCTTTTCGCCTCGCTCATCCTGCCGGCCCTGGGTGCATCGAAGGACCCGGAGGCGGACCTCAAGCGCGTACAGCAGCGCATCGAGCAGCTCCAACGGTCGGTGCGCAACGACGTCACCAGGCAGGACAAGCTGGCGTCAAAGCTTCGCGAGTCGGAAGAACAGGTGGGCGCCGCGCGCAAGCGGCTGTCCGAGGCCCGGCAGAGAATTCGCGAGAGCGACCAGCGAATCCGCGACCTGAAAGCCGAGCGCGCCGGTCACGAGCGAAAACTGGAGCAGCAGCGCGACGAGCTGGCGGCCGAAATGCGGGCCGCCTATGTCACCGGCAAGGAGGAGCACCTGAAGTTGCTGCTCAGCCAGAAGGATCCCGCGGCGCTTGGCCGGCTGCTCGTGTATTACTCGTACTTTGGTAAGGCGCGCGCGGGCCGCATTGCCGAGATCGAGGCGGCGGTTAGCCGCCTCGAGGCTCTGGCGGCAGAGGAGCAGGAAGAGCGGGATCATCTTGCGGCGCTCCAGCAGGAACGCGAGAAAGAGCTGGCGGCGGTGGACGCCGCGCGCCAGGATCGAGAGCAGGCGCTGGTGGCCTTGCGGGGCCAGATCAAGAGCAACAAGGATTCCCTGGGTCGCCTGAAACGCGAGGCCCAGGGCCTCGAGAAGCTGGTCGCCGACCTGCGCCGGGCGCTGTCGCAGGCGCCGGCGCCTGGTGGCCAGCCGTTCGAACGGGTGCGAGGCAAGCTGCCGTGGCCTGTGCCGGGCAAGATCGTCGCCGGCTTTGGCCAGCCACGTGGCGGCGGGATGAAGTGGAACGGGGTGCTGATTGCAACCGAGCGTGGCACCGAGGTTCGGGCTCCTTATGGCGGGCGGGTGGTGTACTCAGACTGGCTGCCTGGCCTGGGTCTGCTGCTGATCATCGATCACGGCGGTGGGTACATGACGCTGTACGGCCACAATGAGCAGCTGTACAAGGCGGTTGGCGACACGGCGGCCGCTGGCGAGGTGATCGCGACCGTCGGCGACACCGGGGGCCAGGCGCGGCCCGAGCTGTATCTCGAAGTTCGCAAGGGAACGGCCGTACAGGACCCGCGGCGCTGGTTCAGGGGTTCCGCGCCATGATTCGGAGGATTTTGCGGATTACGTCAAAGACTGCGGCGCAGGGCTGACGCAGGCTTAGACGACATCCGGCCGATTGCCGGACAAGGACGTTTGGACAGGCGGTTTATGGCTGCGCTACTTCCAGTTCATATTGGCTCGAGCAAGCCGACCCTCGACCCGTATGGGCACCTGCTGCGCATGCTGGTGCCGCGGGCGTCGGGGATCGGTTTCTATGACAGGAACGGAACGCCGTTGTGGGTTTCCGAGCATTACGATGGCCCGGATCCGCAACCCGTGGTCGAGGAAGCGCTCGCCAACGCACCGCCGGCGACAACCGCGGTGATCGACGGGTACACCCGCGACTTTGCCGGCGCGCCGGCCTACGCGTTCCGCATGCGCAACGATTCGGGCCAGGTCATCGCAGTGGCAACGCTGATGACCCGCGACGGCGAGACCCGCCCCTATTCATTTGTTCTGCAACTGGTGCAGCCGGCGCTCGAATGCCTGCAGCGGGAGCTGGTGGCGCGCACGGTGCTCGGCACGATGAGCCGCGACCTGCAGTCGCGTGACGACGACCTGGACCTGCTGCTGCAGGTCGCGCCCGAGGATCCACAGAACCCGCAGCAGGCCGACGAGCTCGGGCTGCTCGTGCAGACTTGTGTGGACCACCTCGACTGCGTACTGGGCGCCCTGGTCGTGCCTGAGCGCAACGTGGCAATCTGCAAGTCGAAGACCGGCACCAGGCCGCTGGTCAGCATCCTGACCGCCACCCACCGCCACCTGCTCAACTGGTCGCAGCTGCAGCGGCGGACACTGTTGGTCAACAACGCGGATGCTGCGCCGGGCGGCCTGCCCCCGTACAAGATTCTTTCGGTTCCCGTACGACATTCTTCCGGCCGGGTCACCGGGTTTCTCGCGATGTTCCGCGCCGCCGAGGCAGAAGACTTCGACCTGCGGGCCGAGCGCCTGTCGGAGCTGCTTGCGCGCAAGACCGCCGCCGTGCTGCAGAACAACTTTGACTCGGCGACGTCGCTGCTGACCCGGCAGGCATTCGAGTTGCAGGTACGTGCCGCGCTGGCGGCCGCGGCCGACGGTCCGAGCTGCGTCCTTTACCTCGACGGCGACCGGATGCACGTAATCAACGACAATTTCGGCATGCACGTCGGCGATGAGGTCATCACCAAGATTGCCGAGGTGCTGCGCCGTAAGCCGCGGCCCGGCGCGCTCGCGGCGCGAGTTGCTGGAGACCGCTTTGCGGTATTCCTGCCGGATTGCAAGCTCGAGTTTGCCGAGCAGATCGCCGACACCGTCTGCCGGCAGTGCGAGGAGTTGTCCTACGCGCGCGGCGACGGAACGGTGCAGGTATCGGTCAGCATCGGTGTGGCGGAACTGACCGATTCGCCCGCCGCGCTGGCGCACGGCATGGCCAGCGCGGAGATAGCCTGCAAGGCGGCCAAGGATCGCGGCCGCGGCCGCGTCGAGATCTTCCAGGACGCTGATCAGAGTATCGTGCGGCGCCACTCCGACGTACTGGTCGTGCAGCGCCTGCACGAGGCGCTCGAGCGCGACCGCTTCGTGTTGTTCGCACAGCCGATACTCCCGCTCGCGCCGGAGGGTGGTGAGCCGCGCTTCGAGCTGCTGCTGAGAATGTTGAGCGAGTCGGGCGAGATCCTCCCTCCCGAGAAATTCCTGTCCGCCGCAGAGCGCTACCAGGTGCTGCCGAAGATCGACCGGTGGGTGATCAAGAATGCATTTGCTGCGTTGAAGTCGCAGGCCGGGATGCTGCGTGGCCGCAAGGGTATGCGCTTTTCGATCAACGTCTCCGGGCCATCGGTTGCCGACGAGGCCTTCCTGGAGTTCCTCGAGACCTCGCTGGCGGACTCCGGCCTGCCGGCGCGGGCGATCTGCTTCGAACTGACCGAGACGGCGGCGATCTCCAACCTGGCGCGGGCCGACCGGCTCATGCAGCGCATGCGCACGGTTGGCTGCAGCTTCGCGCTAGACGACTTTGGCACCGGCTTGTCGTCGCTTGCTTACCTCAAGTCGCTGCCGGTCTCGACACTGAAGATCGATGGCAGTTTCGTGCGCGACACGACCAACAATCCCCGCACTGAGTCGATGGTCCGCGCGATAGCCCAGCTTGCCCACACGATGGGCATGGAGACGGTGGCGGAGTATGTCGAGACCGACGAATTGCGTATGCGCATGGCGTCGCTCGGCGTCGATTACGGCCAGGGTTTCGCGATCGGCAGACCGGTCCCGCTGGTCGAGGTGCTGGGCGACCTGGCGCTATATGAGGTCATGGCGAAGCAGGCGTAAGGAATGATTGGGTCATGAGCCCACGCCCAGGCTGGTTCCGGCCCGTCCTGCGGTAACATCGCCGCAGTACACCAACCCCGGCGGCACCCATGTCTGTCAACCGTCCCACGATCCTCGCCCTGTTGCTCGGTGCGGTACTCGGCTTTGCGCTGGCAACCAGCAGCGGAGTCCTTGCGTCCCGCAAGCCCGAAAAAGGCGACCTGCCGTGGCGGGACGCACAGCTCATGGCCGAGGTCATCGAGCGGGTGAAGGATGAGTACGTCGACACCGTCGACGACCACGAGCTCATGCAGCACGCCATCCGTGGCATGGTTTCGGGGCTCGATGCCTACTCGGCCTACCTGGACGAGGAGGAATTCGAGGATCTCAAGATCGCCAGCGAAGGCAGCTACTCGGGGATAGGAATCGAGGTTTCCCACGAGGACGGGCTGATCGTCGTCATCGCGCCGATCGACGGTTCGCCAGCGGACCGCGCGGGGATCCGTAGCGGTGACGCGATCGTGGCGATAGATGGCAGGGCGGTGAGGTCCACCAGCCTCGGGGACTCCATCGGTAGAATGCGCGGCAGGCCGGGAACGCTGGTGCGCGTCACGCTCGAGCGTGAGGGCCTCGATGAGCCGGTCGAGTACGTCATCGAGCGGGCGCAGATCGAGGTTCGAAGCGTCCGGCAGGACCTGCTCGAGCCGGGCTATGGTTACCTGCGGATCAGCCAGTTCAGCGAAACGACGCTGGACGAACTGCAAGATCGCTACCGAGAGTTGCGCCGCGAATCGGGCCATCCCCTGGAAGGGCTGGTGCTGGACCTGCGCGCCAATCCGGGCGGCGTACTAGAGGCGGGCGTCGACGTTGCTGACGCATTTCTCGACCAGGGAGTGATCGTGACGGCCAGCGGCCGTACACCCGACGCGCGCTTTCACATGAACGCGACGCCCGGCGACATCAGCGCCGGTGCCCGCCTGGCGGTGCTGATCAACGGTGGTTCGGCCTCGGCTTCCGAAATCGTTGCGGGCGCCCTCAGGGATCACGGGCGGGCGGTACTGATCGGCAGGACGACTTTCGGCAAGGGCTCGGTGCAGACCATCCTGCCGCTGTCCGACGGCCATGCGATCAAGCTGACCACGTCGCGTTACTACACCCCGTCTGGAACCTCCATACATGAGAGAGGCATCGTTCCCGACATCATCCTACCGCGCGTTGAATCGCCCGAGAGACCATCCATCATATTGCCCGGAAACGACCCGGAAGTCGGCGCGGCACTCGACTGGCTGAAAGCACAGGCTACCCCGCGAATGGCAGTGGACGGCGCCCGGCCGGTCCACTAGAGGAGTGATGGTGCGCACTGGCTGCCAGTGGAGCGTCGCTGCGAGATGAACCCGGAATCTCCCGGCAGCCACGTTTCCGGCGACCGGCGCACAGGGGTCGGAGCACGGGATGAGCACGCGGCCTTCCTGCGCAGCATGTCGCAGGTCGACTGGCTAGCGCTGCTGGTAGTGGCGCTGTATCTGCTGGTCGACAACGCTCCGCTTCCGCAACCGACGACCGCACTGCTGTCGATGGTGCTCTTTGCCTTGTTCGCCACGGGCCTGCGCTGGCGCCACTTTCCGCTGCGGCCGCCGCGCGCCCGGATTGCGCTCGATGTCGCCGTGACCATCGTGTTCATTTCGGTGATGGCAGCGCAGTCCGGTGGACCCGCGAGCCCGCTGGTCAACTTATACCTGCTGCCGGTGGTATTGGCCGCGGTGACCCTCGGACCGCGCGGGACGCTCGTGGTCTTCCTGGCGGTGGCAGTCGCGTGGGTCGGGCTGATGGCGCAACATGGCGATCTGCAGAACGCGGCTCCCGTGATATTCGCCCGGATATTCGGGCAGCTCGGGCCGTTCGCGCTGGTCGCCTATCTGACGCAGCGTCTGGCGGGCTCGATCATTACCGCAAGGCGACGAATTGCCGAACTGGCCGAGCGCGACGGACTGACTGGATTGATCAACCAGCGGAGCTTCAAGGAGCTTCTGCAGCGTGAGCACGACAGCCGTGTGCGGACGCGCAGCGGAGGCTACGCGGTGCTGATGGTGGATATCGACCGGCTCAAGCAGGTCAACGACACCTGGGGCCACGAGGCGGGCAACGCGGCGATCGTCAACGTCGCCGAGGCCATAAAGCGCGCGGTTCGCAAGACTGACGTGGCGGCCCGCCTCGGCGGCGACGAGTTCGCGGTCTTCCTGCCGGATGCCACGCCACAGATCGCCGACGTAGTAGCCCAACGTATCCGCAATACGGTATTCAAGAGCCTGTTTCAGGCTGGTGGACGCCTCCAGCGGATGACCGTCAGCGTGGGTGCCGGCGGGTTTCCCCAGGACGGCGCCACCATGGACGACGCCCTCGCCGGCGCCGACACGCGCATGTACCAGGACAAGAAGCTCCGCCGCCAGCCGGGCGATCCGCAGCCGCAGCCGCACCGGCAGTAGTAGCTGCCGCCGATCGCCACGCGTGACGATTTCTCCCATGCGTGACCTGGTCGTCTTTCCGCGACCGGTCGATCTTCGGCAAAATACAGTCTGTCTTCGGCACGGCTGAATCTCATCGATGCGGTCCGCTCAACGTGGCTATTTGCAGTCGTTACGATGTGCTGCGACGACCGGCCAGCTCTGGCAGGCGCTGGTGCAGCCCGAAGCCTTGAAGCTGTGGCACGTCGATGAAGCCGAGGTCGATCCACGCGCGGGCGGGCGCTACACCTACCGGTCACGACTGTTCGGGATACGGGAGGCACACATCGACATCTTCGAACCCGCACGGCGACTCAAACTGGTCTACGATCCGAATCCACGCTGGCCTGCCGGGGATAGCATCATTGTCGAGGACTTCCTGATCGATGCCGACGACACAAGCGGAGCCGTGAGCCTGCTGCGTCTGCTCGGGTCAGGCGTGCCCACCGCGCCCGAGTGGAATGACACGCTCAAGCGGCTGCAGGCGGGCTGGGCCGTGGCATTCAGCTACCTGCAGCGTCGCCTCGAAAGCCGGGCCCTGGAAGGGCCCGGTTCGTGATGATCCGCAAGCTGCTGGCGGTGCTGGTGGCGCTGGCCGCCACGGTGCAGGCCTCGGCCGAGCAAACGCTGGTGCTTGCCGGCGGCACGATCATTGATGGTTACGGCAACCCACCGGTGCTAAATGGCGTGATCGTCGTTCAGGGGGAACGGATCAGCGCCGTGGGCACGGTCGGCTCGGTGGCGATTCCTGCCGATGCCGAGGTCATCTCGACCGAGGGCATGACGGTCATGCCCGGACTTTGGGACATGCAGGTCTACCTGTCCCGGCTTGGCCACGGCGACGACCAGCGCTGGTCGGAGACCTACCTGCCGATTGCCGAGCGAGTGGTGATGCCGTTGGCTGCGGCGCAGCTGCTGCAGGCGGGAGTCACGAGCGCGCGCGTGCTGGGCGCGCCGGCGCGAGCGGTGGTCAGCGTTCGTGATCGCATCCGCGACAAGCGCATTCCCGGCCCGACGCTGTTCGTCACGGGGCCACAATTGGGCAAGGCGGTGGAGCCCGGCAAGGAAGACTGGCAGTGGGCGGTCACCGGCGTCGAAGACGGCCGAGCCAAGGTGGAGCGGTTGGCGGCTGCCGGGGTCGACTATGTTCTGCTCTCGCAACTGGACCTCTGGACGGAGGAAGAGCTGACGGTGGCGGTCAACGAGGCGCGCGTGCGTGGCCTCGGGGTCTTCGCCTTGGGGGAACGCGCCGCAGCAATCGAGCGCGGCCTCGAGAGTCGGGTCGACGGCTTTTTCGGACTCGGCACGATCGGCGGTTTTCCAGAGGAAATGATGCAGCAGGTGACCGCGCGTGTCGCCGACACGCGGCAGCGGCCGTTGTCGTGGTCACCCGCCATCTCAGGCGTGTTGAACTACGAAGACCTGCGCCGAAATGCCGAGCCACTCGACGATCCGGCTGCCGTCGCTGGCCTGCCACCGCTGGTCGCGTCGGATGTGCTCGCTTCTCTTGGGTCACTGGAGCGCTTGAACTGGTACGACATGCCCGCGGCACGTGCGCCGACGCTGTGCACCAAGCTGCGGCAGCTGGAGCGTGCCCGGGTTCGCCTGGTGCTCGGCTCGGACTCCGGAGCGCCGGCTCACCTGCATACGCGTGCCGCCTGGCAGGAAATCGACTACTGGGTGCGTGAATGTGGACTCGATCCGGTCCTTGCGATACAGGCGGCGACCCATGATGCCGCTGCGGCGATGCGGGTTGAGCACGAGAGCGGTACGCTCGTGCCGGGCATGTATGCCGACATAATTGCAATCCGGGGCGACGTCCTGCGCAACCCTGCATTGTTGCAGCATGTCGATATCGTGATTCGCCACGGGCAGCGGCACCGCTGAGCCATTTCGCGTCATAATGACCGTGGTCGCAATGGATGCGGGGAGTGACGCCATGAGTCGATTCATCTTGCGAGCCGCGATAGCGGCGCTCGGGTTATGGCTCGCCACGGAGTGGATCGACGGGCTTTACATCGACGCGCCGATGACGCTGGTGGTCGCTGCGTTGCTGCTGGGCGTCGTCAACGCCTTCATCCGGCCGCTGCTCATCCTGCTGACCCTTCCCTTTACCGTGGTGACGCTCGGACTGTTTCTGCTGGTGGTCAATGCGGCGATGCTGGCGCTCGTCGCGGCAGTGCTGCCCGGCATGCAGGTCATTGGCTTCTGGGATGCGTTCTGGGGCGCGCTGATCGTCAGTATTGTCAGCTGGATAGGCTCGATGATGTTCGGGCCGAAAGGCAGGATCGACGTTCGAATACACCGTGACTGAAGTGGGGACTACATGAACGAACTCGCGTCGGGTCGCCCCGTCGTCGGCTGGCTGATAATACTGTTCGCAGTGACCGGCGGCCTGCTGGCCCAGGCGGCAATGCCGGCGGGTCTCGGCTGGATGAAGGGGGCAACGGCGGCCTTCTTCACGGATCGCGACTGGGAATTGCTGGACGAGACGCTGAAGGAGGCACTCGACGCAGCCGCCGATGGCGATGCGCGTGAGTGGTCGAACGAGAAGTCGGGAGCCAGCGGCAGGGTGACGCCCCTGGCCAGCGAGCGCCGCGATGACATCACCTGCAGGCGAGTGCGCATAGAGAGCCTGGCCAAGGGATCGTCCAGCAGCTACCGCTACCTGTTCTGTCGGCGCGGCGACGGTCCATGGGGCATAGGCCAGCCGAAGTAAAGCGGGGACAGTTTACTTTTTGACCATACTCCGACGTGCGAGGCGGGGTGCCTGGTCAAGAAGACGTTCCCGATGCCTGTAGTGTCCATCGGTCATCGGCTCCTCGCGTGCTGCGCCAGCCGGAGCAGCCTTTCTGCGTAGCCGGTGACCAGCGCCACTGCCACGAGGATCACTGCCAAGCCGCCGATCTGCATCGCGCCCAGCGTCTCGCCCAACGCGGCCCAGCCCAGGAGCGCGGCGAGGCAGGGGATCACGTAGGCATAGGTGCCTACGACCACCGGTGCCGTATGGATCGTGAGGAACGAGTAGGCCGAGTAGGCCAGGCAGGAGCTCATCAGCGTCAGCCACAGAAACGCCGCTGCACCCGGGCCGGACCAGTTCATGCGCATTGGCTCCCCCGTCAACACGGCACCGGCCAGCAGGCAGATGCCGCCGGCCAGCATCTGCAATGACAGGAACATGGTGGGTGAATTGGCGATGGTGGCATTGCGGAAGTAGACCGTGGCCACTGACCAGCCTACGCAACCCGCCAGGATGACGAGCTGCCAGCCAAATGAGCCAGCGCCACTGCCGTGCCCGGTATCCAGAACGAGTAGCACGCCGAATAATCCAAGGATGAGCCCAGAGCGCGCCGCGCCCGACAGCGGTGTGGCCCGCCGGCCGAAGGTGCCGAGCCATCCGATGATCAATGCCGGCGTAGCGTTGAGCAGCGCCGAGATGTTGGAAGCCACATGCTGCATTCCCAGAACGTTGCAGCCATTGCTCAGCACGATGCTGCCCGCCGCGACGACAGCGACGTGTCGTAGTTCACCTGCAGCCAGCCTGGGCGGACCACCGCGCCACCACGCAACGATGCCGAGCAGCAGTCCCGCCAGGATGAAGCGCAGTCCCGCCGCAAGCAGCGGCGGCTCCTCCGTGACCATCACCTTGGTTGCCAGGAAGCTCGAGCCCCAGACCAGGTAGACGACGGCCAGCGCGATGGTGATTCGCGCGCGCTGTGAAACTGGGGACAGGGATGGTTTGCTGTTGGCCACTCAGATTTACCGCAACGGACGATGGCCCCGTGAAGGAAACGAGTAAACCGTCCCCAGCTACGTCAGCAGTTCAAGCCTTACGCGCCCCGCGTGTCGCCGTGTGGTACATCCACCAGGCCACGCCCGCGAGCGCGGCGGCGCCCGCCCAGCGTCCCGGGCGCAGCGACTCGGCGACAGACAAGATGTCCGCGTCGCCGCTCAGCACGATCGGAATGGCGAGCAAGACGCCGAAAATGGCCTCGCCGGCGATCAACCCGGCTGCGAACAACAGGCCTGTCTGGACTCCCTCACCGGTGTCCCGCCGGCCGCCGGCGGCGCCGTGCCAGCGCGCGGCGAGGTGAGCCAGCAGCCCGCCAGCGAATACGGGCGTTGAAAGCTCCAGTGGCAGGTAGATCCCGACGGCGACCGCCAGGATCGGCGCACGCCAGTTCGCGCCGGTCCTGCGCAGGCGTTCGTCGATGAGGATGACGATCACTCCGACGATCGCGCCAGCGGCGATCATTGCCCAGGGCAGGCCGCCGATAAAAATGCCTTGGGCGACGGACGCCATTAATGTCGCCTGCGGCGCTGCGAGGGGAGTCACCCCGGCGTGCGCAGGCGTGCCGATGCCATAAGCCTCGAGCAGCAGGTTGAGAACGGGCGCCATCACGGCGGCGCTCGACACTGCCCCGATGGCGAGCATTACCTGTTGCCGCCAAGGCGTCGCGCCGACCAGCTGGCCTGCCTTCAGGTCCTGGAGGTTGTCGCCTGCGATCGCGGCGGCATTGCAGATCACCGCGCCGATCATGATCGCGGCAACCGGGCCAATGACCGAGCCGCGACCCAGCATCGCCAGCAATACGAGCGAGGCGAAGAGTATCGTCGAAATGGTGATGCCGGAGACGGGGTTGTTCGAGGAGCCAACCAGGCCGGCCATGTAGCCGCTGACCGAGGAGAACACGAAGCCGGCGACGACCATGATGATGGCCATCGCCAGCGCCACGCCGAAGCTTTCCACTACCACGTAGTAGAGTGTGAACAGCGGCAGCACGAACAGCACGACACCATAGAGGATCAGGCTCATCGGCAGATCGCGTTCGGTGTGCGGGACATTGGCAGCGCCGGCGTGATGCGTTTCTAGCCCGCTCTTCAGGCCCGACAGCAACGAGCCACGCAGTGTCCAGAGCGACCACAGACCGCCGACGAGCATGGCGCCGACGCCGATATAGCGAACCTGCGCGCTCCAGATGGCCCACGCGGCATCCTCCGCACCCGCGCTGGCAAGCTGCGCCGCCAGGGCGGGGTCGTGTCCCTGGAAGTACTCGTTGTACAGCGGGATGAAGACCCACCAGGAAAGGGCGCCGCCGGAGAGCATGACGACGCCGATGTTCAGGCCGACGATGTACCCGACGGCAAGCAGCGCCGGCGAAAGGCTGAAGCCGAAGAAGGCGATTCCGCGGCTGCCGACGTAGCCTGACGCAGTGAACGCCTCCGGCGCGAGCTTCAGCCCGGACAATGCCACCTTGAACGCGGCACCCGCGGCGGCGGCGAGCCCGAGTGCGCGCAGCCCACGACCGGGGTTGGCGCTGACCTTGAGTACCTCAGCAGTGGCGACGCCCTCGGGAAACTTCAGCTGCTGGTCGACGATCAGGGTGCGGCGAAGCGGGACGGAAAACAGCACGCCAAGCAGGCCGCCGAGCCCCGCGATCGCCAGTACCCACCAGTAGTCGAAACGTTGCCAGGTCCCGAGCAGCACCAGCGCCGGGATCGTGAAGATCGTTCCTGCGGCGATCGACGAGCCGGCCGATGCGCCGGTGGCGACGATGTTGTTCTCGAGGATGCTGACCTGGCCGAACAGCCGCAGGACACCCATCGACACGACTGCGGCCGGGATCGCCGTTGCCACCGTGAGTCCCGCGAACAGGCCGAGATAGGCGTTGGCCGCCGCCAGGATCACAGTAAGCACGATCGACAGCAGGACGGCCCTGAACGTCAGCTGCCGCGCCGGATCGCCGTTCTCCATCAACCACCCCCAAGTAGTTCGCCGAGCAGGCGACTCAGACCTTACGGACATCCTCGGCGCCGTGCATCCACGCGACGATTCGCCCGGAGACCGCCCACAGGATAGTGCCGAACACTACCAGCACAATGGTGATACCGCCGAAGATCCCGAGCAGGCCCGCGTGCTCAGCGCGGATGCCGGAGTCAATGGCGATCGTCCGCATCCACGGATACGCGCCCATATTCTCGGAGAACGCGCCGACGTAGCCGGCCAGTGTGTTGGCGAAGAAGTTGATCAGGAACCAGAAGCCCATCAGCAATGAAGCAAGCCTGAGCGGCGCGAGCTTGGTGATCATCGAGAGCCCGACCGGGCTGATACACAGCTCACCGAGTGTGTGGAACAGGTAGGCCATCACCAGCCAGATCATCCCGGCCTTCAGGTCACCGGCCCGCTGCATCTGAAAGACGGCCAGCGTCAGGAACGCGAAGCCGACCGCGACCAGGAACAGGCCGATGTACATCTTCACCGGTGTCGCGGGGTTGCGGCCCCGCTCACCAAGGCGGCTCCACAGCACCGACAGCACTGGCCCGAACAGTACGATGAACAGCGGATTCAGCGACTGGAACCAGCCGGTAGGCACGGTGAAGCTGCCGAGCAAACGGTCGGTGTACTGGTCAGCGAACAGGTTCATCAATCCGCCGGCCTGCTCGAAGGCGGCCCAGAACATCATCACGAATACGAAGATCACGAAGATGACCCGGATGCGGTCCCGCTCCTCGGCGGTCAGCGGCATCTGCACGCCGCCGGCGAGCCTGAGGGTCCGTTTCGCGCCAGGCTCGATGCCGACCTCGCCGATCAGGCGCCGTGCAAGCAGCAGCTGGGTGGCTACGGACAGAGTCATGCCAATACCTGCAGCGAAGAAGCCCACGCGCCAGCCCCAGGCGGGATCCTCACCCAGTGTGGAGCAGACCAGCGGGGCGAGGAAGGCGCCGACGTTGATGCCCATGTAGAAGATCGTGAACGCACTGTCACGCCGGGCGTCACCCTGTCCATAGAGGTCGCCCACCATGGTCGAGATGTTCGGCTTGAAGAAGCCATTGCCGACGATCAGCAGCGCGAGCCCGAGGTAGAAGCTGATCGGGGCGGCCGGGAAGGCGAGGCCGAGCGCACCAAAGCCGAAGCCAGGGGCGTAGCCGAGAGCGTTGAGGGGAGCCGCCAGCGCGAACTGGCCCAGCGCCATCAACAGGCCGCCGATGATGATCGATCGGCGCTGGCCAAGGTAGTTGTCGGCGAGCCAGCCGCCTATGAGCGGGGTCAGGTATACGAAACCCGTGTACCAGGCATACAGTTTCAGCGCCTGGGACTCCCCCCAGCCCAGGCCCGGGTTGTCGGCGGTCGTCGCCGCAACCAGGTAGAGCACCAGCAGGGCTCGCATGCCGTAGTAGCTGAAGCGCTCCCACATCTCGGTGGCGAACAACAGAAACAGTCCGCGCGGGTGCCCGAGAAAATTTCCCGGGGGACAGTACACCTGGTTGTTCATTGCGACCTGCGGACCAGTGACTACTCGTTCGGATCAGGCGGTTTCAGGCCGCAGGCGCGTCGCTTTCTTCGTCATCGTCGGCGCGGGCCGGCGTATTGCGAACCAGGACGCGGGCCAACAGGATGCCAGCCTCGTAGAGCACGTACATGGGGATCGCCATCATCGTCTGCGACACGGCATCAGGCGGCGTGATGAACGCCGCAACCACGAAGATACCGAGCATTACGAAGCCGCGGTGCCTGCCCAGTGCCTCGATCTGCACCAGGCCGGTTCGCACCAGCAGCACCGTGGCGATCGGGATCTCGAAGGCCAGGCCAAAGGCGAAGAACAGCAGCACCACGAAATCGAGGTACTGCGTCATGTCGGTCATCATGCTCACGCCTGCAGGCGTCGTAGAAACGAAGAACTGGAACATCACCGGAAACACGATGAAGTATGCGAACGCCGCGCCCGCATAGAACAGCAACACGCTCGATACCAGCAACGGCATCGCGAAGCGGCGTTCGTGACGGTAGAGCCCGGGCGCGACGAACGACCACAGCTGGTACAGGATGTAGGGCATCGCGAAGAAGACAGCTGCCAGCAGCCCGAGCTTGAACGGCGTCATGAAGGGTGCCACCACGCTGGTGGCGATCATGTTCGCGCCGACGGGCAACTTCGCTCGCAGCGGCTCGGTCATCCAGGCGAACAGGTCGTTGGCGAAGTACAGGCAGGGGATAGCCATGACGCCGGTCGCGATCATCGACCGCAACAGCCGGTCGCGCAGCTCGACCAGGTGGGACAGCAGCGTCCCCTCGATAAGCTTGTCGTCCTTGCCGGTCTCGCCGGTCATGGGCTCGGCTTGGGCGTGGGATCGGGACGCGTTTCCGCCGCATCCTGCGCGGGCGGCGACTCGCCGGCGGGCGCGGCGTCGGCCGCCTCGGTGGGGGCCGGGGCCTCGGCGGGATCGGGCCCGGTCGCCGGTCGTGACGGCTTACGGGTTGGCCCGGGGCGCGTCCAGTCGCGGTCCGCCTTGATCACTTCTTCATCCAGCTGGCTCCTGAGCTGGCGCGCCATGGCGCGCGCACGCCCGACCCAGCGGCCGATGTCAGCGGCCACCTTGGGGAGCTTCTCGGGGCCGAGCACAACCAGCGCGATCCCGAGAATCAGGATGATCTCGGTGAAGCCGACCTCGAACATTGTGCGGTCAGGCGTTCTTCGAGTTGCTTGATTCGCGCTTTTGCGAGTCGAACTCGGCGTCCGGGCGCTTGTCCTGCTCCAGCTGGCGCGAGCTATCCTCCTCGTCGCCCTCGTTCATCGCTTTCTTGAAGCCCTTTACGGCCGAACCAAGGTCCGAGCCGATCGTGCGCAGTTTCTTTGCGCCGAAGATCAGCAGGGCGATGGCCAGGATGATCAGCAGTTCACGGAATCCAATACCCATATTTCCAACTCCGGCCCGAACAGCGGGCGGGACGGTGATGATACGACAAGCGACGCCGCTAACTAGCCTGCGTATTGCACGGACCGGACTTTCATCCCGATCCGCCGGGTGCAACCCTCAGCCAGAAGGTGACCGGGCCGTCGTTGGTGAGCGAAACCCGCATATGGGCCCCAAACTCACCCCGTTGGACATTACCGATGCGCTTTCGTGCCGCGTCCACCAGGAAGTCGAACAGGCGGCGACCCTCCTCGGGCGCTGCGGCGGTGCTGAAACCGGGCCGCATGCCCTTGTGCGTCTCGGCCGCCAGCGTGAACTGTGGCACCAGCAGCAGTCCGCCGCCGGTGTCAGCCACGCTCAGGTTCATCCGGCCTTCCGGGTCGGCAAAGACGCGATATCCGACCAGCCGCCCGAGCAGGCGGGTGGCTTCAGACTCGGTGTCACCGCGCTCGACGCCGACCAGCACCAGCAGGCCGCTGCCGATGCGGCCAACGATCTCGGGGCCGACCTCGACCCGGGCTTCGCTGACTCGCTGCAGAAGGCCGATCATCGGAAAGCTCCATAATTGCTTACCGGATGATCCGCCAATTCAGTACCCCCCGGTAGCCTGCTCGATCGGCAATCGACGCAGAAGGAATAAAAGCCCCACTGGTGTCACTATATAGACTAGATATTTATACCTGATGCCCACAAGAAACTAATTATTAACATAGTGGTGGAATAGTTGACAGATATCGCAGCAATATGAATATTAATGGTGTAATGAGTTCATAAAATAGTAATTTAAGATTCGATTGTGGGATATGCAAGCGATTGGGTCAATGGCCGAGCGGCCAGCCCGCCATGACGCGGCAGCGATTACTGGCCGCGCCGGGAGGGGGGTGGCACGAGTGCCGCCGGCCGCATGTTGTGTTATCTATAGATGCGGCCAACCGGCAAGCGAAAAACAAGGGGATGCACCATGCAACGGCGTCGATTGATTCAAGGGCTCGGTCTCGGAGCGGTTGCGGCGATGACTGGGGCCTGCGCGCGCGAGGAGAAGGCCGCGGTAGCGGAAGACAAACAGACTTTCGAATGGCGGATGGCCACGACCTGGCCGCCGAATTTCCCCGGCCTGGGCACCGGTGCCAGCAATCTGGCTAGCATGATCGAGGCTTGCAGCGGCGGCCGCCTGACAATCAAGGTCTACGGTGCGAACGAGCTGGTGCCCGCTTTCGAGGTCTTTGACGCGGTGTCCAGCGGAACTGCCGAGATGGGCCACGGTGCGGCGTACTACTGGAAAGGCAAGATTCCATGCGCATCTTTCTTCGCGGCCGTTCCGTACGGGCTGATCGCGAGCGAGATGAACGGCTGGTTTTACTATGGCGGTGGCCTCGAGCTGTGGAAGGAGGCGTATGCGCCTTTTGGCGTCATCCCGATGCCCGGCGGCAATTCCGGTACGCAGATGGGCGGCTGGTTCCGCAAGGAGATCAACAGCGTCGGCGATCTGAAAGGCTTGAAGATGCGCATTCCCGGCATCGGTGGCGAAGCGCTTGCACGTGCGGGCGGTACGCCCGTCACCTTGCCCGGCGGCGAGATCTTCACCGCGCTCGAGACGGGTGCGATTGATGCCACCGAATGGGTCGGTCCCTACAATGATCTTGCTTTCGGGTTGTATAAGGCGGCCAAGTTTTACTACTACCCGGGTTGGCACGAGCCGGGCACGACGCTCGAGGCGATCATCAACCAGAAAGCATTCGATGCGCTGCCGGCCGACCTTCAGCAGATCGTTTTGACCTGCTGCCACGCGGTCAATGAAAGCATGCTGGCAGAATTCACCGCGCGAAACAGCGAGGCGCTGCAGACCCTGATCAACGATCACGGCGTGCAGGTGAAGCCTTTCCCGGATGAAGTGCTCAAGCGACTGCGCCAGTTGTCCGAGGAGGTCATCGCTGAGGGCGTTGCCAAGGATCCGCTCTATGCGCGGGTTTACGAATCGGTGACCGCTTTCCAGAAGCGTTCTGCGGCGTACCAGAAGGTAGCTGAGCAGGCCTATCTGCGGGCGCGCGAATTGTAGAAGACACGGTCGCCCGTTTGACAGACAGGCCCGGCCCGTTGCGACGGGGACGGTCCCCGCAGAGGACTGTCCCCTCCTCGCAACGGGCCGGCTACTTGCGCGCCGATCAGTTGGTGTAGACGACCTTCGGCAGCCACGTGGCCAGTTCCGGCCACATCGTCAGCACGAGCAGCATCAATAGCTGTATCAGCACGAACGGCAGCGCGCCCCAGTAGATATCCGCGGTCCTGACCGATGGCGGTGAGACTCCGCGCAGGTAAAAGAGCGCAAAGCCAAAGGGCGGCGTCAGGAACGACGTCTGCAGGTTCACCGCGATCATCACCCCAAGCCACACAGGGTCGACGCCCATGGCCATCAGCACCGGCGCCACGATCGGCACCACGATGTAGGTGATCTCGATGAAGTCGATGATGAAGCCGAGCAGGAACATCGCCAGCATCACCAGTGCCAGCGCCCCGTTGCGGCCGCCAGGCAGGTCGGTCAGCAGTTCGTGTACTACGGTGTCGCCGCCAAGGCCGCGAAACACCAAGGAGAACACCGAGGCGCCGATCAGGATCATGAAGACCATGGACGTCAGCCGCACGGTTCCGCGCATCACGTCCCGCAAGCGCTCGAGGCTGAGAGCGCGGCGCAGCAAGCCCAGGATCATGGCGCCGACGGCGCCGACCGCCGCGGCCTCGGTCGGCGTGGCAATTCCGGCCAGGATCGAGCCCAGCACCGCCATGATCAGCACCAGCGGCACCACCAGCGCACCGATGAGCCGGAGGGCGAACTGGCTGCGCGACTCCGGTGCCGTGCTGCTGCGCTCGAGTGCCGGCATCGACGCCGGGTGCAGCCAGGCCTTGATGAGCACATAGGTGATGTACAGGCCTACCAGCACCAGACCGGGCAGCAGCGCACCGACGAACAAGTCGCCTACGGACACCGTGTCGGGCGAGTAATTGCCCATCCGCAACTGCGCCTGCTGAAAGCCACTCGACAACACGTCGCCGAGCAGCACCAGGATGATGGAGGGCGGAATGATCTGCCCGAGAGTACCCGAGGCGCAAATTGTGCCGGTGGCGACCTTGGGGTCGTAACCGTGCTTCAGCATGACCGGCAGGGACAGCAGTCCCATGGTCACGACGGTGGCGCCGACGATGCCGGTGCTCGCGGCCAATAGCGCACCGACGATCACGACGGCTACGGCCAGGCCGCCACGCACCCGGCCAAACAGCATACCCAGCGTTTCCAGCAGGTCGTCGGCGATCCGCGCCCGTTCCAGCACCAGTCCCATGAAAATGAACAACGGCACGGCCATCAGGGTTTCGTTGTTCATGGAGCCGAAGATGCGGCTTGGCAGGGCTTCGAGATAGCCCATGTCGAACACCCCAAGAGCCGCAGCCCCGCTGGCGAACAGCAGTGAGACCCCGGCAAGCGTCAGGGCGACCGGATAGCCCGCCAGCAGCGAGCCCACCACCAGAACGAACAGCAATAGCGGTAACCACTCCAAGTCAGTCGCCCCTGCGTAACAGCGCGATGCTGCGCATGGCCATCGCCAGCCCCTGGATCGCAAGCAGCGCCGCCATCAGTGGGATGACCGCCTTCAGCAGATAGAGTGCGGGCAGGCCACCGGCCTCGCGTGAACGCTCACCGACGCTCCAGGAACTCAGCAGGTACGGCAGGCTTTCATAGACGACATAGCTGCAGAACGGCAGCAGGAACAGGATGGTGCCGACCAGGTCGATAAACGCGCGCCGCCGTTCCGAGAGACCCCGATAGATGACGTCGACGCGAACCTGCTCGTCGTGCTTCAGGGTGTAACCAGCGCCGATCATGAACACGAGGGCGTGCATCCAGGTAAGCGATTCCTGCATCCACAACCAGCCGCTGTCGAAGGCATAGCGCAACACGACGACCAGGAAGCCGGTCAGCGCCAGGCTGAGGGTCAGCCACGAAATCGCGCGCCCGGTCCACTCGGCCAGGGCGTCAAGCGCCGAGGCGGCTCGTTCCAGAGTAGTCAAGGGGCTACTCCACGATCCTTCCCCAGGCGCTTAAGGAATACCGTCATCTCGCGCGCCGCCTGCATGTCGCCCTGCGCCGTGGCGGCCGCAATGCCATGCCGGTACGCCTCCACCGCGCGATCTGTGGTGCCGGTCCGCGAATAAGCCTGGCCGAGTACTTTCCACGCGGCAGAGTACCCCGGATTGAGCTCAATTGCATGGCGCAGGTGGGAAATAGCCGCGACGAGGTCGCCTTCCTTCAGGCATTCGTTGCCCAGGGAAAAGCGCAGCAGGGGCGAGTCCTGGCCGCGCTGGAGCATCAGTTCCAGGTTCTGCCTGAGCCCCATCTCACTTGCGCCAGAAATCCGGCGTGAACAGCAGCAGCAGCGTGAAGACTTCCAAGCGTCCGGCCAGCATGGCGACGGTGCATACCCACTTCGCGGCGTCCGGAATGTCCCGGTAGCTAACGAAGACGTCGCCGAGGCCCGGACCAACGTTGTTGAGGGTGGCCGCCACAGCCGACCATGCCGTGACCTGGTCGAGACCGAAGGTCATGAGCAGCATCATCATGACACCGAAGACGACGAAGTAGACGGCGAAGAACCCAGCGACCGCGCTGATGACCTGCGGCGGGACCACGCGCCCGGACAGCTTGACCGGGATCTGGGCGTTCGGGTGGACCAGTTGCTTGAACTGCACCGCGGCCTGCTTGACGACGATCAGCCAGCGGATGACCTTCATGCCGCCGGTGGTACCGCCGGCGCAGCCACTGATGAACGAGATCAGCATCAGCAGCGCCGGTAGCGCGCCGGGCCAGTTGGCGAAATCGTGGGTGACGTAGCCCGTGCCCGTGTGCAGCGAGACCACCTGCAGCGCCGCGAAGCGCAGCGACTTGAGTGGGTGGTCGAGGTAGTTGGTCGCCGAGAGGTACACCGTCGTGATGACGATGATTGTCGTCACCAGCCAGAAGTAGGCCTTGAACTCCGGGTCACGCCAGTAGAGTTTCGGGTCGCGGTTGCGGAACACCGTGAAGTGCAGCGCGAAGCTCGCGCCGCCAAGAAACATGAAAACGGTCGCGACTGCGTCGATGGTGGCGCTGTCGAAATGGCCGAGGCTGGCGTCGTAGGGCGAGAACCCGCCGGTCGACGTGGTGCTGAAAGCATGACCGATGGCGTCGAAGGGCGACATCCCCGCGAGCAGGTAGCCGGCTGCGCAGGCGATGGTCAGCAGCACGTACACGCCCCACAGAGCGCGGGCCGTCTGGGCGATGCGCGGCGTCAGCTTCTGGTCCTTGACGGGACCCGGCGTCTCGGCCTTAAACAGCGACATGCCGCCGATGCCAAGCATCGGCATCAGCGCGACGGCTAGCACGATGATGCTCATCCCACCCAGCCACTGGATCTGCTGGCGGTAGTACAAGATCGAGCGCGGCAGAGAGTCGAGGCCGACGATGACGGTGGCGCCCGTCGTGCTGAAGCCCGAGACGGCCTCGAACACTGCGTCGGTGAAAGACAGCGCCGGGACGTCCGAGATCAGCAGCGGCGTCGCGCCCGCAAGCCCCAGGCAGACCCAGAACAGCGCGACGATCAGGAAGCCGTCCCGCAGGCGCAGGTCGCGCCGCACCTTGCGAACCGGAAAGTAGAGCGCTGCGCCGACGATGCCCACGACGACGAAGGCGCCGACGAATGGGTACCAGTGGTCGTCGCCGTAATACAGGGAAACGCCGACCGGCGGCAGCATCGTGAGGCTGAACAGCGCAAGCATCAGGCCGAGGATGCGCTGAACCATTGACAGGTGCATGGGCAGGATACCGCTGGTTCAGCGCAGGCGCGCGCCGGCCTGGAACAGCCTGCCGACCGCCTCGACATGGCGGCGATCGGTGAGGAACAGGATGACGTGGTCGTCCGCCTCGATGACGGTGTCGTGGTGTGCCATGATGACATCGCTGCCGCGGACGATGGCGCCGAGCGTGGTGCCAGGTGGCAACACGATGTCCTCGATCGTCCGGCCGACGACAGGCGAGCTGTGCGAGTCACCGTGAGCGATGGCCTCGATGGCCTCGGCGGCGCCGCGCCGCAAAGAATGCACGCGCGCGACGTCGCCTCGCCTGACGTGAGCCAGAAGCGCGCCGATGGTGATGGTCTGCGGCGATATGGCCACATCGATCGTACCGCCTTCCATCAGCTCTGCGTAGGACGGCTTGTTGATCAGTGCCATGACGCGATGGGCGCCAAGGCGCTTGGCCAGCATCGCGGAGAGGATATTGGCTTCCTCGGCATTGGTCAGCGACACGAACACGTCCGCGTCGTCGATGTTTTCCTCCAGTAGCAGTTCCTCGTCGGCTGCGTCGCCGGAGAGAACAAGCGTCCGGTTGAGGATCTCCGCGGCCCGGCGCGCGCGTTTCGGGTCGCGCTCTATCAGCTTGACCTGGTTGCTCGCCTCCAGGGCCCGGGCCAGGCGGAAGCCGATGTTGCCTGCGCCGGCAATGACCACCCGCTTGACCGGATCTTCCTCCGTGCGGAGCTCCTTCATCATCGTCCGGATGTCGTCCCGTGCGGCAATGAAGAAGACCTCGTCGCCCGCCTCGATGACCGTGTCGCCCTCGGGCTGGATGCTGCGGCCCTTGCGGTAGATGGCGGCCACCCGCACGTCGCGTTTCGGGATGTGATCGCGTAACTCCCGTAACTGGTGGCCGACCAGCTGACCACCCTCGACCGCGCGCATGCCGATGAGCCGAACCCGCCCGCCGGCGAAATCGAGGACCTGCAAGGCGCCCGGATAGCGTATCAACCGGCCGACGTGCTCGGTCACCAGCTGCTCGGGACTGATCATCACGTCGACGTGCAGCCCACCTTCCTGGAACAGCTCCGGGCGCAGCGAGTAATCCGAGGAGCGGATGCGGGCGATCTTGGTCGGTGTACCGTACAACGAGTGGGCAACCTGGCAGGCCACCATGTTGACCTCGTCGCTGTTGGTGAGCGCGACGATCATGTCGGCGGTCTCACAGCCAGCGGCCTCGAGGATGGCCGGGTGTGCGGCATTGCCGACCACGGTCCGGATATCCAGCCGGTCCTGCAGGTCGCGCAGGATCTCGTCATTGGTGTCCACGACCGTGACGGCGTTGGCCTGCTCGCGGGAAAGCTGGTATGCGGCGGTACGTCCGACCTGGCCGGCGCCAAGAATGATGATTTTCAACGGGGTCCTGCTCTGATGGCGGTTAGGACCGACTTCCGGGCTGGGATTCTAACAGAGGGCCGGTTGCGAGCAGTAAGCCGGGCACGAATGGCGGCCGGCGCGTGGCTCACATTGCTTCCAGCTTCGCGTAGGCGTACATGAGCCATTTCTGGCCGGCCTGCTCGAAATTGACCTGGACCTGCTGATTGGCACCGTTGCCCTCGTAGCGAATGACTACGCCCTCGCCGAATTTCGGGTGACGCACGCGCGCACCCAGCCGTATCGGCGTGTCTTCGCCGGCGGCCGGCTGGCGCGGCTTGATTGTGTCCGGGGTGGCCTTCGAGGCATGACGCCGGTGGCCTGGGTGGCGCGCGCCGTCAGGGTCGTAGAGCGGCCTGGACACGGACAGGCGGGGGCGGACTTCCTCGACCAGCGCCGCCGGAATCTCGCCCAGGAAGCGTGACGGAGCACGATACTCAGTCCGGCCGTAGATTCGCCGGCTCTCGGCGTGACTGAGGTACAGTCGCTGCATCGCGCGGGTGATACCGACGTAGCAGAGTCGCCGCTCCTCCGGTAACTTCTCCAGGTCAAAGGCAGAGCGCTCGGAGGGAAACAGTCCCTCTTCCAGGCCGACCACAAACACGGTCGGGAACTCGAGTCCCTTGGCGCTGTGCAGGGTCATCAGCTGCACGCTGTCCCGGCCGTCGGCCGCCTGCGTCTCGCCGGACTCGAGGCTCGCGTGGGCCAGGAACGACGATAACAACGGCAGGTCGTCATCGAGTTCGGGATGGAAGCCCTCGGCGGCGTTGACCAGCTCGTCCAGGTTCTCGACGCGCGCCTCGCCACGTGTGTCGTGCTCGCGGGCGTGATGCTCCCTCAGTCCCGAGCCCTCGATGACGGCGCGCACCTGCTCGTGCAGTTCCAGGCTGTCGATCTCTAACGCCAGCCGTTCTACCAGCTCGATAAAGTTGTTGAGCGCCGTCGCGGCGCGGGTCGACAACGAGGGTAACGCCGCCTGTGCCGCATCCCACAGCGGCACACCCTGCGCACGGGCGAGTTCACGTACACGGTCGAGCGTCGACGGTCCGATGCCGCGGGTCGGCAAGTTGACCACCCGCTCGAATGAGCCATCGTCCGAGCGGGTCTGGGTCAGCCTCAGATAGGCCAGTGCGTCCTTGATCTCCGCCCGCTCGAAGAACCGCAGTCCACCGTAGACGCGGTAAGGAATGCGCGCGTTGACCAAAGCCTCCTCGAACGAACGGGACTGGGCATTCGAGCGGTAGAGCACGGCAGCGCTGGCCAGCGGCAGCCCGTTGCGGGCATGTTCGCGGATTCGCTCGATGACGAAATCCGCCTCGTCGCGCTCGTTGAACGCAGCATAGAGCCGAATGGGCTCGCCCCCCGGGGCCGCCGTCCAGAGTTCCTTTCCCAGGCGGTCCTCGTTGCGCCGGATCACTTCGTTTGCAGCGCCGAGAATGACGCCGGTCGAGCGGTAGTTCTGCTCGAGCTTGAAAACCGTCGCCCCGAAGTCGCGGCGGAAGTTCTGCATGTTCTCCACGCGCGCGCCACGCCAGCGGTAAATCGACTGGTCGTCGTCGCCGACGACGAACGGCACCCCGGAGGCGCCACAGATGAGCTTGACCCAGTCGTACTGGATGCCATTGGTGTCCTGGAACTCGTCCACCAGGACGTGCCGGAAGCGGTGCCGGTAGAAGTCGGCCAATGGTGGCTGGTCGCGGATGACCTCGAAGCTCCGCAGCAACAGTTCGGCGAAATCAACTACGCCCTGCTGATCGCAACGCCTCTGGTAGAGATCGTAGAGCCGGATCAGCTCGCGCCGAGTCGGGTCGCCGCGGTCCTGCAGGTGCTTTGGACGGCGACCCTCGTCCTTTTCCCGGTTAATGAAGCCCTGGACCTCGCGCGGCACCCAGCGCTGTTCGTCGAGGTTCTGCTCCTTCAGCAGCTTGCGCACCAGCCGGTACTGGTCGTCGTTGTCGAGGATCTGGAATGTCTGCGGCAGGCTGGCTTCCCGCCAGTGGCGGCGAAGCAGGCGGTGGGCGATTCCGTGGAAGGTGCCGACCCACAACGTGCTGCCCGGAATGTCGAGCAGCGACTCGATGCGGCCGCGCATCTCGGTTGCGGCCTTGTTGGTGAAGGTGACTGCCAGCAATCCCTGTGGGGCCACCCCGGTTTCCTCGATCAGCCACGCCGCGCGGTGGGTCAGCACACGGGTCTTGCCACTGCCCGCGCCGGCGAGGACCAGGGTCGGCGACAGCGGCGCGCTCACGGCGGCGCGCTGCGCCTCGTTGAGCGCATCGAGGAGGGGATGGGAACCGGTCATGGGCCGCGCATTCTACAGAAAAGGGGACAGTCCCATTTCCCTCCCACTGCAACCTGGCCGTCTCGCGGCCACCGCCTAGAAGGAAAAGACTGGAATGTCCCCTTTTCTTCAGGCGAGCGTCGGCGCCTCCGACGCTGTCTCGGACGCGAACTTGATCAGCGTCAGAACCAGCGCGATCAGGATTGGGCCAACGAACATGCCGATCAGGCCGAAGGCCGACAGGCCGCCGATCACGCCGATGAACACCGCGAGCGTCGGCACGTCGGCCTTCCCGGAGATCAACAGCGGCTTCAGGAAATTGTCGGCCGAGGAGACCAGGATCACGCCCCAGGCCACGAGAAATATGCCCCAACCGTGCTGGCCGGTAAGGAACAGTGACGCCGCACCCGGGATCCAGACCAGAGCCGTGCCGCCGAAGGGAACGACGGAAAGCACGGCGCCCACCACGCCGAATACGACCGGCGCCGGAAGCCCTGCGATAGCAAATCCAATACCGAGCAGGGTGCCTTGCACCAGTGCGGTCAGTGCCGTCCCGAGCACGACAGCGTGGGTCACGGAGTTCATGCGCGTGATCAGGATCTGCTTGCGTTCCGGGCTCATTGGCACGAGCACTGCGGCAACGCGAACCATCTCCGCGCCGTCACGCAACAGGAAGAACAACAAGAAGAACATGACCGTCAGGGACAGCACAGTCCCGACCGCGCCAAGGAAGGCGGTGCCACCGAGCGAGGCCAACTGCTCGAGCAAGCGCTTGGCGCCGCCGAGCGCCCAATCCTGCACCTGGACCGCGCTGATGGACAGGTGCCGGTTGAGCCAGCCGAACAACCCCTGCAGGAACGGCGCGGAGACCAGCTGTCCTGGCTCCTGCTGCCGCAGCTGCTGGACGAAACCGCTGGTCCGCGAGGCGAGGTCCTGAGCTTGTGCCGCAAACGCGACGGCGAGGCCGGTCAGCGGGCCAATGAACATCACCAGCGTCAACGCGGTCAGCGACAGGGCCGCAAGGTTCGGTCGGCCGCGCAGCCAGGTTGTCAGGCGCTGCTGTAGAGGGTGTAGGAACAGAGCGAGGACGGCGGCCCAGGCCAGGGGCGCAAGAAACGGCTTGATGATTTCGTAAACTGCCAGCCCCAGCAATGCCGCGGCAACCAGTGCGAACACGCGGCGGTAGAAGGGATCCGCCGGTCCTGGCATCCACTTGCGGAGTTGTGGATCGGTGCTCATTGGGCAGTCCGGTGTTGGGTAGACCGGCGACGATGCTACCATTGTGTGGACTTTACCCGCGCAGAACCCGAGTTCAGCCGGCCTCAGCAGTGGTAATCTTGCCGGCCTGCAGGGCCCAGGGCCCAGGGCCCAGGGCCCAGGCCCGCGACTCACTGGTCAAGTCATCCGCATGCACAAGTCATTGTCATTGCCGATCATCGTCGTCGTGCTGGTCAGCGCCGCGCTGGCCTGGTGGCTATGGCCGCGACCGCCCAAGGACATGGGTGCCGGGGGATTCGGAGAACCGCAAGCCGTCGTGGTCGAGACCGCGGTGGCAGAGGAACGCGAAGTCACCCCGACGCTCGAGTCGCCCGGCTCGCTTCGTGCGAACGAGGACGTGATCATAAGGCCCGAGATCAGCGGCCGCGTATTAGCCATCCGCTTTGACGAAGGGCAGCGCGTGCAGAAGGGTGCAACCCTGGTCGAGCTCGACGATTCGGTGTACCGGGCGGAGGTGAACAAGTCACGTGTCAACCTCGACCTCGCCCGCCGCAACCATGATCGGGCGCGCGACCTGCTGGAGAAGCAACTCGGCAGCGTGCGCGACCAGGACGTGGCGGAAGCCGCACTCGAGTCCGCCAAGGCAGACCTCGCGCTGGCACAGGCGCGCCTCGACAAGGCGACTCTGCGCGCACCCTTTTCGGGTATCGTCGGCCTGCGATCCGTCAGCCCGGGCGACTATGTCGCGGAAGGGCAGGATCTCGTTCGCCTCGTCGATCTGGACACCATGAAGGTCGATTTCAGGCTGCCCGAGTCCGTGCTGCGACTGGTCGGCGACGCAGATGCCGTGACGGTCTTGCCGGACGCCCTGCCGGGCGAGACTTTCGCAGGCAAGGTCTACGCGATCGAGCCGGCGGTCACCGAGACCGGACGCAGCCTGACGCTACGGGCCAGGATCGCTAACAACGAGGTACGCCTCAAGCCGGGCATGTTTGCCCGCGTCCGGCTGGCCGCCAGCCAGCCAGTGCGCGGTATCGTCGTGCCCGAGGCCGCGATCGTCCCCGGGGCCGAGCAGCCCGCGGTCTTTCGTATCAATACCGGCCGTGCGGAACGCATCAGCGTTGCGCTCGGCGAGCGCGGACCAGGTTGGGTGCAGGTCAGCGAAGGCCTGGCGGCCGGTGACGTCATCGTGGTTGCCGGCCAGGAGAAGCTTCGCGACGGCGCGGCCGTCACCGTTGCCGGCGCAGGCTGACACCGCCCATGATCCTGTCGGAACTTTCCATCAAGCGACCGGTGCTCGCGACCGTCATGTCGCTGGTGGTAGTGCTGGTCGGGCTGGTGTCGTTCAGCCGCCTGAGCGTGCGCGAATACCCGAGTATCGACGTCCCGGTAGTCACGGTCGAAACCTACTATCAGGGCGCCAGCGCCGACATCATGGAGTCGCAGGTGACGCGGCCGCTCGAGGACTCGCTCTCCGGCATAGACGGGATCGACGTCATGACTTCGGTCAGCCGTCCGGAAGGATCCCAGGTTTCGGTGCGCTTCCGGCCAGATCGTGATCCGGACGGTGCCGCCTCCGACGTGCGCGACCGGGTGGCGCGGGCCCGCGGTGAGCTGCCACGGGACGTGGAGGAACCGATCGTCTCCAAGGCAGAGGCGGACGCGCAGCCGATCATCTGGCTGTCGGTGATGGGACAAGAACGCAACCAGCTGGAGCTGGCCGAGCTTACCGAAAGACTGGTACGTGACCGGGTCGGCACGCTGCCGGGCGTATCCAACGTGGTCGTGTTCGGCGCGCGCGTTTTCGCCATGCGCATCTGGCTCGATGTCGATGCGCTGGCAGCGCGCGGGCTGACAGCGGGCGACGTCGAAGCCGCCATCCGCGAGCAGAACGTGGAAATTCCGGCAGGACGTATTGAGAGCAGTGCGCGTGAATTCACAGTCGTGGCCGAGACGGACCTGAACACCCCGGGAGAATTCCGTGACATCGTGCTGCGCGAGGACGACGCCGGCGTGGTCCGGCTCGGCGACGTCGCCAGGATCGAACTCGGCCCGGCCGAGGAGAGGCAGATCACGCGCTTCAAAGGCCGGGAGGCGGTGGGGCTCGGGCTGGTCCGCCAGTCGACCGCCAACCCGCTGACCATTTCGCGCGACCTGCGCGCGATGATGCCCGCCATACAGGCGCAGCTTCCTCCCGATGTCGAGCTGACCGTCGGCTACGACTCGACTCTGTTCATCGATGCCTCGATCAGGTCGGTCTACGAGACCATACTCGAGGCCATCGTGCTGGTGGTGCTGGTGATATTCGCCTTTCTGCGCAGCTGGCGCGCCTCGCTGGTACCGATTGTGACAATTCCAGTGTCGCTGGTCGGCGCCTTCGCGCTCATGTACGCCTTCGGCTTCACCATCAATACGCTGACGCTGCTGGCGCTGGTGCTGGCAATCGGTCTGGTCGTGGACGATGCCATCGTGATGCTGGAGAACATCTATCGGCACGTCGAGGAAGGCATTCCTCCGATGCAGGCGGCACGGCAGGGAAGTCGCGAGATCGGTTTTGCTGTGATCGCCATGACCGTCACGCTGGCGGCGGTGTTCGCGCCAATAGCCTTCACCGAGGGGCAGACAGGCAAGCTGTTCGTTGAATTCGCACTTGCACTGGCTGGCGCCGTGCTGGTCTCCGGTTTTGTCGCGTTGACGCTGTCACCGATGATGTGTTCCAGGCTGCTCAGGCACAAGAAGAAGCAGGGGGCGTTGTACCGATTTGGCGAGCAGGCGCTGCAGGCCACGGTCAGCGGGTACCGGCAGGCGCTGATACGTACGCTGGGGTCTCGACCGGCCGTCATATCGGCGGCGATGGCCACGCTTGGCATCGGGTTGCTGCTGGTCTGGACGCTGCCGTCGGAACTGTCGCCGCTGGAGGATCGCGGCGTGATTCTCGGCGTGTTCCGCACGCCACAGGGCTCGACCATCGAGTATGCGGACGCCAAGCTTGGTGCAGTCGAGGCCATCTGGAAGTCCGTCCCGGAGGCTGACCGGTACTTTGCCGCGGCGGGCTTCCCGGTGGTGACCAGCGGCTTCACGCCAATGATGCTCAAGCCATGGAAGGATCGTGAGCGCAGCGCCTTCGAGATAGCGGCGGAGGTCGGTCCGCGACTTCGCGCGATTCCAGGTGCGGACATCTTTGCGCTGCTGCCGCCGTCGCTCGGGCAGGGCTTTGTGTCACGCCCGATTGACCTGGTGCTGCAGAGTTCCGGCAGCTATGAGCAGCTCGCCCTGGTCGCGGATGCGGTTGCTGCCCGATTTTCTGGTGACCCACAGGTCATATACGCCGATTCGGACCTCGAACTGGCCAAGCCGCAACTGGCGCTGTCGGTGAACCGGGACAAGGTCGCCGCGGTCGGTTCGGACGTGACCACCGTAGGTCGGACCCTGGAGACCATGATCGGCGGGCGCAAGGTGACTCGCTTCAAGCGCGGCGCCGAGCAGTACGACGTCATCCTGCAGGCCGAGCGGGCCGAACGGTCGCGCCCCGCGGATCTCGCATCGGGTTACGTTCGCGGCACCGGCGGCGAAATGGTGTCGCTGGCTAACCTGGTCGACATCGAGGAAACGATCGCGCCGCCGGAACTCGGCCACTTCAACAAGCTGCGTGCAGCCCGTGTGCAGGCAATCCTCAAGCCGGGCTCCAGCGTGGGTGCGGCCATCGAGCGAGCCGAGCAGATCATCCGCGAGGAAGCGCCGTCCGGCATCCAGATCGACTACGCGGGAATCTCGCGCGAGTTTCGCGAGTCTGGCCGGGCCTTGCTCGTGACCTTCGTACTGGCGATCCTGTTCATTTATCTGGTCCTCGCCGCGCAGTTCGAGAGCTGGATTGATCCGTTCATCATCCTGCTATCGGTGCCACTGGCGCTGACCGGGGGCCTGATGGCACAAAAGCTGACCGGCGGCTCGCTCAACATCTACAGCCAGATCGGCCTTATTACTCTGGTAGGCCTGGTCTCCAAGCACGGCATCCTAATTGTCGATTTCGCCAACCGTCTGCAACGCGATGGACGCGACCGGCTGGAAGCTGTAGTCGAGGCAGCTTCGCTGCGCCTGAGGCCGATCCTGATGACGACGGGTGCGATGGTATTCGGCGCGATTCCGCTGGCGGTCGCCTCCGGCGCGGGTGCGCAGTCCCGGCAACAGATCGGCTGGGTGATCGTCGGCGGCATGACGCTCGGTACGATGCTCACGCTGTTCGTGGTGCCGACCGTCTATACGCTGATCGGGCGGCGCATCGCCAAGGTTGCCGCGGACTGATTTGCCAAGCGGTAAGTGGAGTCGTCCCCGGTTGTCGATCTCGGTCCGGGGAAGCCACCGGGCGATACCGCGGTGATCAGGTCTCGACGTCGAGGCCGGTAATCCAACCCTCGGTCAGCCAGGTCTTGAGAAAAGTCGCTGCCCGGATCGGCGCGGCGTCCTCGCCCACGTATTCCGCGAGACTGGCACACAATTGGCCAAATGGCCGTCCGCGCAGGGCTGTATCGACGGCCCAGGCTTCATCGGACGCGAGCGAGCGGAAGGATGTGGTGAGATCCACTCGCCATACCACCCATTCCATTCGCGGAATGACGCGTGCTTCCTGTGGCCGTTCCCCGCCCTGCGTCGCCGACCGCCACCAGTCCACCGCGTTGGTCCGCAGCGAAACTCGCTGCAGGGAACCGTGCAACCTCAGTCGCAAGCCGGCCCAGTCGACGGGGGCAATGCTCGCCACTGCGCTGACCGGCAGGGGAGCGCCATCGGGACCGTCAAACGCAGCTGCAAGAGCCCATTCCCAACGCGCCAGGTCCGAGAGCATCGGGGTCATCGTATCTGTTGCGCCGCTCTCGAGATCATCGGCCAGCTCACGGCCGTAGTAGCGAATCGACCTGAGCCGGGACCGGCGCGTCTTGACGAAGGCCTGCGCGACTTCGTGGAACCGGGGTTTGCCCAGGACCCGTGCGAGTGCCGGATAAGTCTGCTCGAGTGACTCCACCAGTCTTGCAGTGTAGGCGTACGAGTAAATACCGAGCCGGTCGCGGGCGGACAACCGATCATCGCCGGCTACAGAGCGCTCGATGGCGTCATCCTGGTCGAGGATATGTCCCTGCAGGGCGACCTGAATCTCGCGCAGGTTCATTACGCCACCGCGGCCAGGTGTTGCGACGCAATCGTGCGTGCCACGTCGAGCTCATCGACCAGCTCCGCGAGCACCGGAATGTTGTCGTCACGCTCGATCATCGTGGTCACCTCCCCCAGTATCCGGACGGCGTCGCCGTAAAGGTCCCAGACCGGTGCGGCCACCGGTGCATCGTGGGTGTCGATGATGTGCGTGCCGTTGTTCTGGTGGCCGGCCAGGTGGATCTGGCGTACGCGGCGGGCCGGCACGCCGGCCAGGTAGGCCAGCGGATCGAACCGATGATTGACACTGCTGACGTAGATGTTGTTCACGTCGAGCAGCAGATGACAATCGGCACCGTCCGCGACGCGGGTGAGGAAATCCCACTCGGTCATCTCCGAGGTCTTGTAGGTCAGGTAGCTCGATACGTTTTCGAGAAGCAACTGCAGACCGAGATAGTCCTGCACCCGGAGAATCCGGTCCACGACGTGGCGGACTGTCTCCTCGGTGTAGGGCAAAGGCAGCAGGTCATGCAGGTTGTGTCCATCGATGCCGGTCCAGCAAAGGTGGTCGGAAACCCAGGTAGGCTCGAAGCGGGAGATGAGCTGCTTCAAGTCGCGAAGGTACCCATAATCCAGAGGCTCCGTGCTGCCGATCGACATCGACACGCCATGCATTGCAATCGGGAACTCTCGACGGACCTGCTCGAGATAGTGCAGCGGCGATCCACCGGGGACCAGATAGTTCTCGGTCAGCACCTCAAACCAGTCCACGCGCGGACGGTCCCGCAGGATGTCCTGGTAGTGGGCCGGCCGCAGTCCGAGTCCGAATCCGAGCGTTTTCATCAGGGCATCAAAACCCCGCGCGGCAGCACCAGCCGCCGCGCAGGATCCATGACTTACATCGCGTCTTTCTTCGCGGCAGCCTGCGCCGCCTTGCATTCCTCGTCGGTCATTTCCAGGAATCCGGTGCCCTTGCAGGAATTCTGGCCCTTGCAGGCGTTGGTGGCGGTCTTGCAGGCGGACTGGCCCTTGCAGCCGTTGACGCCAGTGCAATGAACCTTGGCCTCTTCCGCACTGGCCGTGTTGACCGCGGCGGTGCTGAACAGCAGAGCTGCGGCCACGGCGAGCGCGGTACCTGTCGTACGAGTGGTAATCATTGTTGAAGAACTCCTTGCTTTGAGCCGACGGGACGGCCCGTCGGATTGAACCAGTGATACAGCTTGTAGTCGTCCGTCGTTTTGGCGGACTCGTACGATAGGACCGGGACAACCGGGAAAACATTACCGACGGACCATGACAGAAAGCGAACCCGTCGAACTGCGGGACTGCTGCACTGCCGCAAACCCGGTGAGTCGCGGTATTGGCGGGCGCTAGGAGAGCGACTGGGTGCTGTAGCGCCAGGCCTCCAGCTGCGGCGACCAGAAATCGCGAGGTAGGCCCGCCTTGGCCTTCAGTTCAGCCAGGAACAGATCCGGGTCGGGGAGAGATTTCCAGACTTGCGGCAGAAATGTCGCCCGCCGCGGGCCGAGCGCGATGACCAGTCCGTGGCGGCCGGGTTCCAGGCTGGAAATCAATTCTGCTTCAGTCCGCGCCGCCACTTGCTCGAGCGCGGACAGCAATGATATCTCCACGTCGAGGTCCGACAATTCGTGTGCAGCCAGCGGCAGAAAACGTGGGTCGTCGTAGGCGCTGGCCCAGGCGTTGTGCCAGACGTCATGGGCAAGCGGTCGGATGGCCTCGAGCAGGCCGCGGCATCCCCGCAACTTGCCGCCACGTTTCAGCGTGACGAAACTTGCGCCGGGCTCGCGCAGCACTGGCGGCAGTGCCTGGTCCTGGGGCGGCGCAATGGGGGCCTTGAGCCCCAGTCCCTCTTCGATCGACCTGCGCGCCAGCGACAGCAGCAGGCCGCGTTCAGGTGATTCAATCACCATACAGTGCAAAGGCGCCGTAGCCGACGACCCGCGACCTGTCGCCGGAGGTATCGCCCGAGTTGCGCAGCGCCAGGGCTTCGACCTTGAGATCGTGCCGGCGAGCAAGACGCATCAGGCCGTTCAGGACGCGGCAGCCGCAGGCCTGCTCGTCGCCCAGGGCATCGGTGCGATCCAGGATCGCTTGCGCGGTCGTGGCGTCCATCTCTCGCGCACTGTCGTAGTCCCGGTAGTGGGACAGGTCAGTACTGACGACGATCAGGGTTTCCGGCCCGTCCCAGCAAGCCTGCAGTACGTCCGCCACGATGCCCGGTGCGGCGTCGCCAATTGCCAGCGGCACGATGCTGAACTCCCCAAGGGTCATTTGTAGAAAGGGCAGCTGGACCTCGAGGCTGTGCTCCATGCGATGGGGCAGGTTGCTCGAATAGACGTGGGGCAGCCTCGAAAGCTTGCCGATGCAGTCGAGGTCAAGCGGCACGCGGCCGAGCGGCGTTTCGAAAGCGACGACCTCAGGCACGGCGATGCCCGGCACCGGGATGCGGTGGCTCGGACCGGCCAGGACGACACGCTTCACAGGCGGATCGAGACCGACAAGCTTACGGTAGGCGATGGCTGCGACTCGCCCTGAGTAAACGTAGCCGGCGTGCGGCACGATGATTGCCTTGGGTCGTGCCGTCGAGGCGGGAGCTGCGTCGATATAGCGCTGGATCACCACCCGGAGTTCGTACGGATCATCGGGATAGAACAGTCCGGCGACTGCGGGAAGCCGCGCACGAATGCCGGAATCTGTCGAGGTCATTGCGGCCACTCCGCTTGAAATTGTGGCCTCTTTCGTCAGATATGTAGCTGACGAAGGGAGGTCGCCGGAGGCTCCGTTAGCGTCGACGCTAGCGGCCCCGGCCGGGGAGGCGAATCGTGAGAAACCGCTACCCTGACCAGACGGTGACGGAAACGCGCTGGTGGCACCGGCGCGAGGATGGTCGCATCCAGTGCGACGTCTGTCCGCGCGCGTGCAGCATGCATGACGGCCAGCGCGGCCTTTGCTTTGTCCGCGGTGCGGAACGTGGGGAAGTCAGGCTGTACACCTACGGCCGTTCCAGCGGATTTTGCGTAGACCCGATCGAGAAGAAGCCGCTCAACCATTTTCTTCCAGGCTCGGCAGTTTTTTCCTTCGGCACGGCCGGTTGCAACCTGGCCTGCAAGTTCTGCCAGAACTGGGACATGTCAAAATCGCGCGAAATGGACACGCTGATGGACGAGGCGACGCCCGAAGCCATTGCCGACACTGCGCGCGTTGCAGGGTGCCGCAGTGTCGCCTTCACCTACAATGATCCGATCATCTTCATGGAGTACGCCATGGACGTGGCCGATGCCTGCCGCGCGCAGCGAATCAGGACGGTCGCGGTCACAGCCGGCTACGTTTGCGAGGGGCCGCGCCAGGAGTTCTTTCGTCATATCGACGCCGCCAATGTGGACCTGAAGGCGTTTACCGACGAGTTCTACCGCAAGGTCTGCGGCGCCGAGCTTACCCCGGTACTGCAAACGCTGGAGTACCTGAAGCACGAGACCGATGTGTGGCTGGAGCTGACCACGCTGCTGATTCCCGGCTACAACGACTCGGATCAGGAACTCGACGCGATGACGACGTGGATCGTGCACAAGCTTGGTCCGGACGTGCCGATACACTTCAGCGCTTTTCATCCGGACTGGAAGATGCGCGAGGTACCGGCGACGCCCCCCGAGACCCTGGCGCGTGCCAGGCGGATCGCGCTCGCCAACGGCATGCACTACGCCTACACCGGCAATGTCCACGACGCTGCTGGTGGCAGCACCTACTGCCACGCTTGTGGCGCGCTGGTCATCGAGCGGGACTGGTATGAGATCGGTGCCTACAACCTGACCGACGACGGCCACTGCGGCGCCTGCGGCGCGGTCTGCGCCGGTGTCTTCGACGGTCCGGCCGGTGACTGGGGCAGGCGCCGGATGCCGGTCCGCATTGCCGCCTGATGACGCAATAGAAAAGTCCGGGGTCGGCCCGCTGGCTGCGGGCGGGGAATTCCCCCCTTTCGCTCCAAAAGACGACCGGCGCGAGGAGCATCCGCGCGATGGGGTCTGAAGCGGCACCGACTCGAGCCAGCACGCCCTGGTCGGCCTGCGGCCGTTAGCTCCGAAAAATGCCGGGCGCTCGCCGGGGAACCCCGGCCTGCAACGTCCCAAAGCCGGGTCAACGCATGGCTTGCGCCAGGTCTTCGATCAGGTCGTCGGGATGCTCGAGGCCGATGGAGAGTCTCAGAAGGTTGGCCGGCGTAGGAGTCCCTGGTCCCTCCATCGACGCGCGGTGCTCGATCAGGCTTTCGACGCTGCCAAGGCTCGTCGCGCGCGTGAACAGTCTGACGCGTGCCGCCACCGCCAACGCTGCTTCAGCGTCGCCATCGATGGTGATGGAAATCATCGATCCGAATGCCGACATCTGGCGCGCCGCCAGTTCGTGGCCAGGGTGTGACGGGAGCCCCGGATAGAAGACCTGCTGTACGCGCGCCTGGCGTTCGAGGAACCGCGCGACGGCCAGCGCGTTACTGGACTGGGCGCGGACCCGGTACGGCAGGGTCATCATGCTGCGACGGGTGAGCCAGCAATCGAATGGAGAGGGAACGGCGCCGCCCTGCACCTGGTAATCGCGCAGCCGCTCGAGTACCGGTCCTGACTCGCGAACCACCAGCGCTCCGCCAATGACGTCGCTGTGCCCGGCCAGGAATTTCGTGGAGGAGTGCATGACCATGTCTGCGCCGAGCGCAAGCGGCTGCTGCAGGACGGGCGTCGCGAAGGTGCTGTCGCAGGCCAGCAGGCCGCCACGGGACCGCGTCAACCGTGCGGCGGCGGCAATGTCGGTAATGAACAGGCGCGGGTTGGACGGGGTCTCGATCCACAGCATCCGCGTTGCTGGTGTCCAGGCTGCCTCGATGGCACGTAGGTCGCCGGTCTCGACGAAGGACACCGACACGCCCATGCGCGTGACCAACTCCTTCAGTTGCTTGCTGGTACCGTGATAGCACTCACTCGGGGCGACAACATGGTCGCCGCGCTCCAGCAAACTGAACGCAGCCATCGACGCCGCCGTGCCGGAAGCGAAGCAGGCGGCAGCGGCGCCGCCTTCAAGTGCTGCAATGGCCTGCTCCAGTGCATGCCGGGTCGGGTTGTCCGTCCGGCCGTAGTAGTAGCCGTGCGGGTAACTGCCGTCGGCGGCTCGCTCAAAGGTGGTCGAAAGCTGGATCGACGGTGCAACCGCGCCCGAAGCGGGCTCCGGGGCACGGGCGGCGTGGACGGCCAGCGTCTCGGGTTTCATGGCTGCGATGCCCCGACTTCCTGCAGCGACACGACCAGGCAACCCGGCCCACCGTGCACGCCCAGCGCGGTGCCTATCGGGATGGTGTAGCTCTCGCTGATATTGCTCATTCCCTTCATGATCATCTGCTGCAGTGCCTCGCCCTCCGCTCTTGCGTTGGCGTGGCCCACGGCCAGCCGCCAGCACCGGTCGCGGCCCACTCGCCTGCGCACGAACCGCGCGAACTTTTCGGTCAGGCTGCGGCGGCCGAAAAGGACGCCACCGATCGAGACGCGACCGTCAGGGTGGACTGCAAGCAGCGGCATCACCCGCAGCAGGTCGGCGACTCTCTTTGCCCAGGCGGGCACACGACCGCCGCGTACAGCGTATTCGAGTGTTGTCAGGCAGGCGTAGGTCAGCGTACTGCCACGCGCCTCGAGCGTGGCACGCTCGACTTCAGCAAGGTTGCCCCCCGCGGCCGCGCAGGCGGCTGCCCGCGTAGCGATCAAGCCCTGCCCCAGCGAAGCGTTCAGCGAGTCGATGCAGATGATCTTTCCGTGGGTGCGGCTGCGTTCGGCGGCAGACTCGGCCGACTGGAACGTTCCGCTTGCTCGTGAGGTCAGCCCGACGTAGACCACTCCCTCGTAGTGAGAGCCAAGGAACTCGAAAGTGCGGCGAAAATCGCCAGGCGGTGGTTGCGAGGTCTTCGGATGTTCCGGGTTGGTGGCGAGTTCCTGAAAGAACTGCTCCGAGGTCAGGCTGACCTTGTCCAGATAACTGTGCGTGCCGAAATGGATGCGCACGGGAACCAGGTGAATGTCCAGACGTTCAAGCGCCTCGTCGGGCAGGTCGGCAGCCGAGTCAGTGACGACCGCCACGCTGCGTCGGGCCGCATGGTGAGCCGCATCCTGCTGTCGCTCCATGTCGTCGGCCTTCTCTCCGCTGACGTTGCCGAAACGAGCGGCAATCCGGAACACGGCCGAAGGCTCGTTGACGTGGACATGTACCTTGACCTTGCTGAAGGTGCCGGCGACGACGAGGCTTGAGCCGATGCTGGCAAGTTCTTCGCGCAAATGCCGCCGATCGACCTTCGGGCCGGACACCATGCATTCGGTGCAGTATCGATGGGTCAGGTCTCGCTGCTCGCCGGCAGACGAATGCTCCTCGTGCAGCACGAGGACGGTTTCGTCACTGTCTGCCACCAGGCCGGTGTCGAGAAAGTCGGACATGCCCGCCAGCAGTTCGACGAAACCCAGTGCACCGGCGTCCACCACGTTGGCCTTGCGCAGGACCTCGAGCTGGGTACGCGTGGCGTCGAGGGAGCGGCGCGACCGTTCGAGCGCAAGTGCGAACAGCCGCTGGAAGTTCTGGACGCCATTCGATACGACCTGCGACCGCACCTCGTGGGCGAAGTCAGACAGCACCGACAGAATCGTGCCTTCGCGTGGCTCGGATATGGCTTCGCGAGCGTAGCTTGCCCCATCGTCGACAGCGGCAGCGAAGTCCGCGGTAGTCAGCGCGGACAGGTGGCCGGCGCGGTCGCCAACCCCGAGCAGGAACTGCGCCAGGATGGCACCAGAATTGCCCCGTGCGCCATCAAGCGCGGCGTCTGCGGCCCGCACCAGCAGCCGTCCCGCGTGGACGTCGGGCTCGCTACGCATGCTCAACAGCACGGCGTGCAGTGTCAGCGCCAGGTTGGTGCCAGTATCGCCGTCAGGCACGGGAAAGACGTTGATCTTGTTGATCACTTCCTCGCATGACAGCAAGCGATGGATGCCAGCGCGCAGCGCAAGTGTCAGGCGGGTGCCGTCGAGTGCATCGGGTTGGGCAAGGATTACGCTCATCGCCGCGGCTTATTGGCGTGGCAGGAGGAACTGCTGGCCGCGATGGCGCAGCACCACGCCCTCGGGGGTGATGGAAGTGATCTCGATGCCTTCGGGCAGCGTGTCGCCCGTACGGTAACGGCGGCCGTTGATGAACGCGGCGCACTGGGCGGGGTCAGTGGAATAGATATGAAGGTCCAGGTTGAGCGATGGCAGGCCCGCCGTTACCTGCGGTGGCAGCGTGTCGATCCGCGGTACGGAATCAACGGGAACGGGCTGTTGGCGAGGCGCCCCGGCGACAGGCGCTGCTGTCGTGGGGTAGGCAGGCAGCAATGAGGGATCGGGTGGCGCCGGGGGCGCATCGTCGGGCGGCGGCCCGGCAGATACCTCTTCGGCCAGCGGCCGGATCTCTCTTTCGCGAACTGGCGCAGGACGGGTGGCCTGCCCGGCTGGTGGCGGCGCCGTAACGGCCGGCGAGGCCGGTGGTACAGCCACGTCAGCCAAGGCCGCCTCCCGCACGACTTCCGGCACATCGTTCTTGAGCAACCAATACAGCACGACTACCAGGTTGATGGCGAGTAGCGCACCGACAGCAATCAGTGCAATGGGAATGCGCGAGTTGCTGCGCGCCATCGGCAGTTCGGCGATGGCGGGCCCGGCCTGGCGCTGTCGTTCGTGCTCGGACTTGCGCAGGGCGTCGAGGATGAAGCTCACGCACCGCCTCCGGTGACACCTGCGCTGGCGGCAAGGGTCGGTGCGCCGGGTGTTCCGATGGCGGACTCCAGCACCAGCTGGGTCTGCAGACCGGCGATGCCATCGACGGTAAGGCGGCGACTGCGCTGGAAGTCCTGGACCTGGCGCTCGAGTTCGCCGTCGAACAGGTCAGCGCCGCCGCTCTCGACCGGCGCGCCTTCCAGCAGCGCGAGACCTTCTCGCAGCCAGCGCACGTCATCACCACGCATGCCGATGCGTAGTTGCTTTGCCAGCGGAATGCTGGGCCGCCAGATGACCAGGAATTCGCCGAACCAGTAATCGGCCAGTTCGGCCAGGCTCAACTCATGGCGTGTGGCGCCGAGCGCGATGCGGGCGCGGTCGCCATCGAGGGACTCGAGCACAACCTGGTGTTCCCCACCGGAGCGGTCCGTCAACGATAGGATGGCCGGCCGGTCAATCAGCTTCAACTGGGCAAACGTTCCCATTTGCGCCACGCATTGCAGTCCCTGGTCGGCGACCTGGTCGCAGGGCCGGCCGGAACCGGGCTGGTAGCTCGCGCCCCACAGCGACAACAGTTCGGCAAAAGCAGCATCGGTGCTGGTCTGTGCCGCCGAAAGCACCAGCAGAGAAGGCAGGTCCTGTGGGTCGGGCTCCGGGGCCGGCGGTGGTTCCGCAGCCGGGGGCGGCGCAGCCGGGCTCGCAGCCACGGCCGCAGCCGGTAGCGGCTGGACGGCGCTTGCCGGGGTTTCGGAGCCCAGCGTTGCCCGCCAAACGGCAAGGCCGAGCAGCGCCAGGCCGGCCGCGCCGCCGGCCAAGGCGAGCCAGCGAATCCAGGGCGCCAGCACCGGTCGGCCATAGACCTCGGAAGCGGCCTGGCGGACGAGCTGGCCGGTGACGCGATGTTCCTCGCGCGTGAAAGCGCCAAGCAGGGCCCGGTCGCAGACGACGTTGATGATCCGCGGGATGCCGCCCGAGAGGCGATGCACCTCGTGCAGCGCACCATTGGTGAACAGGTCGGAAGTTGCGCCGGCGACGCGCAGGCGGTGGCGGACGTAGGCGATTGATTCAGACCGGGTCAGCGCCTCGAGGTGGTATCGCCCGGTGATACGTTGAGCCAGCTGCCTCAGGTCGGACCGGCTGAGCACATCCCTGAGCTCCGGTTGGCCGACCAAAATGATCTGCAGGAGTTTCTGGGTGGCCGTTTCCAGATTGGTCAGCAGCCGCACCTGTTCCAGGACGTCGGGGCTCAGGTTCTGCGCCTCGTCGACCATGACCACCACGCGGCGGCCGCGGGAATGGGCGTCAAGGAGGAAACGGGTCAACAGGTCCACCAGCCCCTTGACGCTCGATGCGAGGCGCTCTGCTACGGGCAGGTGCAATTCGTCGCAGATGGCCAGCAGGAACTCGGCGGGCGTGATCCGGGGATTCAGGATCAGTGCCATGTCGCAGTTTGCGGGTAACTGCTGCAACAGGCTCCGAACCACCATCGTCTTGCCCGTGCCGACCTCACCAGTGAGCTGCACAAAGCCGCCCGCCTCCTGGATGCCATATGCCAGGTGTGCCAACGCCTCCGCGTGCCGCTCGCTCAGGAAGAGGTAGCGGGGGTCCGGAGTGATCGCGAATGGCTTTTCGGTTAGTCCGAAGAAGCTGGTGTACATGCTGTCTCGATGCGGCCTTGCCGTGAGTCAGGGCGGACAGTTTGCCCGACCTTGGCCCTGCGGCCAAACAGACCCGTCTTTAGACCTGTTCCGCAGGATAGACTGCAACCTGGCTCCAGGGGTCCGATGCAATGCTGAAAGCCCAGTACGAAAGGCGCGGCCCGGTGCCGCAGGATGTGATTCACGCGGTCGAGTTCGAGACGCCGCAGCTGGAAGCCGGCCAGGCGCTGATCGAGGTGGTCGCGGCGCCGATCAACCCGTCCGACGTCCTGACCCTGACGGGCGAGTACGGTCAGTTGCCGCCTCTGCCGGCGGTCGCCGGCAGGGAAGGCGTGGGGCGGGTTGCCCAACTCGGTCCCGGCACGAAGGAGCGAGAGGTGGGCGAACTGGTGCTACTGCCGGTTGGCTGCGGTAGCTGGTCCACGCACGTCGTCGCCGACGCGAAACACCTGGCGCCGTTGCCCAGCGAGGCGGACCCCCTGCAGCTTGCCATGATGACCATCAACCCGCCGACTGCCTCGCTGCTGCTGAGCGAGTTCGTGAAGCTCGGGCAGGATGACTGGGTGATACAGAACGCGGCCAATTCGGCCGTCGGCCTGTACCTGGCGCAACTCGCAAAGCATCGCGGCTACAAGACCGTGAGCATTGTCCGGCGTGAGGATGCGATGGCAGTCGTGCGCGAGGCGGGGGGCGACGTCGTGCTGGTTGACGGCGAAGACCTGGCTGACCGGGTGTCCGAGGCGACCGGCAAAGCCAAGATCCGTCTTGGCGTAGACGCGGTCGGTGGCACGGCAACCGGCCGAATGGCGGATTGCTTGTGCCGCGGCGCGACCCTGGTCAATTACGGTGCCATGAGCGGCGAGCCTTGCGCCATACACCCCGGCGCCTTCATTTTCCGCGACCTGACCATGCGGGGCTTCTGGCTCTCCGCCTGGTACCAGCAGGCGCCCGAGCAAAAGCGAGGGGCGGTGGTCGGTGAGGTCGCCCGGCTCATCGCCGAGGGTAAACTGCACGCTCCCATCCAGGCGACCTACGACGTCAGCGATATCAAGGCAGCGGTAGCCGCCGCGGCGAGCGGCGAACGGTCCGGCAAGATCCTGATTGTCCCACGGCGGTAGACGAAAGCCCGGCAATACGCCGCTCCTGCCGTACCTTACTCCAGCGAACTGCCGCGCTTGAGTGACCGCTCGCCAAACTTTTCGCGAATCCCGTCTACTGCCTGGTCGAGATTGCCGGCTACGGCGTTCTCCCGGAGCGTAAACAGGTCAAGCTGCTGTGCCGGCGCGAGCCTGCCGACGCCGACGCCGAGCAGGCGTACGGCGACGCGCGGCTGTTCCTCGAACCAGCCCCGCAGCAGTTCCGCGGCAACCTGGGTGATGAGCCTTGTTTCCTGGGTCGCCGGGTTGAAGCTCTTCTGGCGTGTGAAGGTCGTGAAATCCCGGCGGCGTATCTTTACGGCGACCTGGCCGGCCTTGAGCTGCCTGGTGCGCAACCGGGCGGCGGTACGCTCCGCCAGCCGGGCGAGTGCGGCATGCAGGCGTTCGTGGTCACGGATGTCGGTCTCGAAGGTCTCCTCCGAGCTGATTTGCTTCTCGGCCACGTCAGCGATGACCGGTCGGTCGTCGATCCCGGCGGCGCGCTCGCGGATCCGGCGGGTCTCGCGCCGGAACAACGGCCAGAGCACGGACTCCGGCGCGCGCCGTAGCTGGCCCAGCGTGAACAGGCCCTGCTCGTCGAGCCGCGTCGCGGTCTTGTTGCCAATACCGTGCAGACGCCGGACCGGTAGCGGATCCAGCACAGCATCGACATCGTCAGGACCGATGGCGGTCAGCCCGTCGGGTTTGTCCATCTCCGAGGCGAGCTTGGCTAGCAGCTTGTTATGGGAAACCCCGACCGAAGCGGCAAGGCCGGTACGCTGGCGAATCCGCCGCTTGATCTCCTGCGCCATGTCGACCGGGGAACCGAACAGTTCGCGACTGGCAGTGACGTCGAGGTACGCCTCATCGAGCGACAGCCCCTCCACGAGATCGGTGAACTCGCCGAAGACCTCGAAAATCTGCCGCGAGACTTCCTGGTAGCGCTTCATTCGCGGGCGTACGCAGACTGCATGCGGACAACGCCTGAGCGCGTCGCGCATCGGCATGGCTGAGTGGATACCGAAGCGGCGGGCCGCATAGCTCGCCGCAGCCACGACGCCGCGTCCGCCGGCACCGCCGACGATGATCGGCTTGCCCGCCAGCGATGGATCGTCATGCTCCTCTACGGACGCGTAGAACGCGTCCATGTCGACATGGAGGATGGCGCGGTGATCGATCATGAATTCTTCCAGGCGGCCGATCTCCCTACAGCGATAGCGCCGTGTAAACCAATCCAGCGGCGAACGTGACGCCCAGGAGAACAAAGTAGATTGTCGAGATCGACACGAACTTGACTGCAGTGAGCGCGCGGCCGTCGCCGTATATCACGCGCATCGCGCGGAAAACGTAATAGGGCAGGTATAGCATCATTGGCACAGTGATGGCACCGAGCCAGCCGACCAGCGGCAGTTCGAGGGTGGTGAGCGCTTCGAGAACGGCAGCCAGGGCGAGCCAGGTGAAGACGAGAGCATGAGTGTGCAGGAAGTTCACGAGGTGTTCTGCGTAGAGCCGGCGCGGCCTCCAGTAGAACAGCATGGCGATGGCAGCCATCAGCGGCAGGAACACGAACATCAATTTGGGGACATTGTTCAGGAAGACTTCACCCAGGCGTTTGCCGCCGTCGGCCGCGATCTTTCGACAAGTGTCCCGCAGCAACGGCTCGAATCGCTTCAACCCTAGTGCGTCGACATTGATGTTGCAGCTGGCGAGGCCCTGCGCATCGGGTCCTGACCTGTCCACACCTTCGGTAGTTGTATCCCCGTCGCGAATCGCGTCCGGATTGCCGGTCAGCGCTCCGATTACTTCATCAAGCTCTGCCGCATCCCGCTCACGCGTCGTCTCGTCGGACACTGGGGATGGCCCCAACGCGACCACCGTGTTGCCGTTCTCGTCGGTGTGCAGCAGGTCGACCTCGCCGTCGGGCAACAGCGCCGACAGTGCAAAGAACGCCACGCTGATCACCAGATAGAGCCGGAACGGCGGCAGGTAGAGCTGGTGCTTGCCGGCAATGAACTCGTTGGTTAGCTGGCCGGGCTTGAGAACCAGGGTGCGCAGGGTCCGCCAGACGCGCGAGTCGAGGTGCAGCAGCGAGTGGGTGACGTCCCCGACCACCTCATGCATGGACAGCACGTGGATCTCGCGTGACTGGCCGCATTCCTCACAGAACTTTCCGGGCACTTCGGTGCCGCAGTTGCGGCAGGTTACGGGCGTTTCGGGCAGCCGTAGTGGAACGCCACTTGGGACGAAGACACGGCGCGAGAAGCTGGCCCTGTCGCCGAAGCGGGTAGCGCCATCAGCGCGCAGGCGCGGGGCGTCCCGATCAAGGTAGCGCTCCAACGCCCCCATATTCGCGAGTCGGTACTGGGTGCGGCGCAAGACGACGCCTTCGGTCATTTCCGTCGGGCTCTGGATCTCGGCGCCAATGAAGCCCCCACAGGCAATGACCTCGCGGACGTGGTCTGGCAGCCAGGCGTCGAAGGCCTCGACGACCGTCGGGTCGAGCAGGCACTCGACCTCGTAGATCACTTCGGCGGTCCGGGATGTCGTCATGGCGCCGGCGTACTCCCGCGGCGCCAGGGTTGCGCCGCAAGGAGAAGTATAGAGCCGAGCCTCAGCGTGGCGGGCGTGCCTTGCTGCCGGGCGTCTGGCCAATGCGTGATGCCGGGCAGGAACCGCAGCCGCCGGTCGGTTGGGCAGCCTGCTCGAGCCGCTCGCCAAGCCGTGCCAGCGGCACAGGTCCGTGCGAGGCCTGGCGTGACAGCCAGCGCGCGAGTCGCAGGCGGATTGGCGCCGGCATCACCATCCAGGCCACATACGCCGCGCTCACGATGACCAGCGGCAGGATGATGAGCCACTGCCACATCTCAGGCTCCCAGCGCCAGCGCTATGCGGTAAGTAGCGAACGCGCCCAGGTAGGCCAGGCCGAACAGGTAGCCGGCCATGGCAAGCGGGTAACGCCAGCTGGCAGTTTCGCGACGCACCACGATGAGCGTTGACAGGCACTGCGGCGCGAATACATACCAGGCAAGCAGCGAGAGGGCGGTAGCGAGGCTCCAGGTCCCCGCGATCATCGGCGTCAGCGTCGCAGCCATGGACTCGTCCGAGGCGGCGAGTGAATACACGGTGCCGAGCGCACCGACTGCGACTTCGCGGGCAGCAAGTCCCGGGACGAGGGCAATCGAGATCTGCCAGTTGAAGCCGATCGGCGCGAGCACCACTTCCAGGGCACGGCCAAGCATTCCAGCAAAGCTGTAGTAGATGTCCGGCATGGTGGCGCCTGCGGGGGCCGCCGGGTAACTTCCGAGGAACCACAGCAGCACCATCATGGCCAGGATGATGGTGCCGACGCGGCGAATGAAAATTCGCGCCCGCTCCCACAGTCCGATCGCCAGGTTGCGCGGGTTGGGCCAGTGGTATTCCGGCAGCTCGAGCAGCAGTGGGTGGTAGCTGGTCTTCAGTGCAGTGCGCTTCATGACCACTGCTACTAGCAATGCGGCTACGACGCCGGCGACGTACAGCGCGAATAGCACCAGCCCCTGCCTGTTGAACGGACCGACCTTGCTGGCAGGAATGAAGGCGCCGATCAGTAGCGCATACACCGGCAACCTGGCGGAGCAGGTCATCAAAGGCGCGATCATGATGGTCGCCATGCGATCGCGCAGGTTCGGGATCGTCCGGGTCGCCATGATTCCCGGGATGGCGCAGGCGAAGCTCGACAGCAGCGGGATGAACGCGCGGCCGGACAGGCCCACGCTGCCCATCACGCGATCGAGCAGGTATGCCGCGCGTGGCAGGTAGCCGCTTTCCTCCAGCGCCAGGATGAACAGGAACAAGATCAGGATCTGTGGCAGGAATACCAGGACGCTTCCGGCACCGGCAATGATGCCGTCGACCAGCAGGCTACGCAGCGGGCCCGGTGGCAGCGCCGAATGGAGAAAATTGCCGATACCCGACACCGCGGTGTCGATCAGTTCCATTGGCAGCGCAGCCCAGCTGAACACGGCCTGAAAGATTGCGAACAACAATGCCGCGAGCACGGCAAGGCCCAGCACCGGGTGCATGACGACCGCGTCTAGGCGCTGCAGCGCGCGTTGCCGCGCAGGTTCGCGATAGCCAATGATGCCAAGGATGCGCCTCGCATCCCGCTGGGTCTCGAGCACCTCTTCGGGCGTTGGATCCCGGTAGTCTGGGTGAGCCTGCGGCGCAGGCGGCAGATCGCGCCGCTCGAGGCTATCGATCAGACCGTGTGCGCCGCCCGCGGCGACTGCAACCGTCTCGATCACCGGCACGCCGACTTCGCGCTCGAGCGCCTGGGCGTCGAGCCGGAAGCCGCGAGCCCGCGCGACGTCGCTCATGTTGAGCGCCACGACCATTGGCACGCCAATCCGCTTCAATTCAAGCACCAGTCGCAGGTTCAGCCGCAGGTTGGTCGCGTCGACGACGCAGACCACGATCTCCGGCGGCCGTTCACCGGCAAGGCGGCCGAGCACTGCGTCGCGGGTGATCGCCTCGTCGAGTGAGGTCGGCGTCAGGCTGTAGGTCCCCGGCAGGTCCAGAATCCGGTAGGCGCGGCCGCTGGCACCGGTGAAACGGCCTTCCTTGCGCTCGACCGTTACGCCGGCGTAATTGGCGACCTTCTGGTGGCTGCCGGTCAGACGGTTGAACAGTGCCGTCTTGCCGCTGTTGGGCACACCGACGAGCGCGAGCCGCAGCTCGCTCGCGAGCGTTTGTGTACTCATGGGTGAATGTTGCTGGCGCGCGTGACCATGATCGCAGCGGCTTCGCGCTGGCGCAGGGCAAACATGCTACGGCCGAGACGTACGGCGATCGGATCGGTACCCGGCCAGATTGCGCCAACGACTTCGAGGCTCTCGCCCGGGATGAAGCCCAGTTCCAGCAGCCGCTGCGCCAACGTCGAGCGGACCTCGTCGCCGACGTCGAGATGATCATCGCGAACACCGATGACGATGGCGGTATCGCCTTTTCGCAGCGTCGACAGCGCAACGGGGTGGGCGAGAATGTGCTCAGGCGGCAGGGTAGTCATACCAGGATCTCCGGGATGCAGATCCTAGCTCATATCGTGAACGATTATCATTAGCGTTTCCCGCAGCGCAACATGCGTCACGAAAAATGGTGGGAAACCGCGGAAACCGGGGACAGTTTACTTAATCTCTCTTGAGATCCCGCGGAAGCGCCAAAACGGAATTAAGTAAACTGTCCCCGGTTTCAGTCTAATCAGGCGACCTGGGCCTTGAACGCCGGCTTGGATGTTGCCGCGGCGCCAGCGGCAAGCTCTGCCGAATCGAAGTCGTCCACATGGATGATTTCCATGACCTTTCGGTCATATTCGCGCAGCTGTGCTGCTTCCTCTGCGCTGATGATCCCGCCAGCCTCTGCCTCGCCGACCTGGCCCGGAAGGTCTAGTGCGGTGACACGGCCGGTCTTGGTGCCCTCCACCCGGATTCGCTTCAGCAGCGGCTCGGCCGCGACCGTGAGCAGCATCGCCTCCTGGACCAGGCCCAGGTGATTGGTTGGCTCCACGGTACGGTACACGCCGCCGCAGAGCCTCTCGCGCGCCTCCGTCGGGTTGCTGACGAGATCGGCCACCTTGCGGGCAAGACGGTCCGCCGGTGCGGAGTAGGTCAGGCCGCGCGGGAAGATAAACATCCGCATGAACCCTGCCAGCCAGCGAACGGGAAAGTTGCGGAGGAAGCTGTGCAGCTGCTCCTGGGCGCGATACAGCAGCATCCGGCAGGCATATTCCACCAGCGGCAGGTCGGCCTGCTGGCGCCCCTGGTTTTCGTAGTGCTTGAGAACCATCGAGGCCAGGTACATGCACGACAGCACGTCACCGAGGCGCGCGGAGAGGTTCTCCTTCTTTTTCAGGTAGCCACCGAGCGACAGCATCGCCACGTCGGTGGCGAACGCGAAGGAGGCGCTGAAGCGGTTGATGTGTTCGTAATACCGGGCCGTCGGGCCCGACAGCGGTGCCCGGACGATCCGCGACATGGTCAGCGCTCGCAGTAGCGAGCGGACGGCGTTGGAGATGGTGTAGCCAATATGACCTACGAGCGCGCGGTCGAAATCCGCCAGGCCCCGCTGTCGGTCATGGTCACGCGCGGCGTTCATTTCTTTCAGCACCCACGGGTGGCAACGCACCGCGCCCTGCCCGAAGATGATGAGGTTACGCGTCAGGATGTTGGCGCCCTCGACGGTGATGCCGACCGGCGCCAGCTGGTAGCCGCGGCCCAGGTAATTCCTGGGGCCCAGACAGATGCCCTTGCCGCCCTGCACGTCCATGGCGTCGTTGACCACGGTGCGGCCCATCTCGGTGCAGTGGTACTTCAGGATGGCTGATGGCACCGCGGGTTTCTCGCCGCCGTCGATCGCGGCAGCCGTGACGGAGCGACCGGCATCCATGATGTAGGCCATGCCGGCCATGCGCGCGATGACGGATTCGACGCCCTCGAACTTGCCGATGGGAGAGTTGAACTGGCGCCGGATGCGCGCGTAGGCGGCGGTGGAATAGACGGCGCCTTTGGCGCCACCGGTGGAATTTGACGGCAGCGAGATGCACCGGCCGACGGATAGTTGCTCGACCAGCATTCGCCAGCCCTGGCCGGCCATCTTGGGGCCGCCGACGATCGCATCGAGCGGCACGAACACGTCCTTGCCCTCGACGGGCCCGTTCTGGAACGGCACGTTCAACGGGAAGTGCCTGCGGCCCAGCCTCATTCCCGGCGTGTCACTCGGAATCAGCGCAACGGTGATGCCGCGGTCGCTCTTCTCACCGCCGAGCAGCCTGTCGGGGTCGAAGAGTCGGAACGCCAGACCTACGACGGTCGCGACCGGCGCAAGCGTGATGTAGCGCTTGGAGAAGTTGAGCCTGATCCCGATCGCCTCGCGGCCTTGGTAAGTGCCCTTGCAAACGACACCCGTGTCCGGAATGGAAGCAGCGTCGGAGCCCGCGCGCGGCGCGGTAAGCCCGAAGCAGGGCACGTCCTCGCCGCTCGCCAGGCGTGGCAGGTAACGGTTCTTCTGCTGCTCGGTGCCGTAATGCAGCAGCAGCTCGGCCGGCCCGAGCGAGTTCGGCACGGCAATTGTGGCCGACGCGGTCGGCGAACGGCTGGCGACCTTGGCCAGCACGCAGGAATGGGCATAGGCCGAAAATTCCAGGCCGCCGTACTTCTTCGGGATGATCATCGCGAAGAAACCCTCTTTCTTCACGAAGTCCCAGACCTCGGGCGGCAGGTCGGCGCGGCGGTGGGTGATGTCCCATTCGTCGAGCATGCGGCACAGCACTTCGCAGGGCCCGTCGAGGAAGGCCTGCTCCTCCGCCGAAAGCTTCGGCTGGGCGGCGCCGAGCAGCTTGCTCCAGTCCGGGTGGCCGGTGAACAGTTCGCCGTCCCACCACACCGTCCCCGCCGCGAGGGCTTCCTGCTCGGTCGAGGACATGGTCGGCAGCATGCGCTTGTATACCCGCAGGAACGGCCGGCTGAGCAACCGGATGCGCAGCGGCGCGACGTTCAGCAGCACCAGCGGCGCATAGGCGATCCAGAGGGCCGTCTTCCACCACGGCGCCGCGGTACCCGTCAGCGTATAGGCCGCAAGCACCACGCCGATCGCCAGCGTCGTCAGGCCCAGGCCGACCTTGCGATACGACGCCCACAGCACGATCCCGACGAACAACAGGAAGAGAAGGAATGACACCATCACTCGACTCCTTGCAGGCCGGTCTTCATCTCGATTACATCGGCAGGATGGAGGCCGAGATTAGGGTGAACACCCTAGCGCAAGGGCGTGTGGGCGGCTGGCGCCTGTTTCACAGTCGCTGTTGCAGCAACGATGGATGCCCTGGCAACGATGATGCGGCGCAAAAAGACACGGACCGGCGGGATGCCGGCCCGTTTCCTTTGCGCGGGAAGTTCTACTTGATTGGCTCGAGTACGATCTCGCGCACATCAGTATCACTGATGAACCGCCGCATCCCAAAGCGTGATTCCCGCTCCTTTGCGCCGGGGGCGCGAGGGTGAAGGGATTCGCGTTTTCGATGGTCCCCGCGGCCCGGCCTACCGGACTGTGACGCAGTTCCACAGCCGGCATCCGGCTTGTCATAACCTGCATCAGGAATCGAAAGCACTCCGCGCCGTTGCGCGGCCACCAGTGAGTACCTCGAGATGTCGACGACACGGCTGATTCATACCGAAACGCTGCAGCTGGCTGAGATGCAGGTGAAGGATCTGATCCAGACGCCACTGGAGGCCCGTTTCAATCGCCTGGTTCGGATGACCCGGCGTGCGCTGGACACGCGTGTTGCGGTAATCAGCTTCCTGAGTCGCGACATAGAGTGGTTCAAGGCTGCCGTGGGCTGGAACGTCAGCGAGCTGCCGGCCGGCCGCAGCCTGGCAGCCGCGCTCATCAGCGAGGACGGCGCGGTGGCAGTCGCCGATCTTCTGGAGGACGACCGCACACGTTCCCACGCACTCGTTACCGGGTCGCCGCGTTTCCGTTTCTGCGCGCTGTATCCGATCAGGGACCGCTTTGGCGGCATCATCGGTGCGGTGGCGGCCTACGACACGGAACCGCGCAAGGTGACGCCCGAAATGCTGGAGGCAATCTCGGACGCCGGGGAGCTTGCCCAGCGTGAACTGCTCTTGTCAGAAGTCGGTGGCGTGCAGCAGCAGCTGCTGAACAAGCTGGACATGAGCCGGCGCCAGGCGCTGCTCGACGAGCTCACGCGGTTGTGGAACCGGCGCGGCGGCATGATGCTGCTCGAACAGGCGCTCGCCGGCGACGCGCGCCAGAATTCGAGCCTGGCCGTCTGCGTCGTCGACGTGGACGACTTCAAACTGATCAACGATCGTTATGGCCATGCCATGGGCGACGTGGTGCTCCGCAAGCTGGCGGCGGCGATCGTCGACAGCGTGCGGCCGGGCGACATCGCCTGCCGGCTCGGTGGTGACGAATTCCTGCTGGTCTTCCCGGATGCGAACGACGAGCAGCTCGCGGCGATCATGGAAAGAATACGGACCCGCGTCGGGTCGCTGGTGATCCGCACCCGCGCAGGTTCGGTCAGGGTGTCCGTCAGCGTCGGCGGCGCCCTGGCCAGCCGTAGCAGCGTCACCACGGCGGAGGACCTGATGCACCGGGCGGACGAGGCGATGTACGAAGCCAAGAAGCGTTCGGCCAGCAATCGGGTGGCCTAGGCCCGATCCCGGGAAACGGCGGTTGGCCCGGTATCGAGCCCGCTGACCGGCGGCCATCATGCGCCGGAAACAGCACGGGGGGCGCGTACGCGGTCTGCCAGGGTTTTCGCGACCAGACCAACGCGCGAGCGTTCGCGGGTCTGAACTTCACCGAGTCCTATGTCGACGCGGGTATCGTCCATGCCCGTGACCATGCCCATGCGCTAGGCCGCAAGGTCTATGTCGCGCTCGATACCTATCCCGGTCCGGCCGGGCTCGCCGGGTGGCAGGCTGCAGTCAA
>JAHEAZ010000129.1 GCA_024642505.1 Gammaproteobacteria bacterium
AGCATCGGGTGGGACTGCACCAGATCGGCGCGTACTTCGGCCAGTACGCGTTGCTGGGCGCCGGTCAGTGAAAAGGGCAGTGCTTGCAGCAGCCGCTCCTCCAGCGCACCGGGCCCCGGCAGGGGCCAGGCCGGGTCGCGCCGCACCTCCCGGCGAAGCTGGCGCAGCGACAGCTGGTGAGCGAGCAGTTCCTCGAAGGCAAGACGGCGCTGCGCGGGGTGCTTTCCGGTAGCCAGCAGGTCAAGAGGGGCGTCGGGCGGTGGACGGTGGACGTATTCGAGCGCGGCGTTGAGCGCGGGCAGGCGGAGGTCGTGTAGCAGCTCCGGGGGAAGCCAGTCTCGTACGCTCGATGTTGCGGCTTCCTTGAGCGCCATCGCGGTCAGGACACGTAACCGGCCTTGCTGTACGCCCTCCGTAGCAGGATAGACCGGCGTCAGGACATCCTCGACTGCCTGGGCGTCACGGGCATCGGCGCGGCGATACTCGGGGTGGACGATCTCGAGGCCGACCGGGCCGCGACGCACCTCGCCGAAGCATTTTAGTCGCGCGCCGCGCTGCAGCTGCTCCTGCTGCGCACCTGAAAAGTAGAAAAAGCGAAGCGTCAGGAATCCGGTACCGTCGCCGAGGCGCACCAGCAGCGTGCGCTTCTTCCGAAACACCACTTCCGCCAGCTGGATCTCGCCTTCGACGACCGCCCTGTCGCCGGGCTTGAGCGAGCCGATCGGAACCACGCGGGTGCGATCCTCGTAGCGCAGCGGCAGCAGGAACAGCAGGTCCTGGACTGTCTCTACGCCGAGCCTGGCGAGCCGCTGTGCGAGCGAATAGCCCACACCCTTGAGAGTCGTTACCGGGCGCGATTCCGAAGAGAGGTCAGGCCCTGTCCGCGGAGCCTGTCCACGCAGGGGACTTTCCCCTTCCTGGGCAGGACCTGACCTCTCTTGATGTCGACCGCTTCCTTTGGGCTTAGATGACAAGGATGCAGTCCACCTCGACCGATGCGCCTTTCGGCAGCGAGGCCACCCCGATGGTGACCCGCGCCGGGAAGGGTTCCGTGAAGTACCCGGACATGATGTCGTTGACGATCGGGAACTTGCCCAGGTCGGTCAGGTAGATCGTTACCCGGACCGCATGGTCGAGCGTTGCGCCGGCCGCAGCGGCAACGGCGAGGAGGTTGTCGAAGACACGCCGCGCCTCGGCTTCGAACCCACCACCAACGAGCTCGCCAGTCGCCGGGTCGAGTGGAATCTGGCCGGAAAGGTAGACCGTATTGCCGGCGCGGACCGCCTGCGAGTAGGGGCCGATGGCCTTCGGGGCGCGGTCAGTCGAGATGATTTGGCGGGACATGGTGTACCGGGATGGACGGAAGGGGTGCCCGGGATTCTATCCGCTTCTTCTCAGGCCAGCGTCCGCTCGACCCGTAGCACGTCGGGCATCACCTTGATCGCGCGGACAACCCGTGCCAGGTGCGAACGGTCCCTCACCTCGATCTCGAGGGTGATCATTGAGGTATGGTCGCCCTCAGCGGTGACGTTGACGTGGTCGATGTTGGTTTCCTGGGCCGCAATCTGTGCCGCGACCTGCGCCAGCACGCCCATCCGGTTGGACACGTGCACCTTTATCTCGGCGCGGAAAGTGCGATTGGGCTGCTTCTCCCAGACGGCCGGGATCCACTTCTCCGGCTGCTTGCGGAAACCTGCTACGTTGCCGCAGTTGTCGCGGTGGATGACGACGCCGCGGCCACTCGACAGGTAGGCAACGATGGCATCGGGTGGCAGCGGGAAACAGCAACGCGCGTAGGAAACGACCAGGCCCTCGGTACCGGCAATCGACAGCGGCATCTGCGGCCCGACCTCGGGCATTTCCCCGTCCCGTGGCAACAGGCGTCGCGCCATCAGCGGCGCCGGACGCTCGCCGAGGCCGATCTTCTCCAGCAGTTCCTTGCCGTTCTGGAAGCCCAGGGTGCCCGCAACCTGGTCGAGGCGTCCGGCCGGCAGGGAACGCACCGACAGCTTGAATTCCTCCAGTGCCTGGTTAAGCAGGCGCGCGCCAAGGTCTACCGCCTCGCCGCGCTTGAGCCCCTTCAGATACTGGCGGATGGCGGCCCGCGCCTTGGCCGAGACGACGAAGCTGGCCCAGGCGGGGTTGGGCTGCGCGCCCTTTGCGGTGATCACCTCGACCGTCTGGCCGTTCCGGAGCACCGTCCTGAGCGGCGCGAGCCTGCGGTCAACCTTGGCCGCAACACAGCGGTTTCCGACGTCGGTGTGCACCGCGTAGGCGAAGTCGACACAGGTTGCCCCGCGAGGCAGACGCATGATGTCGCCCTTGGGGGTGAACACGTAGACCTTGTCCGGGAACAGGTCGACCTTGACGCTCTCGAGCACTTCCTCGGCGGATGCCTCCTGAAGCTGGGCGACATTCTTGAGCCACTCCCGTGCCCGTTCCTGGCGCGCGATGCCATCTTTCTCGCCGGTCTTGTAGGTCCAGTGCGCGGCGATGCCCGACTCCGCCATCTCGTGCATCTCGGCGGTACGAATCTGCACCTCGATCGGCATGCCGTTAGGACCGAACAGCGTCGTGTGCAGCGACTGGTAGCCGTTGACCCGCGGGATGGCAATGTAGTCCTTGAAGCGGCCGGGCATCGGCCGGTACAGGCCATGAGCCAGCCCGAGTGTGCGGTAACACTCGTCCACGCCGCTGACCACGACGCGTACCCCGAATACGTCGATCACCTCGTTGAGCGCCACCTTCTTGCGGCGCATCTTGGCGTAGACGCTGAACAGGTGCTTCTCCCGGGCCTCGACCTTGCCGTCGATGCCGGCGCGCTCGAGCGCGCGGCGCAGGTTGTCGGTGATCTTCGGCAGGAACTCCTTCTGGTTGCCGCGAGCGCGCTTCAGCTCGCGCTCGATGACCCGGTAGCGCTTCGGGTAGAGCGACTTGAAGCCAAGTTCCTCGAGCTCGAGCTTGATCGAGTGAATGCCGAGCCGATTGGCGATCGGCGCATAGATATCCAGGGTTTCGCGGGCGACGAGCCGCCGCTTCGCTGGCGGCATGGCGCCGAGCGTACGCATGTTGTGCACGCGGTCGGCCAGCTTGACCATGATCACGCGGATGTCGCGCACCATGGCAAGAAGCATCTTGCGGAAGCTTTCCGCCTGCGCCTCCTGCCGATTCTTGAACTGGATCTGGTCGAGCTTGGTGACGCCGTCGACGATGTCGGCGATCTCCTGGCCGTAACGTTCGGCTATTTCCTGGGTCGAGGCCACCGTGTCCTCGACCACGTCGTGCAGGATGGCGGCGGCGATCGTTGCGCCGTCCATGCGCAGGTCGGCCAGCACGTCTGCGACCGCCACGGGATGGGTGATGTAGGGCTCGCCGGAACGCCGCTTCTGCCCCTTGTGGGCAGCATCAGCGTACTCGTAGGCTTCCCGGATCCGGTCGACGTGGTCGGGCGGAAGGTAGGACTCGAGCTTGGAGATGAGCTGCGCGATCCCGGGAGCGCGACGACCGCCCGGCAGGAACCCCAACAGTGTGGAGGCGTAGCTCATGGGGCGCGGTGCCCCGGATCAGTCTCCCAGGCCGAGCTGCGGAGCGCGGAAGTCGGCGGCCAGGTCGAGCGGATTCTCCGGGATCATGTCCGGCTCGGGCTCGGGATCCGGCTCGTCGAGCAGGTCCATGGTGATCTGACCTTCGGCAATCTCGCGCAGCGCCACCACTGTCGACTTGTCGTTCTCCCACTCGACGCGGGCTTCGGCGCCGTTCGCCAGTTGCCGTGACCGCTTCGAGGCGAGCAGGACCAGGTCGAACAGGTTATCGATGTTCTTCAGGCAATCTTCGACAGTGATTCGGGCCATGGGAAAACCAGTGAAAGTAAGCTAAATGGCCTGACAGAATAGCCTATCGGCCCCTCGCGGGGCCAGTATCCGACGCAGTGACCGGTCAACCCAGCAGGCTGGCCGCGAGCTGGTCCAGTCCGGCCCGCTCGCTATGGAGCCTGTCGCCCCGACCGCGAACGATGGCGATCATGTCGGCAAGCGCCTGGTCGAAGTCGTCGTTGACGACCACGTAGCGGAACTCGTCCCAGTGGGCGATCTCTTCCACCGAGTCGCGCAGGCGGCGTTCGATCGCCTCAGGGCTGTCGGTCCTGCGGTTGCGCAATCTTTCCTCGAGAACGGCGCGTGACGGCGGCAGGATGAAGATATCGATCACTTCCGGCAGCCTCTCCCGTACCTGCCGGGCTCCCTGCCAGTCGATCTCCAGGATCAGGTCGCGGCCATTCCGCAGCGCC
>JAHEAZ010000130.1 GCA_024642505.1 Gammaproteobacteria bacterium
GCGGTGCGCAAGCTCACCTCCGAGCCGGCCGACGTGTTCGGCATCCGCGACCGCGGACGGATCGCGGTGGGGCAATGGGCGGATCTCCTGTTGTTCGACCCGGCCACGGTGGGTCGGGGGCCCAAGGAGCGCGTCTACGACCTGCCCGGCGGCGGCGCGCGGCTCACCACCCCGGCGCTCGGGGTTCACGGCGTTTGGGTCAACGGGGTGCGGGTGGTCGACGAGCAGGGGCTGATGAAGGGTCGCTTGGACGCGCTGCCGGGGAGGGTGTTGCGGGAGTTCGCGAGCTGATCGGTCGGATGGTCGATTGATTTGAGACGGCGCAACGCGGGATACTTCGCGTTGAACCGACATAGGAGAGAGCATGCACTTCACAGCGGTTTTCAAGAAGGTACCTGATGGCTCTGTTGGTTTCGTCGAGGAACTTCCCGGCGCCAATACGCAAGCCGAAACCCTGGAGGAAGCGCGGGCAGCGCTCGCTGAGGCCGTTCAACTGGTTTGGACGCCAATCGCACGCTGTCGGAAGAAGGCGTTGTCGGGCAGGACGTGATTCGCGAGCAGTTGAGCGTAGACCCTCATTGAAGCGTTTAGACCTCATCCGACACCTCGATCTGTCCGTCTGGTCGATTGATCACGTACGATGATGCGTAGGAGGATCAGAAGGAATACACATCGTGAGAACCAACATCGTGATCGACGACAAGCTCATGAGCGATGCATTGCGCGCCACGGGCCTCAAGACCAAGCGCGAGGCCGTCGAACTCGGCCTGCGCACGCTGCTGCGCCTGAGCAAGCAGGCGGCCATCCGCCGCTTTCGCGGCAAGCTTCAATGGCAAGGTGACCTGGGCGCGATGCGGCGCGACGATCACGCCGGCTGCTGACCAGTCTTGACGTTGTCGCGCTGGGCGGAATGAATATTGCAGTCCAGGCCGCGGTAAGACCAGTGCAGTCTCCTGCACAGCGACCGCGAGTCGTATGGGTTTGAGACCCACCTCGGGCTGCAATGCGTGGCTTGAGGTGGTTCGCTGTGAGGCTCACAAATGACTGACGTCGGTCAAGGTCGCGACGACTACCGCGGTCGCAACGGCACCGCCACGGGAAAAAGGAGAATGCGTCGATGAGCGCCGAGATCGTCAATCTCTGTGAGGCGAAGACGCGTCTATCGAGTCTGGTCGAGCAGGCTGCCGCCGGCCACGAAGTCGTCATCGCGAAGGCGGGTCGACCCCTCGTCAGGATGGTGCCGTACACGGAGAACAGGCCGCTGCGCTTCGGATCGCTCAAGGGAAAGCTCGTAGTGCCGCCGGACTTCGATCGCATTGCCGAAGAGGAATTCGAGCAGATGTTCTACGGCCCGGGTTCGCGCTAGCCAAGGGCCGTGCGGTGAGGATCCTTCTTGGCACACGTCTGCTGCTGCGGCTTCTTGGCAACCCGATCAAGGCGTCGCGCTCGTTGCGCGCGCACTCAAGCGGTCGCTTGGCCGATTGATCCGTCCCCCCGTGTTCGCGATACTCGCTCGACCTTGTGAGCGACGCAGCGCGACACCTGGTGACAAAAGGCACACAATGCACCCGGACCCGACCAGGTACCCAGGCCAGCGGGTGCTGGTCGTGGCAAGCGATGGCTACGTGTTTCTGGTGCCGTTCGTCGAGGGCGATGACCACTTCTTCCTGAAGACAGTAATACCGAGCCGAAAGGCCACGCGTGATTACTTGGGTGGTGAGGGAAAAGATGCCAAGAATTGACAAGTACGAATCCAGCGTCCTCGCTGATTTCGAAAAGGGATCGCTCAAGTCGGTTGCAACGAAGGCCGAATTGTCGAGGTTCAAGGCCGCTGCGCGCGCCACGGCGATCAAGGACAAGAGGGTGAATATCCGCCTGAGTTCGGGAGACCTTCGCGATATTCAGGTCAAGGCACTCGAGGAAGGCATGCCATATCAGACGCTCATCGCCAGCGTCTTGCACAAGTACGTCACCGGCCGCCTCACCGAGGGTTGACACCCCACGGCGGATGCCCGCGCTCCACTGGCGATCTATGTTCTACTAACAATTCCCCCACCCATTTGCCCCTCCTGCGCAGGAGCCCCACCGCCCCATGGCCATGAAATTCCGCTTCCCCATCATCATCATCGACGAGGACTGGAAGTCCGAGTCATCGAGCGGTCTTGGCATCCGCGCGCTCGCCAAGGCGATCGAGGACCAGGGCATGGACGTGGTGGGGGGCTTCACCTACGTGGACGTCACGATGGTGGCCAACCAGGCCGCGCGTGCGTCGGCCTTCGTGGTGTCGATCGACGACGAGGAAATCGGCGAGGAGGGCATCGAGAGCAAGGCCGTGCAGGAGCTGAAGAAGTTCATCGTGGAAACGCGCCGGCGCAACGCCGACATCCCGATCTTTCTCTTTGGCGAAACGCGCACCTCGCAGCACCTGCCCAACGACATCCTGAAGGAGCTGCACGGCTTCATTCACATGTTCGAGGACACCCCCGATTTCGTGGCGCGCTACATCATTCGCGAGGCCACCAACTACCTCAACTCGCTCTCGCCGCCCTTTTTCAAGGCGCTGGTGCACTACGCCAACGACGGCTCCTACTCCTGGCACTGCCCCGGGCACTCGGGCGGCGTGGCCTTTCTCAAGAGCCCGGTGGGGCAGATGTTTCACCAGTTCTTCGGCGAGAACATGCTGCGCGCCGACGTGTGCAACGCGGTGGACGAACTGGGCCAGTTGCTCGACCACACCGGGCCGGTGGCCGCCTCGGAGAAAAACGCCGCGCGCATCTTCAACGCCGACCACCTGTTCTTCGTAACCAACGGCACCTCCACGTCGAACAAGATCGTCTGGCACTCCAACGTGGGGTCCAACGACATCGTGCTGGTGGATCGCAACTGCCACAAGTCGATCCTGCACGCGATCATGATGACCGGCACGGTGCCGATCTTCCTGCAGCCCACGCGCAACCACCTCGGCATCATCGGGCCGATTCCGCTCGAGGAGTTTCAACCCGAGAGCATCCAGCGCAAGATCGAATCCAACCCGCTGGTAAAGGACAAGAACGCGCGCCGGCAGGTGATGACGATTACGCAGAGCACCTACGACGGTGTGCTCTACAACGTCGAGCGCATCAAGGCCACGCTGGGTAATTACGTGGACATCCTGCACTTCGACGAGGCTTGGCTGCCGCACGCCACCTTTCACCCGTTCTATCACGAGTTTCACGCCATTGGGCCGAACCGGCCGCGCAGCAAGGACACCATGGTCTTCGCCACGCAGTCCACGCACAAGCTGCTCGCCGGGCTGTCGCAGGCCTCGCAGATCCTCGTGCAGGACGCCGAGACGCGCAAGCTCGATCAGTACCGCTTCAACGAAGCCTTCCTGATGCACACCTCCACCAGCCCGCAGTACGCAATCATCGCTTCGTGCGACGTGGCCGCTGCCATGATGGAGCCCCCCGGCGGCACCGCGCTCGTGGAGGAATCCATCTTCGAGTCGCTGGAGTTTCGTCGCGCAATGCGCAAGGTGGAGGCCGAATTCGGCGAGAGCTGGTGGTTCCGCGTCTGGGGTCCCAACGGGCTGGTTGACGCCGGCATCGGCAAGCGCGACAGCTGGTTCCTGAAGTCGGGCGAGAGGTGGCACGGCTTTGGCAAGCTCGCCAACGGCTTCAACATGCTCGACCCGATCAAGGCCACCATCGTCACACCGGGCCTCGACATTAATGGCAAGTTCGCGTCGTGGGGCATTCCGGCGGCCATTGTCACCAAGTACCTGGCCGAGCACGGCGTGGTGGTGGAAAAGACCGGCCTTTACTCGTTCTTCGTGATGTTCACCATTGGCATCACCAAGGGCCGCTGGAACACCCTGGTTACCGAGTTGCAGCAGTTCAAGATGGACTACGACGGCAACCAGCCGCTGTGGCGCGTAATGCCCGAGTTCATAGCCGCGCACCCGCAATACGAGCGCATCGGGCTGCGCGACCTCGCGCAGCAGATCCACGAGGCCTACCGCAAGCACGACGTGGCGCGCGTTACCACCGAGATGTACCTCTCGAACATGGAGCCGGTGATGCGGCCCTCGGACGCCTTCGAGTGCCTGGCGCACCGGCTGGTGGACCGTGTGCCGATCGACGAGCTCGTGGGCCGCGTAACCACGATGCTGGTTACGCCGTACCCGCCGGGCATTCCGCTGCTGATCCCGGGCGAGCGCTTCAATCACTCCATTGTGGAATACCTGA
>JAHEAZ010000056.1 GCA_024642505.1 Gammaproteobacteria bacterium
CGACTGGGAGCCCCGGATCCACATCGAAATGGCCGTAGCCGACGACCTGGCGGACCAGGTGGCCGAGGCGATCTGCAACATCGCCAGGACCGGCCGCGCAGGGGATGGAAACGTGTTCGTATCCGCGCTCGTCGAAGCGATCCGGATACGGACCGGGGAGACGGGTCCCGCGGCGGTCTGACGCCGCCCGGCACGGCTCGTCCGGACGAGCGAGAGGAATTCAACCGAAATCTGCTGACCGCTGGAGGAGACCCGTGAGAACGCTGACACTGATCCCGCAGGCCGCGAGCGCGCGGCTCCCAAGTACCCCGCGGACGATGGGCCCGGCGGTGGCGTGGCAACGCGTGCTGGCGACGCTTGCGCTGCTGGCTCTGGCCATCACGCTGCTCGCCCCGGCATTGTCCCTGGCCCAGGAAACCGGCACGGACACGGCAACGGCACAGCCTGCCGCCGAGGCTGTATCCAATGTTGCCACCGAGCAGGAAGCGGTCGTGGCAGAGGAGGCGCCGCCGACCGCCGACACCGGCGACACCGCCTGGATGATCACGGCCACCGCGCTGGTGCTGTTCATGACCATCCCGGGACTGTCGTTGTTCTACGCCGGCATGGTGCGACAGAAGAATGTGTTGTCGGTGCTGATGCAGTGCTTCGCGATCACCGCAATGATCTCGGTGCTGTGGATGGTCTACGGCTACAGCCTGGCCTTCGACACCACCGGGATGGAAGCAGGAACCGTCAATCTGCGGTCATTCATCGGCGGCATGGGGCTCGCGATGATGTCCAGCATCACCGTGGATTCGCTCACCGCCACCATTCCCGAGTCGGTGTTCGCAACTTTCCAGATGACCTTCGCGATCATCACACCGGCACTCATCGTAGGCGCCTTCGCCGAACGCATGAAATTCTCCGCGCTGCTGTTGTTCAGCGCGTTGTGGTTCACCTTCGTCTACCTGCCGATGACCCACATGGTGTGGAGCGGCGACGGCGCGCTGATGTGGGACTGGGGCGTGCTCGACTTCGCCGGCGGCACCGTCGTGCACATCAATGCCGGTATCGCCGGCCTGGTGGCGGCGTTGGTGCTGGGCAAGCGCAAGGGCTACCCCACAACCGCCATGCCGCCCCACAGCCTGACCCTGACCGTGATCGGCGCGTCGATGCTGTGGGTGGGATGGTTCGGCTTCAACGCCGGCAGCGCGGTGGCCGCCAACGGCACCGCCGGCATGGCCATGCTGGTCACGCAGATTGCGACCGCGGCCGCGGCGCTCGCGTGGATGCTCAGCGAGTGGGCGACGCACGGCAAGCCAAGCGTGCTGGGCATCGTCTCGGGCGCGGTAGCCGGCCTGGTCGCCATCACGCCGGCCTCCGGTACCGCCGGACCCGCCGGCGCACTGGTGATCGGCCTCGCCGCCGGCGTGCTGTGCTTCCTGGCCGCCACCAGGCTGAAGCGGGCGCTCGGCTACGATGACTCGCTGGACGTTTTCGGGGTACACGCGGTGGGCGGCATCGTCGGCGCCGTGCTGACCGGTGTCTGCGCCGGCACGCTCGGCGGCGCCGGGCTCGCCGAGGGCGTGAGCATCGGCCAGCAGGTCTGGATACAGACCAAGAGCGTGATCTTCACGCTGGTGTTCAGCGGCGTGCTGACGTTCGTGATCCTGAAGATCGTCGACGGGATCGTCGGGCTGCGGGTCACGCCCGAGCAGGAGACCGAGGGCCTCGACCTGGCCCTGCACGACGAGCGGGCCTACAACGCCTGACCGGCCGCTGGCCGGATGTGACAGGGCGGGCGCCTTGCGGCGTCCGCCCTCTTTTTTGGACAATTGGCCTGAATCCCTGTGCCCGGGACAAGTCACATTCGCTAGACTCCCGGATGTGGGCCTGGGGCAGGTGCCAGAAGCCAACTGTGACCCCCGTCAAGGGATTTGCAGCGCGTAGGCGGCAGACTTCCCGGTGTCCCGGCCCCCGAAGGGGCCGATCGGGACTGGACGAATTGATGAAACGTGCCGGCGGCCCCGCCGACCGGCGGGAGTGAGGAACATGCTGCGCAGCGCCATTGTCGCCTTGATGCTCGCGGGTCTGGCAACCGTCGCGGTTGCCGAGAACGTCTACAAGTGGGTGGACGCGCAGGGACAGATCCATTACACGGACCGGCCACCGACCGAGACCGGGGCGAAGCTGCTCGGGATATACCAGAGCGACCTGGTACTCGAGGCCAACGACGAGGCCAACGATATTGGTGACGCGACACCACCGGACGGCTATGCGCCGGCGGACGAGTCCGATCCCAGTGCGGCCACGACCGCCGCCGTACAGCGTGATGTCGAACAGGTTCGGCGTGAACAGTGCAAGCTGGCCCAGCAGCAGTACAAGACCTACGTCGAGTCCCGACGCCTGTACCGCCAGACCGCCGATGGCAAGCGCGAGTACCTGACGGACGCGGAACTCACGGCCGCCCGGATCCAGGCCAAGCAGGAAGTCGACGACCTCTGCCAGTGAAATCAGGCCGCGCCGCGGCAGGCGGATGCTTTCGGGCACAATAGGGACCGCGCAACGCGCGGAGATCCCTGCATGAAGACTGGATTCATCGGACTTGGCGCCATGGGGATGCCCATGGCCGGCAATCTTGCCCGCGCCGGGCTGCTGGTCGGCGCGTGGAATCGCAGCTCCGGACGCGCAGCCGACCTCGCCGCCGAGACGGGAGTTCGCGCCTATGCGGATCCTGCCTCGCTGGCAGCCGACTGCGACCTGCTGGTGTTGTGCGTGTCCGCCGATGCAGACGTGCTTGAAATGATCGATCGTGTCGTCACCCACCTGCGGCCGGGATCCATCGTGGTCGACTGTTCCACGGTATCGGCGGAAACCGCCCGCAGCGCAGCGGCAACGCTGGCATCTGCGGGGGCCGGGTTCCTTGATTGCCCCGTCAGCGGCGGCGTGGAGGGCGCACGCAATGCAGGACTCGCCATCATGTGTGGCGGCGATCCTGCGACGTTCGAGCAGGCGCGACCGGTCCTCCAGGTGCTGGGCAAGACGGTGGTGCACATGGGTCCGACCGGATTCGGCCAGGCGACCAAGGCGACCAACCAGATCATGTGCGCGGGCATCATCCAGGCGGTCGGCGAGGCAATGGCCTTCGCGCGGGCCGAGGGCTTGCCGCTCGATCGTGTGATCGACACGCTCGGCAAAGGCGCCGGTTCGAGCTGGTACTTCGTCCACCGGGCGCCCTACATGGCCCGGGGCGAGTATCCCGCCGGTTTCCGCGTGCGGCTGCACCAGAAGGACTTGAAGATCTGCCGGCAGATGGCCGAGCGTCACGGCGCCCATCTTCCGGTGATCGAGACGACGCTGATGCACTATCGCAGGCTGATCGCGGACGGGCACGGCGACGAGGACATCTCCTGCATCTTCCGCCTCAAGGCCGAACTGTTCGGGGCAACCGCGAAAGGCCCGGAGGACTGATCCGGTGGATGCGCCGCCGGTCGCCGAGGATCCACCGCGGTTCTACCTGCCGGATTTCTGCGCGCCTGGAAACGTGCTGGCCGTGGTGCTGATCGCCGAACTGGTCGCGCTGCTGTTGACTCTCGCGCGCTACGGCATCGCGGCAGATTTCTGGCCGGACCTCTCGAGGACCTCGTTGTTCCTGCTCTGGGTCGGCCTGGGTACCGCGGCGGTGCTCTGCGCCGCACGGCCGCGCCTGCAGCAGGAGGACGCGCGGCGTGGCAGCTTGCTGGCGCTGGGCCTGACGCTGGCGGTGACCGTGGTCGTGACCGAGGCCGCCTGGTGGCTGGCCGGGACCGCGGGCAAGCTGCTCGGCCTCGGCACGCATTACATCGGCCAGGGCCACCTTTCGTTCCTGCTGCGCAACCTGTTGGTCGGAGCGATCGCGGGGGCGCTCGCACTACGCTATTTCTATGTTTCGCAACAGTGGAAGCGCAACGTCGAGGCGGAAGCCGCCGCACGGGTCCGTGCGCTGCAGGCGCGGATCCGCCCGCATTTCCTGTTCAACAGCATGAATGCGATTGCCTCGCTAACCCGTTCGGACCCGGTTCGTGCCGAGGAGGCGGTCACCGACCTTGCCGAGCTGTTCAGGTTCTCGTTGCGGGAGTCCCGTGAGCGTATCCGGCTCGAGGAGGAAGTCGACATAGCGCAGACCTATGAGCGCATCGAGCGGCTGCGCCTCGGCGACAGGCTGCGCGTCCAGTGGCACCTTGCGGACGTACCGGTCGACGCATCCGTGCCTGCGCTGATCCTGCAACCGCTGATCGAGAATGCCGTGTACCACGGTATCGAGCCGCTGACCGAGGGCGGCACCGTGGTGGTCAGCGGCCGCCGTGACGGGCGCTTCGTGGAAATATCCGTCGCCAACCCGGTAGACCCGTCGCGGCCGATGCGCGCGGGTGGCAGTCGCATCGGACTCGACAACGTCAGGCAGCGCCTCGAGCTGGTGTTCCCTGGTGAAGGAACGCTGCAGTGGGGCGAGGCGCAGGGTCGTTTCACGGCCACGCTGCGTTTTCCCGCCGAGGCGCATGCGGCATGACCCTGCGCGTGCTCATCGTGGACGACGAGCCGCCGGCGCGTGATCGTCTCCGGCAAATGCTTGCGGACTTGCCCGACGCGCAGTGCACGGGAGAAGCCGCCACCGGCGAAGAGGCAGTGTCCATGGCCGCCGCATCGCGCCCCGACGTCGTGCTGCTGGACATCCGCATGCCCGGAATGGGTGGCCTGGAAGCGGCACGGCGCCTCGCCGGGCTGCCGGAACCCCCTGCGGTGATCTTTACGACCGCCTACGAACAGCACGCACTCGAGGCCTTCGATGCGCAGGCGCTGGGCTACCTGCTCAAGCCGGTACGGCGCGACCGTCTTGCCGCGGCCCTGGAGCGGGCGCGCCGGCCCAGCAAGGCCCAGATCGCCGGCATTGCTGACGCAGTCGCAGGCGAGCGCAGGACTCACGTTTCGGCCCGCGTGCGCGACCAGATCAGGCTGATTCCGATCGGCGAGGTGCTGTGCTTCCTCGCCGAACAGAAGTACACCACGGTGCGGCATGTCGGCGGCGAAGACATCATCGATGACTCGCTCAGGACGCTCGAGACGGAATTCGGTGGGCTGTTCGTGCGCGTGCACCGCGGCGCACTGGTCGCCGTCTCTCAGGTCGAGTCCATGGAGCGCTCAGCCGACGGTCACTACGTCGTGCGCCTGCGCCATGAAGGCGGAACGCTGCAGGTCAGCCGCAGGCTGGCCGCGGACGTACTGCGCCGGCTGCGCTGAGGCGGCGGCGGCGCTGCCTCGCCTCAGCCGGGAGTCATTTCGCCCCGGTACCCTCGCAGGCTGCGCAACGCTATCGCTCCCAGCCCTGCCAGGAACAGCAGGAAGACGACCGTGTCGCCGACCCAGGGTACCAATCGGACCAGCGCGAGCGCGATCAACGCCAGCAATAGGAACAGGATGCGCCAGCCGATCGAGGTCGAATCGGCCGGGCGGGTCCGCGCCAGTGCCAGGTCGCCAACGGCGAGCGCCGCCGTCAGGTAGCCAAGCATCAGCAGCAGCCCGTAACCCAGCAGCGCGGCGAAGCCCAGTGGAATGCCAATGATCGTAACGAACAGCATCAATGCGACAACGGGCACGGCGACCAGCAGCGCGATACCCAGGCCAACGCTTGCCAGCGTGTCGCTGCGTACATTCGCGGCGGCCTCGCGAGTGAATTGCGGGAACAGGGCCACCAGCAGCGCGCCGATCAGCAGCACGCCGGTAAACCACAAGGTCCGGAAGATCCCCGCCGCGACCCGCCCAAACCCGCTCTCGGGGTTCACCCCACGCCATTCGCCGTGGCGCTTCTCGATGCCGCCGGCGATGACCGCGTCGGCTGCGACCACAGGCGGGTTCGGGCTGCGGTAGGTGAGTCGGCCGGCGATCCTTGCGGCCGGCCCGATCCGGATGTCTTCCGAAGCTACCTCGACGTCGCCACCCACCTCGCCATCGAGCCTTACCCGGCCACCGAAGGCCTGCAGGTCGCCACCGACGCGGCCGCGCTGCTCGACGTTTCCGCCCGCCAGCGTTGCATTGCCCGATATGTCGGCGCTGCGCTCCAGGAACACCGTCCCGCCGGCGACCCGCGCGTTGCCACGCACCGCCGCCTCGATCCTGACGTCGCCGCCGGCTGCGTAGAGATCCTCGGAGACCTCGCCGCGGACATCGACCGTGCCGCCGGTTACCACTGCATCGCCGTCTACACGGCCATCGATTTCGCTCCTGCCGCCGGCCACGAAGGCGTCCCCGTCTACCTGCTCGGTTAGCGCCACATTGTCACCCGCGAGGAAGCGGTCGCCGCCAAGACTGCCGCTCGCCTCGTCTGCAGCCGCCGCCAGTCCGGGGGCCATCGAGACCAACGTGGCCAGGAGAAAAGGAGCCACTCGCAGGGTCATCATGATGAATTTCCCGTCCTGTGAGGCCGGCGGAAACCGGTACCAGGCGATGCTAGTTCAGCCGGAAAGGCATTGCACTCGGGGATCGTGGCAAAATGGTGCGATGCAGGATGTAACACGCATCGCCACTCGCCGCAGCCGCCTGGCCCTTTGGCAAGCCGAACACGTGGCCACCCTGCTTCGGCAGGCCCACCCCGGCCTCACCGTCGAGCTTGTCCCGATGGTGACCGAGGGCGACAGGATCCTGGACCGGGCGCTGGCCGAGGTAGGCGGCAAGGGACTGTTCATCAAGGAACTCGAAGTGGCCATATTCGAGGGTCGTGCCGATCTCGCGGTGCACTCGATGAAGGACGTGCCAGCGGAACTGCCGGACGGCATGGTGCTGGCCGCCGTCCTCGAGCGAGCCGATCCCCGCGACGCCTTTGTTTCCGGCCGATTTCCTGACCTGGAGGCATTGCCACTGGGCGCCAGGATCGGAACTTCCAGCCTCCGCCGCCAATGCCAGCTGCGTCATCTCCGACCCGACCTGGAGGTCCTGCAGTTGCGCGGTAACGTCGATACGCGCCTGAGAAAGCTCGACGAGGGACAGTACGACGCCATCATCCTGGCCGCCGCCGGACTCAAGCGGCTCGGACTCGACACGCGCATTGCGTCCCTGGTGCCAACGGAAGCGTCACTGCCGGCGGTCGGCCAGGGCGTGATCGGGATCGAGTGCCGCGGCGCGGACGCGCGAACCCGGCAGCTTGTCGGGACGCTGGAGCACGCGCCCACCCGCACCTGCCTGGTCGCCGAGAGGGCCTTTGCGGCCAGGCTCGAGGGCAGCTGCCAATCGCCGGTCGCGGGATTCGCCGAACTCGACTCCGGCCACCTGCGCCTGCGCGGTCTGGTCGGCGCGCCCGATGGCACCGAGGTCTTTGCCGATGTGCTGGCTGGCCCGGCCGCGGACGCGGCGGCGCTCGGCGACCGGCTCGCGGCCCGCCTGCTAGAAGCCGGGGCGGGGCGGCTACTGGCCGCGCTGCGCAGCTCTTCCGGACACTGACGATGGCCGGGCCGCTCGCGGGGGTGGGCGTTCTGGTGACGCGACCGGCACACCAGGCCCACCACCTTTGCCAGCTGATCGAGGCTGAGGACGGCTCGACCATCACCCTGCCCGCCCTGCAGATCAACCCGACCCCTGACCGACCCGCGATGCGCGCGGCAGTCGGGCCCATCGACCGCTACCACCTTGTGATCTTCGTCAGCGCCAACGCCGTGCGCTATGGCGGCGAACTGATCGCACAGCGCCGTGACCTGCGGATCGCGGCCATCGGACGAGCCACCGCCCAGGCCCTGAACGTTGCCGGGCACCGGGTCTCGGTGGTGCCGTCGGGCGGGGCCGACAGTGAGTCGCTGCTCGCCGCGATGAGCCTCCGCCACATGGCCGGCCAGCGGGTACTGATCGTGCGGGGCAAGGGTGGCCGCGAACTGCTCGGAGACACGCTGCGTGAGCGCGGCGCCGAGGTCGTTTATGCCGAAGTCTACGAGCGGGAGCCTGCTCACCCGACGCGCGAGGCGCTCGATCGGCTCGAGGAGACCTGGCGCTACGGTGGCATCAACGTCTACACGGCCACCAGCAGCGAATTGCTGGAGGCGCTCGTGGGCATCGTGACGCCACGCTGTCGCGAACTGATGGATTCCACTGCGTTGCTCACCGGCGCCGTGCGGGTTGCCAATCGTGCGGAACGACTCGGGCTGGGCTCCCCGGTCATCCTGGCCAAGGCCCCGGACGACGAGGCGCTGGTCGCGGCCCTGGTGGAGTGGCCGGCTGCGCGTGCGCGCAAGCCGCGAGCCTGAGGCTCCGCTTACTTCGGCCGCGCCAGCGCATCCGGCGCATATTCAAAGGAATCGAATACGATGCGCGCCGCGTCGGCGCCGTGCTGCGGCAGCTGTTCACGCACTGCCGCAACCATCTCAGGTGGTCCCGCCGCATAGATGTCTGCCTGACCGAGCGGTTCGCCGCCGGCAATCACTGCCTCGTGCACGAGCCTCCCGGACCCGGGCTGCGCCTCGTCAGACAGCACCGGCACGTAGTGGAAGCGTGACTCGCGCGCGGCAAGATCACGCAGCCACGCGTCCTCATACAGGTCGGCGCAGGTCCGGGCACCCCAGTACAGCGTTACCTGCCGCGCCACGCCAGACTCGAGGACGTGTCTCAGGATTGCTTTCATCGGAGCGTAGCCGGTACCGCCGCCGACCAGGAGCAGCGGCCCGCTACCGGGACGATAGGTCAGCTGTCCGAGCGGGCCCTCGATGCGCAGCAGCGTGCCCTCGGTCATCGATCCGAATACCTGCGTCGTAAACTCGCCGCGGCCGCTGCGCCGCACGTGCAACTCGAGCAACGCGCTCTCGCCGGGCGGATTGGCCAGCGAGAAACTGCGACGGCGTCCGGCCGAGAGCATGACGTCGATGTACTGGCCAGGCTGCCAGTGAAACAGCTCGATTGCCGGCAGGCGCAGCCACAACCCCATTACGTCGGGCGCGAGGCGCTTCATCCTCTGTACGCGACAGGGAAGACTGCGGATCTGCACGTCGGTGACGCTCTCGATCTGCCTGGTCTCGACCGCTACCGGGCGGTCGGCGCGCGCCTGGCACAGCAGCGCGTAACCGCTATCTTGCTCGGCTGCCGACAGGGCCAGCGGGCGGCCCGCGGGATAGGTGACGGATCCATACAGAACGCGCGCCTTGCAGGTGCCGCAGCGCCCGGCCTTGCAGCTATGCGGCAAGTTCAGCCCCGCGCGCAGGGCCGCGTCGAGGATGGACTCCCCCTGCTCGACCTCGAGCTGCTCCCCGGAGGGAACCAGCGTCACATGCATCAAACGGCTCCGTCCGCCACGGATGGTTATTATCCCCGCCTCGGCACGGCAACGTGGCGGACTTTCGGGAGGGCGCAAATGGCGGACTTCGTCATCATTGGCTGTGGCTATGTCGGGGCGCGGCTGGCGGGGCGGCTCCCCGGGAAGGTAACCGCCGTCACACGGACGGAGTCAGGCGCGGCATCAATCCTCGCGTCGGGCGCGGCCACCGAAGTCTTCGACATCGACGCACTGGCCGCAGGCGGGCAGCTGCCGGTTGACGTCACCGGTGCCGTCCTCATCTACCTGGTGCCGCCACCCGGCGACGGGCCAGCGGATCCGCGGATGCGATTATTGCTGCAAGGCCTGCGCGGCCTGCCGGCACGGTTCGTCTACATGAGCACCACCGGGGTCTATGGAGACGCCGCGGGGGAGTCCGTTGACGAGGAGCGGCCGCCACGACCCACCACAGATCGTGGGCGCGCACGGCTCGATGCGGAGGAAGCGGTGCGCGATTGGTGTGAAGCGCGGGGCGTCGACTGGACGATCCTGCGCGTGCCCGGTATCTACGGGCCCGGACGTCTGCCGCTGGCGAGAATTAGTCGCGGCGACCCGGTGATCATCGAATCCGAAGCGGGGCCGGGCAACAGGATCCACGTGGACGACCTGGTCGCGATCTGCGTTGCAGCTGCCACCAGCCCGGCCGCGCGTAACCGCGTCTATAACGTCGGTGACGGCAACCACGCGAGCAGCGCGGTCTACTTCAACATCGTTGCGCGTCTGGCCGGCCTACCGGCCCCGCCAGCCATGACGCGAGCAGAGGCCCGGCGTAGCCTGTCGCCGGTAGCCTGGTCCTACCTGACCGAGTCGCGGCGCGTGGATACGCGGCGCATGCGCGAGGAACTCGGCTTACAGATCCGGTACACGAACCTGGAACAAGGCATCCGCGCGAGCCTGTAGCAACGGGGACAGTTTACCTATTGGGTCGCCCGGCCAGTCCAGCGCTGCTTCGAAGGGAGCAGCTCACGAAACAGGCAAGCTGTCTCGTTCCGATCAGCCGTGCGCAATCGGCTTGTCGGTAAACAGGTAGTCTTTCAACTCCTTCGAGAACGCCGGGTCCTGCCGCCGGATCCACTCGAGCACCATGGCAGCATGTTCCTTTTCCTCGTCACGGTTGTGCGCGAGGATCGCCTTGAGCGCCGGGTTCCTGCAGGCATCTACGCGCTGGTTGTACCAGTCGACGGCTTCCAGTTCCTCCATCAGCGAAACGATGGCGCGATGCATGTCGCGGGTCGCTTCGGACAGTTCGTCGATCGGCTCGTGATAGCCCTCGTTGGCCATGTTGTTCTCCCTGTTATGCAAACCGGGGACAGTTTACTTTTTCCCCAATCAACCCTTGCGACGTGTTGAAGCAACGACTCGGGATATAAGTAAACTGTCCCCGGATTACTGCCGCGTCAGATACCCAGTGACGGCCACAACGCGTCCACGCGGCGTCGCACTTCTTCGCTCATCGCGATCGGTCGCCCCCACTGCCGCTGCGTTTCGCCCGGCAATTTGTTGGTCGCGTCGAAGCCGAGCTTGCCTCCCAGCCCAGCGACCGGCGAGGCAAAGTCGAGGTAGTCGATCGGCGTGTTCTCGAGGATGACGGTGTCGCGGGCGGGATCCATGCGCGTGGTAATCGCCCAGATGACATCCTTCCAGTCACGCGCGTTCACATCCTCGTCGGTGACGATCACGAACTTGGTGTACATGAACTGCCTGAGGAACGACCAGACTCCCATCATCACGCGCTTGGCGTGGCCAGGATACTGCTTGCGCATGGTCACGACCGCGATGCGGTACGAACAACCCTCCGGCGGCAGGTAGAAATCGACGATCTCCGGGAACTGCTTCTGCAGCAGTGGCACGAAAACTTCGTTGAGTGCAACGCCGAGTACGGCCGGCTCGTCGGGTGGCCGCCCGGTATAGGTGCTGTGATAGATCGGTCGTTCCCGGTGGGTCATGCGCTCGATCGTGAGCACCGGAAACTGCTCGATTTCGTTGTAGTAACCGGTATGGTCGCCGAACGGGCCCTCGGGGGCAGTCTCGCCCGGCCGGATGTGGCCCTCCAGGATGATCTCCGCGGTGGCCGGCACCTGCAGGTCACCGCTGGCGCAGCGGGCGAGCTCGGTTCGGCTGCCGCGCAACAGCCCGGCGAATGCGAATTCCGGCAGATTGTCGGGCACCGGCGTGACGGCCGCCAGGATCGTCGCTGGATCGGCCCCAAGCGCGACAGCAACCGGGAAAGGCTCGCCCGGATGCGCCGCTTGCCAGTCACGATAGTCCAGCGCCCCGCCCCGGTGCGACAGCCAGCGCATGATGGTCCGGTTCGGACCGATTACCTGCTGGCGGTAGATACCCATGTTCTGCCGTGGCTTGAGCGGGCCGCGGGTGATGACCAGCCCCCAGGTGATCAGCGGTCCGGCATCATCGGGCCAGCAGGTCTGGACCGGCAGCCGGCCGAGGTCCACCTCGCGGCCCTCGATCACGATCTCCTGGCACGGCGCATGGCGCACTTCCTTTGGCGCCATGTCGAGCACCCTGCGGAACAGCGGCAGCTTGTCCCAGGCGTCCCTGAGACCGCGCGGCGGCTCAGGCTCCCTGAGCGTGGCAAGCAGCCGGCCAACGTCCCGCAATTCCTCGGCGCTGTCCCGTCCGAGTGCCATCGCCACCCGCTCGGGCGTTCCGAAAAGGTTGCCCAGCACGGGAATGTCGTGACCGGAGGGCTGCTCGAACAGCAGCGCCGGCCCACCGGCGCGCAGCGTCCGGTCACAGATCTCGGTCATCTCCAGCCTCGGGCTGACCTCGGCGCCGATACGCCTGAGCAGTCCCCTGCCCTCGAGCTGATTGAGGAAATCGCGCAGATCCCGGTACTGCATTGAGTTTGCGCCCGCCAGGTTGCCGCCAGGTCATCGCAGTCTGGCGCGCGGCGCGACCGCGCTCAAGCGGGACTGCCGATGCTAGGCTCGCACCGTGTCATTCACCAATCCACCCCGCGAAGAAATCGAGCACCTGCTCCGCCGGGCACGCGTAATCGCGGTGGTCGGCCTGTCGGACAGCCCCTTCAGGACCAGCCATGGCGTTGCCGCTGCCATGCAGCGCCACGGCTACCGCATGGTCCCAATCAACCCGTCGGTTCGCAGCGCGCTGGGCGAGCCGGCTTTCAGTTCGCTGGCCAGCGCGACGAGCGCACTCGGCACCGGCGCGCCGATCGACATCGTCAATGTCTTCCGCCGGCCGGAGCATGTAGCCGGGATCGTCGATGAATGCATTGAGCTCCGCCTGCCAGCGCTGTGGCTGCAGGAAGGTGTCGTCGACGCGGCGGCGGCGGCCCGGGCGCAGGCCGCCGGCATCTTCGTGGTCATGAACCGCTGCATCATCAAGGACCGCGCCCGGATCTAGCGAACCCGGGCGGAAAAGGAAAAGGCCCGCTTGCGCGGGCCTTTTCGCTACGACAGTACGTACCGCTTACCAGCGGCCGCCACCACCGCCGCCACCGCCGCCACCGCCGCGATAGCCGCCACCACCGCCGCCGCCGCCGCGGAAGCCACCACCGCCGCCCGGACGGCCACCGCCGCCCGTGCGCGGACGATCCTGCGCCTCATTCACGCGCAGCTGACGGCCGCCCATGCTGAAGCCATTCAGGGTCTCGATAGCCTTCACGGCATCGGCCTGCGGCATCTCGACGAAGCCGAAACCGCGCGGACGACCGGTCTCACGATCAGTCGGCAGGGCAACGGTTTCCACCGTCCCGTGCTGCGCGAACAGGTCGCGAATTTCACTTTCCGTCGCAGAGAACGGCAGGTTACCAACGTAGATCTTCATAATCCTCGAATCTCACTCACAAGCAAACGGACCGAGAGGCGGGCCCGGAAGGCTCGCATCGATCACGAACTACACGGCAGGCACGCGGTCGGGGTCGTCGAACAAGCTTGAGGCCAGTAGATCGATCCGGGGACAACGGGTCCTGTCACCTGATCGCGGTCAATTCGACGGTGCACGGAGGCGGAATGCGCCTGAAAATGCAGGGCGGACGGGCGGCGATCGACACCGAGCATAACACAAGGCCTCGAAATTCAAGCAAAAAATCGCCGCTGGCCGGGTCCGGGCCAGCCGCTTCAGTCGAGTCGCTTGTGGAACCTGAGGACCGAGGCGGTCAGCATCACCGCAAAGAACAATCCCAGCTTGGCAACCTGCTCGGGCATGTCCCAGAGGTGAGCCCCCCTCAGGACGATACCCCTGATGATCTCCACGAAGTGGGTCAGGGGCAGTAGCTGGGCGATCCACTGGGCCACCCGGGGCATGCCATCGAAGGGAAAGACGAAGCCAGACATGAGGATAGACGGCAGCATGGTCATGAACGCGACCTGGAAGGCCTGGAACTGGGTTTTCGTGACCGTGGAAATGAACAGGCCGAGGGCGAGCGTCGCGGCAATGAACAGTGCCGCCCCTGCATACACCTCGGCCAGGCTCCCGACGATCGGCACGCTGAACAGGGCGTGCCCAAGCGCCAGGATCAGCGTGGTCTGGATCAGGCCGATCACGATATAGGGCAGCAGCTTGCCGGTCATCAGCTGGCCCCGCGACACGGGCGTCGTGATCAGCAGCTCGAGGTTGCCACGCTCCCTTTCCCTGACGATCGCGCCGGCGGTGAAAATGACCATGGTGATGTTCAGGATGGTGCCTACGAGCGCCGGAACGACCTGCACCGCGGTGCGTTTTTCCGCGTTGTATTCGACCCGAACGGCGACGCTCGTCGCGTCCTGCAGGGCCGCACCCGGACGCCGCAGTATTGGCATTGCCGCAAGTCCCTGCGCGACGTTCTCCAGCGATGGCTGGCTGCCGTCCACCACGATCTGCAGGGCCGCGGCGCCATCCGCCAGCCGGCGCTCGAGATCGGGCAGGATCACCACGCCGATATTGGCGTCACCACGCTGCAGCGTCTGGTCGAACTCGTCGGCGCTGTCGGCCTGCCAGGCGATACGCATGACCTGGGTTGCGGCCAGGTCACCGACCAGCTGTCGCGACAAGGAGCTGCGCGCCTGGTCCAGTACCACTGCATCCAGGTCGCGGACGTCGAAGTTGATGGCGTAACCGAACAACGCAATCTGCATCGCCGGAATGCCGACGATCAGCCCGAAGGTCACGCGATCGCGCAGCAACTGCCGCGTTTCCTTCGAGGCGACTGCCAGCATGCGCTGCAGCCACTTCATGCGGCGCGCGCCTCGTCGCCGCGTAGCGCGGTCGCGGCGACAAAGACATCCTCCAGCGTGGCGGTTACCCGTTCGATGGTCACGGTCTCGCAGCGTCCGCGGAGGATCCGCTCGACCTCGCGCTCGGGCTCAGCCAGCGAGCGCTCGATCAGCACATGCAGCCGGCTGCCCAGCTGGGCAATGCTGAGCACCGCCGGCTCGCCCGTCAGCACCCTCCTGGCCGCGGGCAGGTCCACACACTCGACTTCGACCACCGACGCGTCTATGTCACGCGCCAGTTGCTTGGGCGCCCCTTCCACGACCACGCGACCGTGGTCCAGGATGGCGAGCCGGTGGCAACGCTCGGCTTCGTCCATGTAGTGGGTGGAGACCAGGATCGTCGAGCCCCTGGCGACCAGGTCGAACAGCTTTTCCCAGAAGTCCCGGCGGCTCTGCGGGTCCACTGCGCTGGTCGGCTCATCGAGCAGCAGCAATTGTGGCTCGTGCAGCGTGGCCGCAGCCAGCGCCAGGCGCTGCCGCTGGCCCCCGCTCAAGGTACCGGCGAGGCGTCCGCAAAACTCGTCGAGCTGGTATTCCTTGATCCGGGCTGCCACGCGCTCGCGCCGCATGGTGGCCGTGAGGCCGAAAACCCTGCACATGAAATCGAGGTTCTCGCGCACGCTGAGGTCGTCCCATAGCGAGAATTTCTGGGTCATGTACCCGAGTTTCATGCGCACTGTCTCCGCCTCGGTCAGGGCATCGTGTCCGAGTACGGTGACGCTGCCGGCGGATGGCTTGAGCAGCCCGCACATCATGCGAATCGTGGTGGACTTGCCCGAGCCGTTCGGTCCGAGGAAACCGTAGATCTGCTGCGCGGGGACGTCGAGATCAACCCTGTCGACCGCCAGGACGCTGCCGAAGCGCCTCGTCAAGCCGCGCGCCGTGATCGCGTTGGTCACCTCGCGTCGCCCGCGACGACCAGCTCGACCTGTACCGGCATACCCGTCGGCAGGGACGCGGCCTCGGCGTCTGTCAGCACCACCTCAGCCAGGAACGACAGCCTGCTGCGGTCCTTCTCGTTCAGCGCATAGTACGGGGTGAACGCAGCGTCGCTACTCACGTAGCGAACGACGGCAGCCCACGGGTGTTCGCTGCCGTCGAGGTGCACCATGGCGGCCGTCCCCACGCCGACGCTGACGCGGATCGGCTCGGGGATGAACACGCGCGCATAGGGCATGCCGTCCGCAAGCATGACCACGACCGGCGCCCCCCGAGGCGGACGCTCGCCGAGCTTGTAGGGCAAGGCATCTATCACCCCATCCCGCGGCGCCGCAACGTCGAGCCGTTCCCTGACGATCTCCAGTTCCACAAGCCGCGCCCTGGCCTGTTGCAGGGCTGCCTGAGCCTGGTCGAGGACTTCGCTACGTGTGCCCCGCTCGAGCTCGAGCAGCTGCTCGCGCGCGGTGTCGCGTTCGCTGGCAGCGCTGTCGCGCGCCGCTCGCTGGCCATCGAGCTGGTTCTGCGGCAGCAGCGATTTC
>JAHEAZ010000057.1 GCA_024642505.1 Gammaproteobacteria bacterium
CCGTGCGTCTCCGCCATCACCTTGGTCAACGCCGCCGTCAAAGTCGTCTTCCCATGGTCCACATGACCAATCGTCCCAACGTTCACATGCGGCTTGCTGCGTACGAATTTTTCCTTAGCCATGGCGTGATTCCTGCTTGTCTTTTACTGTCTGTATCGGTTACGGGGATTGGTGATGAAAATCAGGAGGCCTTCTTCAACACTGCCTCGGCGACGTTGTTGGGCACCTCGAGATACCTCGAGAACTCCATCGTGAAGGTCGCGCGCCCCTGGCTCATGGAACGCACGGTGGTGGCATAGCCGAACATCTCCGCCAGCGGCACCTCGGAAGTGATGATCTTGCCCGACGGGCTTTCTTCCATGCCCTGGATCTGGCCGCGGCGACGGTTCAGATCGCCGATCACGTCGCCCGAGTATTCCTCCGGCGTGACCACCTCGACCTTCATGATCGGCTCCAGCAACACGGGGCGCGCCTTCCGGAAGCCCTCCTTGAAGGCCATGCTGCCGGCGATCTTGAAGGCCATCTCGTTCGAGTCGACGTCGTGGTAAGAGCCGTCGAAGATCGCGACCTTGACGTCGACGATCGGGTAGCCGGCAATGACGCCGCCCTGCAACGCTTCCTTGACGCCCTTGTCGACGGCGGGGATGTACTCCCTGGGCACGACGCCACCGACGATCTCGTTGGCGAATTCGTAGCCCTTGCCTTCAGCCAGCGGCTCGATGCGCAGCCATACGTGTCCATACTGGCCACGGCCACCCGACTGGCGGACGAACTTGCCTTCCTGCTCGACCTGGCCGCGGATGGTTTCGCGGTAGGCCACCTGAGGCTTGCCGACGTTCGCTTCGACCTTGAACTCGCGCTTCATGCGGTCGACGATGATCTCGAGGTGCAACTCGCCCATGCCGGAGATGATGGTCTGGCCGGACTCCTGATCGGTGTGCACGCGGAACGACGGATCTTCCTTGGCGAGGCGCTGCAACGCGAGGCCCATCTTTTCCTGGTCGACCTTTGTCTTGGGCTCGACGGCGACCGAGATCACCGGCTCCGGAAACTCCATCTTCTCGAGGATGATCACCTTGTCCGGATCGGAGAGCGTGTCACCCGTGGTCACGTCCTTGAGGCCCACGGCCGCGGCGATGTCACCGGCGCAGACCTCCTTCAGTTCGATGCGGTCGCTTGCGTGCATCTGCAGCAGGCGGCCGACGCGTTCTTTCCTCGACTTGTTCGGAACATAGACCTGGTCACCGGAATTGAGAACCCCGGAGTAGACGCGGAAGAAAGTCAGGTTACCGACGAACGGGTCATTCAAGATCTTGAATGCCAGCGCCGAGAACGGCGAATCGTCAGTCGACTTGCGGCTGGCTTCCTCGCCAGCCTCGGTCTGGCCGCGCACGTCCGGCACCTCGGTCGGCGCGGGCATGAACTCGATGATCGCGTCCAGCACGGCCTGCACGCCCTTGTTCTTGAATGCGGAACCGCAGGTGACCAGGCAGATCTCATTACGGAGCGTACGTTCGCGCAGCCCGGCGCGGACCTCGGCCTCGCTCAGGTCGCCCTCTTCCAGGTACTTGTTAAGCAGTTCCTCGTTGGCCTCTGCAGCGGCCTCGACCATCTTCGAATGCCACTCGGCGCAGGTCTCGACCATATCCGCCGGAATATCGCGATACTCGAAGCGCATGCCCTGGGTCTCGTCGTCCCACCAGATCTGCTTCATGCGGATCAGGTCGACCACGCCGGAGAACTTGTCCTCAGCGCCGATCGGCAGCTGGATCGGCACCGGGTTGCCCTTCAGGCGCGTGCGGATCTGGTCGACGCAGCGCAGGAAGTTGGCGCCAGCGCGGTCCATCTTGTTGACAAAGGCCATGCGCGGCACTTTGTACTTGTTCATCTGCCGCCAGACGGTCTCCGACTGCGGCTGGACGCCGGATACGGCGCAATAGACCGCGATCGCGCTATCCAGCACCCGCAGCGAACGCTCGACCTCGATGGTGAAGTCGACGTGGCCCGGCGTGTCGATGATATTGATGCGATGCTCGGGGTACTCGTTCTCCATCCCCTTCCAGAAGCAGGTAGTCGCAGCCGCGGTGATAGTGATGCCGCGCTCCTGCTCCTGCTCCATGTAGTCCATGACGGCAGCCCCGTCGTGCACCTCGCCGATCTTGTGCGAGACGCCGGTGTAGAACAGCACGCGCTCCGTCGTCGTCGTCTTACCGGCGTCGATATGCGCTGAAATACCGATGTTGCGGTAGCGCTCGATCGGGGTCGTACGGGCCATGATGTCCTCTGCAAATCCGGTGCGTTGGCCGCTTTACCAGCGGTAATGCGCGAAGGCCTTGTTGGCGTCCGCCATGCGATGCGTGTCCTCGCGCTTGCGCACGGCGGCGCCACGGTTCTCGGCCGCTTCCATCAGTTCGTTGGCAAGCCGGTGGGCCATCGACTTCTCGCTGCGCGAGCGCGCCGCATCGATGATCCAGCGCATCGCCAGCGTCTGCCGGCGGGTGGTACGGACCTCGACCGGTACCTGATAGGTCGCGCCGCCAACTCGGCGGGACTTTACCTCGACGGCGGGCTTGACGTTGTCAAGCGCCTGCGTAACCAGTTCGAGGGCGTCGCCGCCCTGACGGCCGGTCTTTTCGGAAATGCGGTCGATCGCGCCATAGAGAATCCTCTCGGCGGCGGACTTCTTGCCATCTTCCATGACCATGTTCATGAACTTGGCGAGCACCTGGCTGCCGAACTTGGGATCGGGCAGGATGATGCGCGTTGGCGCCTGGGCACGACGTGACATGCGAATTCCTCTCTAGAATTACTTCTTCGGCCGCTTGGCGCCGTACTTCGACCGGCTCTGCTTGCGGTCACTGACGCCCGCGCAATCGAGCGTTCCGCGCACCGTGTGGTAGCGCACGCCGGGCAGGTCCTTGACGCGGCCACCGCGAATGAGCACCACCGAGTGCTCCTGCAGGTTATGGCCTTCGCCGCCGATATAACTGGTGACCTCAAAGCCATTCGTCAGCCTGACGCGCGCCACCTTGCGCAATGCCGAGTTCGGCTTCTTCGGCGTGGTCGTGTAGACGCGCGTACACACGCCGCGCTTCTGCGGCGAGCGCTGCAGCGCAGGCACCTTGGACTTGTAGGCGGTGGCGGTGCGGCCGCCACGAATCAGCTGGTTGGTCGTCGACATGCCATGGATCCCGTCAGTCACAGCGCCGGGCTGATTCCCGGACGCAGGAAGCGCAGGGCCGCCCCGCGGCGGCCCGGCTGAACCTGGAAACCCTCGCCTGGCGCGGTTTTTTTAGCCAAGCGGAAGGGGCGGCGATTGTAGGAACCGCGCCGGATGGTGTCAAGAAAGCTTCGGCGGCACATCCGGTCCAACCGAAACCGCCCGCAAGACGTTGATCCTGAAGCCCGCATTCCGCCGGGTCCACGCCGGGAGGTGGCGCGCAGCGGAGCAGCGCCGCGAAACCATTGCTGCAGCGCGACAATTCCGCCCCGCCAGGCCCCAGTAATCGCTACGGCCGAACCCCAGGGCGGGCCCGGCCGTAGCAGTCGCCGAACCGCCCCAGGGGGGCGTTACTCGGCTGGTGCGGCCGTTTCGGTCGTCCCGCCCTCGCCGGCCACCTCTTCACCCTCGGGCAGGGCGCCGCCGACGTCCATGAAGCCCCGGTGGACGTCGAGATCGGCTCCGCGACGCCGCTGGGCGTGGAAGGCGCGGCCAGTGCCAGCCGGGATAAGCCGGCCTACGATGACGTTCTCCTTCAGGCCCCGCAGGCTGTCGTTGATACCGCGGACGGCCGCGTCGGTGAGTACGCGGGTAGTCTCCTGGAAGGAGGCCGCCGAGATGAACGAGTCGGTCTGCAGCGAGGCCTTGGTGATACCAAGCAGCATCGGCTCGACGACCGCCTCCACCTTGCCGGTGTCGCGCATGCGGTCGTTGAGCTCCAGCATGCGGGCACGCTCGAGCTGCTCGCCACGCAGCAGCCCTGTGTCGCCTACTTCACGGACTTCCACCTTGCGCAGCATCTGGCGGACGATCACCTCGATGTGCTTGTCGTTGATCTTTACACCCTGCAGCCGATACACGTCCTGGATCTCGCGGGTAAGGTAGTTGGCCAGTTCCGTGACGCCCTGCAACCTGAGGATGTCGTGCGGATTCGGCTCGCCTTCTGCAATGACCTCGCCGCGCTCCACGTGCTCGCCCTCGAACACGTTCAGGTGACGCCACTTCGGAATCAGCTCCTCGTACTTGTCCACGCCCTCTCCGGTGATGACCAGCCGGCGCTTACCCTTGGTCTCGCGACCGAAACTGACCGTCCCCGAAACCTCGGCGAGGATGGCCGGCTCCTTGGGCTTGCGGGCCTCGAACAGGTCCGCGACACGCGGCAGGCCGCCGGTGATGTCGCGGGTCTTCGAGGATTCCTGGGGAATGCGAGCGATGACGTCGCCCACCGATACGGTTGCGCCATCCTCCAGGGACACCAGCGCGCCTGCCGGCAGCGTGTACACGGCCGGGATGTCCGTATTGGCGAAGGTGACTTCCTTGCCCTTGGCGCTGACCAGCTTGATGGTCGGCCGCAGGTCCTTGCCACCGGGGCCGCGCTGCTTGGGATCGAGCACGACGATACTCGACAGGCCAGTGACCTCGTCGACCTGTGTCTGCACCGTGACGCCGTCCAGAAAGTCCTGGAACCTGAGGCGCCCTGCCACTTCGGTGACAACCGGGTGGGTATGCGGGTCCCAGGTACCAACGACCTGCCCCGGGCTCACCGAATCGCCCTCGTTGGCGACGATGGTGGCGCCATAGGGGATCTTGTAGCGCTCGCGCTCGCGGCCAAACTCGTCGATCACGCCGATGGCACCGGAACGCGACGTCGTCACCAGATGGCCCTTTTCGTGGCGGACAGCCTTGACGTTGTGGAAGCGAAGCGTGCCCTGACCCTTGATTTCCACCGAGGAGATCGCTGCAGCTCGCGAGGCCGCGCCGCCGATGTGAAAGGTCCGCATCGTCAGCTGCGTACCCGGCTCGCCGATCGACTGGGCGGCGATCACACCGACTGCCTCGCCGATGTTGATCAGGCGGCCGCGGGCGAGATCGCGCCCGTAGCACATGGAGCACACACCGTAGCGGATATTGCAGGTGATCGGCGAGCGGACGTTGACCTGGTCAATGCCGTGCTGCTCGAGACGCTGCACCCACTTTTCGTCGAGCAGCGTGCCCGCGGGCACCAGCACGTCCTCGGCGCCGGGCTTCATGACATCGGTCGCGATGACGCGGCCCAGCACTCGCTCACCCAGGCCCTCCACGACGTCGCCACCTTCGACGATAGGCGTCACCAGCAGACCGTTGTCGGTGCCGCAGTCCTCGTCGGTGACGACCAGGTCCTGTGCAACGTCCACGAGCCTGCGGGTGAGGTAGCCCGAATTGGCGGTCTTCAGCGCGGTGTCCGCCAGACCCTTGCGGGCGCCGTGGGTCGAGATGAAGTACTGGAGGACGTTCAACCCCTCACGGAAGTTGGCGGTAATCGGCGTTTCGATGATCGAGCCGTCTGGCTTGGCCATCAGGCCGCGCATGCCGGCCAGCTGCCGTATCTGCGCTGCCGAGCCTCGCGCACCCGAGTCGGCCATCATGAAGATCGAGTTGAACGAGCCCTGCTGGACCTTGTTGCCCTTGGAGTCCTCGACCTCCTCGAAACGCAGCTGGTCCATCATCGCCTTGCCGATGCGGTCGTTGGTCCGTGACCAGATGTCGACGACCTTGTTGTAGCGCTCGCCGAAGGTGACCAGACCCGACTCATACTGGTGCTGGATCTCCTTTACCTCCCGCTCGGCGCCAGCCAGGATTTTCTCCTTCTGCGGCGGGACCAGCATGTCGTCGACGCCGATCGACACTGCGGCTCGGGTCGCGTAGGAAAAGCCCGTGTACATGAGCTGGTCCGCGAAAACGACGGTTTCCTTGAGGCCGAGCGTGCGATAGCAGGTGTTGATGACCGCGGAAATCCGCTTCTTGGTCATGTCCTGGTTGATCACGTCGTAGGCCAGTCCCTTCGGCACGATCTCGAACAGCAGCGCGCGGCCAACGGTCGTATCCACCAGGCGGCGGATTTCGTGCAGCTCGCCACCCTCGCCGCGCACGTACTCGCGAACACGCACCTTGACCTTGGCATGAAGGTCCACACTGCGGGTCTCGTAGGCGCGGTGCACCTCGTGCCGGTCCGCAAAGAACATGCCCTCGCCGCGTGCCCCGGCACGCTCGCGGGTCATGTAGTACAACCCGAGCACGACGTCCTGCGACGGCACGATGATCGGGTCGCCGTTGGCGGGCGACAGGATGTTGTTGGAGGACAGCATCAGGGCGCGAGCCTCGAGCTGCGCCTCGAGCGACAACGGCACGTGGACAGCCATCTGGTCGCCGTCGAAGTCCGCATTGAAGGCGGTACAGACAAGCGGGTGCAGCTGGATGGCCTTGCCCTCGATCAGCACCGGCTCAAAGGCCTGGATGCCGAGGCGGTGCAGGGTCGGCGCGCGGTTCAGCATCACCGGGTGCTCGCGGATCACCTCCTCGAGGATGTCCCACACCTCCGGTCCCTCTCGTTCGACCAGGCGCTTGGCGGCCTTGATGGTCGACGCCAGGCCGCGCAGCTGCAGCTTGTGGAAGATGAATGGCTTGAACAACTCCAGCGCCATCTTCTTCGGCAATCCGCACTGATGCAGGCGCAACGTCGGACCTACCACGATGACCGAACGGCCCGAATAGTCGACGCGCTTGCCTAGCAGATTCTGCCGGAATCGACCCTGCTTGCCCTTGATCATGTCGGCCAGCGACTTGAGCGGGCGACGGTTTGTTCCGGTGATGGCGCGGCCGCGGCGGCCGTTGTCGAGCAGTGCGTCAACCGACTCCTGCAGCATGCGCTTCTCGTTGCGCACGATGATGTCGGGCGCATTCAGTTCGAGCAGGCGGCGCAGGCGATTGTTACGGTTGATGACGCGGCGATAGAGGTCGTTCAGGTCCGAGGTTGCGAACCTGCCACCATCCAGCGGCACCAGCGGCCGCAGGTCGGGCGGCAGCACCGGCAGGACGGTCAGCACCATCCACTCCGGCCGGTTGCCCGACTCGATGAAGGCCTCGAGCAGCTTGAGGCGCTTCGACAGCCGCTTGAGCTTGGTCTCGGAGGACGTGCCCCCCATGTCCTCGCGGACCTTGGCGGACTCGGCCTGCAGGTCGATGGTCTTGAGCAGCTCGAGGATCGCCTCGGCGCCCATGCGGGCGTCGAACTCGTCACCATGCTGCTCCAACGCCTCCAGGTAGCCCTCGTTGGTCAGAAGCATGCCACGCTCGAGCTCGGTCATGCCCGGATCGACGACGACGAAGGCCTCGAAGTACAGCACGCGCTCGAGGTCCCTCAGCGTCATGTCGACCATCAGGCCGATGCGCGACGGTAGCGATTTCAGGAACCAGATGTGTGCGGTGGGGCTCGCCAGCTCGATGTGTCCCATGCGCTCGCGCCGGACCTTCGACTGAGTGACCTCGACGCCGCACTTCTCGCACACGGTCCCGCGGTGCTTCAGGCGCTTGTACTTTCCGCAAAGGCACTCATAGTCCTTCACCGGCCCGAAGATCTTGGCGCAGAACAGCCCGTCACGCTCCGGCTTGAAAGTCCGGTAGTTGATCGTCTCGGGCTTCTTCACTTCGCCGAAGGACCAGGACCGGATCAACTCCGGGGATGCAAGACCGATCCTGATGGCGTCGAAGTTCTCGACCTGCGGCTGCTGCTTGAACAACTTCAGAAGATCACGCATCTCTTAGCCCTCCTGCTCCAGCTCGATGTTGATGCCGAGGGAGCGAATCTCCTTCACCAGCACGTTGAAGGACTCCGGCATGCCCGCGTCCATGGCGTGATTACCGTCCACGATGTTCTTGTACATCTTGGTTCGGCCGTTCACGTCGTCGGACTTGACGGTCAGCATCTCCTGGAGCGTGTAGGACGCGCCATAGGCCTCGAGCGCCCAGACTTCCATCTCGCCGAAGCGCTGGCCACCGAACTGCGCCTTGCCACCCAGCGGCTGCTGAGTGACCAGGCTGTACGGCCCCGTGGAGCGACCGTGCATCTTGTCATCGACCAGATGGTTCAGCTTCAGCATGTACATGTAGCCGACAGTGACCTGGCGTTCGAACTCCTCGCCCGTGCGCCCGTCGGTCAGTACCGTCTGTCCGCTGGTCGGCAAACCCGCCAGCTCGAGCAGCCGCTTGATCTCGGCCTCGCTGGCGCCATCGAAAACCGGCGTCGCCATCGGTACGCCGTCGACCAGGTTACGTGACAGCTCGAGCACCTCAGCGTCGCCGAGTGACTTGAGATCCTCGGACTGCCCACCGGTCTGGTTGTAGACCTGGTCGAGCAGCTTGCGCAGGTCGACCATCGCCGACTGTGCCTCGATCATCTTGCCGATCTTCTGGCCAATGCCGTGGGCGGCCCAGCCGAGGTGCGCCTCGAGGATCTGGCCGATGTTCATGCGCGAGGGCACGCCGAGCGGGTTCAGGACGATGTCGACCGGGGTGCCGTCCGCCAGGTACGGCATGTCCTCGACCGGCACGATGGTGGACACCACGCCCTTGTTTCCGTGGCGACCAGCCATCTTGTCGCCCGGCTGCACGCGGCGCTTCACGGCCAGGTAGACCTTGGTCATCTTGAGCACGCCGGGGGCGAGATCGTCGCCCTGGGTGATCTTGATCTTCTTCGCCTCGAAGCGCTTTTCGAAGTCGCGGCTCTGGTCCGCCAGCCGGCGGCGCGCGGCCTCGAGCGAGGCGTTGGCCGTCTCGTCGCGCAGACGGATCTCGAACCACTCCTCGTGCGGAAGTCCATCAAGATATTCCGCGGTAACCTCGGAGCCGGCCTTGAGCTTGTTCGGCCCGCCCTCGGCGACCTTGCCAAGGACATCGCCACGCAATCGGCCAAACAGGTCGCCCTCGAGGATACGCCGCTGGTCGTTGAGGTCCTTGCGAACCCGTTCGATCTCCGATTTCTGGATGGCGAGTGCGCGGGAATCCTTCTCCACGCCGTCACGGGTGAAGACGCGAACGTCTATCACCGTCCCGTCCATGCCAGGCGGGACGCGCAGCGACGTGTCCTTTACGTCGGAAGCCTTCTCGCCGAAGATCGCCCGCAGCAGCTTTTCCTCCGGGGTCAGCTGGGTCTCGCCCTTGGGCGTCACCTTGCCTACCAGGATGTCGCCGGCCTTCACTTCCGCGCCGATGAAGACGATTCCCGCCTCATCGAGCTTGGCCAAAGCCGCGTCGCCAACGTTGGGTATGTCGGCAGTGATTTCTTCTGAGCCGAGCTTGGTGTCGCGGGCGACGCAGGTGAGCTCCTCGATGTGGATGGTGGTGAAGCGGTCTTCCTCGACCACCCGCTCCGACACCAGGATCGAGTCCTCGAAGTTGTAGCCATTCCACGGCATGAACGCGACCAGCATGTTCTGGCCGAGCGCCAACTCGCCCAGGTGCGTTGACGGACCGTCAGCCATCACGTCGTTGCGGGCAATCCGGTCGCCTACCTTCACCAGTGGACGCTGGTTGATGCAGGTGTTCTGGTTGGAACGCGTGTACTTGGTGAGGTTGTAGATGTCCACCCCGGGCTCCCCGGGCGTGACTTCGTCTTCGTTGACCCGCACCACGATGCGCGAAGCGTCCACCGAATCCACGAAGCCGCCGCGCCGTGCGTTGACGGTGACACCCGAGTCGGTCGCAACCGTGCGCTCGATTCCCGTACCCACCAGCGGGGCGGCGGAACGCAGCGTCGGCACCGCCTGACGCTGCATGTTCGAACCCATCAACGCGCGGTTCGCGTCGTCATGCTCGAGAAACGGAATCAACGCGGCCGCGACGGAAACGATCTGGCGCGGTGACACATCCATGTACTGGATGCGATCGGACGGCATCAGCGTGAACTCGTTCTGGAAGCGGCAGGACACCAGGTCGTCGGTGAACTTGCCCTTGGGGTCGAGTTCCGCGTTCGCCTGTGCAATCACGAACTCGCTCTCCTCGATCGCCGACAGGTAGTCGACGTCATTGGTCACCTTGCCGTCGCGCACCCGCCGGTACGGCGTCTCGAGGAAGCCGTACTTGTTGGTGCGGGCGTAGACCGCCAGCGAGTTGATCAGGCCGATGTTCGGGCCTTCCGGGGTCTCGATCGGGCAGACCCGGCCATAGTGGGTCGGGTGCACGTCGCGAACCTCGAAGCCGGCGCGCTCGCGCTTCAGGCCGCCCTCGCCCAGCGCAGATACGCGGCGCTTGTGCGTGACCTCTGACAGCGGGTTGTTCTGGTCCATGAACTGCGACAGCTGCGAGGAGCCGAAGAACTCCTTCACTGCGGCCGCCACCGGCTTGGCGTTGATCATGTCCTGTGGATTGATTTCCTCGCTTTCGGCCAGCGTCAATCGTTCCTTGACGGCGCGCTCCACGCGCACCAGGCCGATGCGGAAGGCAACCTCGGCCATTTCGCCGACGCAACGCACGCGGCGGTTTCCCAGGTGGTCGATGTCGTCCACCTTGCCGTCGCCATTCTTGATCGCGATCAGCGTCCTCAGGACGTCAATGACGTCCGACAGTTCCTCACCCGCACGCTCGAAATGACCGCGTGCGGCCTCGTCCTTGCGCTGTTCGGTGAACAGCTTGAAGTAGCGGCCGTCGTAGAGGATGCCGGGCATCTCGAGCCAGGCGTCGATCTCGGCACCGCTCAGGCCGGCGGGAGGCTGGCGGTTGACCCGGCGATTGAACTTCATGCGGCCGACCGCCGAAAGGTCGTAGCGCTCGGAGTTGAAGAACAGGTTGTGGAAAAGGTTCTCCGCCGCGTCCTTGGTGGGCGGCTCGCCCGGACGCATCATGCGGTAGATCTCGATCAGCGCCTCAAGCCGGGTGTGTGTCGGGTCGATGCGCAGCGTATCGGAGATGTAGGGGCCACGATCCAGGTCGTTCACATAGAGCGTCCCGACCTGCTCGATGCCGGCCTCGAGGAACTTCTCGACGGTCCCGACGGTTAGCACCTCGTTGGCCTTGGCCAGGATCTCGCCGGTCCCGGCATCGACGACATCGTGCGCCAGGACCTTGCCCTGCAGGTAATCCAGCGGAACGCCCAGGCGCTTGACACCGGCGTCCTCGAGCTGGCGGACATGGCGGGCGGTGATCCGGCGGCCTTCCTCCACGATTACCTTGTTGCCCGCGCGAATCTCGAACATGGCGGTCTCACCGCGCAGCCGCTCAGGCACCAGATCAAGCTCCACACCTTTCTTTTTGGACAGGTGGAAGATGTTCTTGTCGAAGAACAGGTCGAGGATTTCCTGGTCACCGTAGCCGAGCGCGCGCAGCAGGATCGTCACCGGCAGCTTGCGGCGCCGGTCGATGCGTGCGAACACACAGTCCTTGGCGTCGAACTCGAAGTCGAGCCAGGAGCCGCGATAGGGGATCACGCGCGACTGGAACAACAGCTTGCCCGAGCTATGCGTCTTGCCCTTGTCGTGATCGAAGATCACTCCCGGGCTGCGGTGCAGCTGGGAGACCACGACACGCTCGGTGCCGTTCACGACGAAAGTGCCGTTCTCGGTCATCAGCGGAAGCTCGCCGAGGTAGACTTCCTGCTCGACCGCGCGCTTGACCCGCGTGCCGCCGGGAGACTCCTTGTCGAAGATCCTCAGGCGCAACCGGACGCGTAGTGGCGCCGCGTAAGTCAGTCCCCGAAGCTGGCATTCCTTGACATCGAACACAGGCTCGCCAAGGTAGTAGTAGACGTAGTCGAGGACGGCGTTGCCGGAGTAGCTCTTGATGGGAAACACGCTGCGAAACGCTGCGTGCAACCCGGCCTTCTCCAGGTGCCGTTCGATGACGGCCAGTTCCTCGGCCTCCGACAGCAGCCTGCCGGTCGCGGCTGGCTGGCCAAGTACCTGCTCGCTGGCCTGCAACTCGGCATGCAAGGCGCGAGACTGGTTGAGCTGCAGGTATTGCGCGTAGGAATCCGTCTGGATGGCGAGCAGGGGCGGCACGCCCAGAATGCTCGGCCGCTTGCCGAAATTCTTCCGGATGCGCTTCTTCTCGGTGAAGGAATAGGCCATCGGGTCACCCTTGAGCTTTGGACGCGAACACGGGCCTCAGGCCCGCGCCGCTGAGGAGCCGCGCATCAGGCGCGGCCCGCACTGGAAAAAACACGCCGAAACGCCGAACAGGGACGGCTACCCGACTCCCAGCAGGGGGTCGGGCCAGCCGGCTTCCGGCGTGGCGCCTTGCGGGGGGCGTGTGCCCTCGCATGGACGCCCTTACTTGACCTCAACTTCGGCGCCGACGTCCGTCAACTGCTTCTTGATCTTCTCTGCATCGGCCTTGGACACGCTCTCCTTGACGGTGTTCGGCGCGCCCTCCACCAGGTCCTTTGCCTCCTTGAGGCCCAGGCCCGTGATTTCACGGATGACCTTGATCGTTCCGACCTTCTTGTCGGCCGGATAGGCCTTGAGAATGATCGTGAACTCGGTCTGCTCCTCGACGACCGGGGCCGCGGCAGCGGCGGCGGCCATCGCAACGGGGGCCGCGGCGGTCACGCCGAACTTGTCTTCCATCATTTTCACGAGGTCAACGATCTCCATGATGGTCATGTTCGAGATCGCGTCGAGAATTTCTTCCTTGGTGGCAGCCATTTCATTAACTCCAGTTGAATAGTGATACGTGTGAATCAGTAGCGAACCTGCCGTCAGGCGGTTGCAGCGGCCATCTGGTCCTTGACCGCGGCCACCGTTCGCACCAGCTTGGTGTGCGGTGCGGCAAGCGTGCGAACAAACTTCGAGACCGGCGCAATGAACACGCCGAGCAGCATCGACAAAGCCTCGTCACGGGTCGGCAGGCTCGCGACCTTCTCGATGTCAGTACCCGGCAGCAATTGCCCACCGAGCGACACGAGTGTCGGAACCAGCTTGTCGTTGTCCTTGGCGAAATCCTTGACGACGCGCGCCGCGGCGCCCGGATCGTCGGTGGAAAACGCCAGTAGCAACGGACCCTTGAGGCTGTTGGCAATGCACTCGAAATCGGTGCCGCTGACCGCGCGACGGGCGAGCGTGTTCTTGACGACCCGCAGATAGACTCCCGACTGGCGCGCCTTGGCGCGCAGCCCCGTTATCTGCGAGACCGTCAGTCCACGGTACTCCGCCGCCACGACCGAAACCGCTTCGCGCGCTACGGCATGGACTTCGGCCACCATCGCCTGCTTGGCTTCAAGCGTAAGTGCCATCGGATCCTCCTGGCTGAAGATCAAACCAAGGGCACGGATCGCTCCGTACCCACCCTTGCTGCCGCGCCACCCAGTGGGCGGCATCGGCGCGCCGGTCGCAAGCGACCGGCTGATGGCGACCTTCACCAGTAATCACTGACTCGGGTACCACCATCTGCGCAGGCGACAATTAAGGGGCCGAGCCCCACCTGCGGTCTTCGATGGTCCGGGGTGCATCGTCGCCCCCGTCCCACGTCCCGGGCTTGCGCCCGGTGTCTGCAGCAGCGGCGCCTCGTGACGCCGCCGCCATCAAAAATTCCCTCAGAGGCCCAGCGACGAACGGTCCACGACGACCCCGGGACCCATGGTCGAGGACACCGTCACCCGCTGCACGTACACGCCCTTCGACGTGGACGGCTTCGCCTTCTGCAGGTCTGCGAGCAGCGCCAGCAGGTTTTCCTTCAGCGCCACCGGTTCGAACACCGCCTTGCCGATGGTGCAGTGGACAATGCCGCCCTTATCGCAGCGGTACCGGACCTGCCCCGCTTTCGCATTCCTGACCGCGCCGGCGACATCCGGCGTCACGGTGCCGACCTTCGGGTTCGGCATGAGGCCGCGCGGACCGAGGATCTGGCCGAGCTGGCCGACAACACGCATCGCATCCGGACTCGCTACGACGACGTCGAAGTCGAGTTGGCCCTGCTTGACCTTCTCGGCGAGGTCCTCGAGGCCGACGATATCGGCGCCAGCCTCACGCGCGGCATCAGCATTCTTGCCCTGCGTAAACACGGCCACCCGGACAGTCTTGCCGATGCCGTGCGGCATGACCGTCGAGCCGCGGACCTGCTGGTCCGACTTGGCTGCGTCGATGCCCAGGTTCACCGCGACGTCCACGGCTTCGTTGAACTTGGCGGTCGCCAGTTCCTTGACCAGCGCCAAGGCTTCCTCGATCGGGTACTGACGGCCGGGCTGCAGTTTCTCGCTCCACGCCTTCTGGCGCTTGACTACGGCTGCCATGTCACACTCCCTCCACATCGACGCCCATGCTGCGGGCGCTGCCGGCAATCGTACGGACCGCAGCGTCAAGGTCGGCTGCCGTCAGGTCCGGCATCTTGGTCTTGGCAATTTCCTCGAGCTGCGCGCGCGAAACCTTGCCAACCTTCTTCGTGTTGGGCGTTCCAGAGCCCTTATCCAGGCCGATCGCCTTGCGGATCAACACCGACGCCGGCGGCGTCTTCATGATGAAGGTGAAACTGCGATCGCCATAGACCGTGATCACGACCGGGATCGGCAGGCCCTTCTCGAGGCTCTGCGTCGCAGCGTTGAACTGCTTGCAGAACTCCATGATGTTGACGCCCTGCTGACCCAGCGCCGGACCGACCGGCGGACTCGGATTCGCCGCTCCTGCCGGTATCTGGAGCTTGATGTAGCCCTGTACCTTCTTAGCCAAATTTCACTCCTTACGGGTGCAAGCGCCGCGAGGCTCCCCGTGTGTCTTGCTCAGGCCTTCTCGACCTGGCCGAAATCAAGTTCCACCGGCGTCGAGCGGCCCAGGATCTGGACCGCTACCTGCAGGCGGCTCTTTTCGTAATTCACCGACTCGACGACGCCGTTGAAGTCGTTGAACGGCCCATCGGTGACGCGCACCACCTCGCCGGGCTCGAACAGCACCTTCGGCCGCGGCTTCTCCGCGCCTTCCTCGACGCGCCGCAGGATGGCGTTCGCCTCCTTCTCCGAAATCGGCGCCGGCTTCTCCGAGGTGCCGCCAATGAAGCCGAGCACCTTGGGAGTCTCCTTCACGAGGTGCCAGGTTTCGTCGTCCATCTCCATCTGCACCAGCACGTAGCCGGGAAAGAACTTGCGCTCGCTCTTGCGCTTCTGACCCTCGCGCATTTCGACGACTTCCTCGGTCGGAACCAGCACCTCACCGAACTTGTGCTCGAGCCCATGCAGCTTCACGCGTTCGAGCAGACTCGAAGACACCTTGTGCTCGAAGTTGGAATAGGCATGGACGACGTACCAGCGAAGTGCCACGGTCTCAGCCCCCTTGTCCCGTCAGGTGCCGCGTGGCCCAGGCCAGCAGCATGTCGATCAGCCAGAAGAAAACGCCCAGCAGCAGCACGAACACGAACACGACCAGCGTGGTCTGCAGAGTTTCCTGCCGGGTCGGCCAGACCATCTTGCGCAGTTCCACCCGCGAGCCCTGCACGAACTGCCACAGCACCTGGCCCTGCGTCGACCAGAACAGGAAGGCTGCGCCCAGCGCCACGCCCGCCAGCACCATCAGCAGGCGTACTGCCGTCGGCACGTCGGCGAACCAGTAATAGCCGCCGATGCCGGCAACCAACATGGCCGCAGCCAGCACCAGCTTCGCAGAATCTATGACGGGTGACCCGCCCTTGTCGGCTTGCTCGCTCATGAGTACCCGTTACCGTTCCTACGCGATCGCTACCACCCGAAGGTGGCAGGGCAGGAGGGAATCGAACCCCCAACCTGCGGTTTTGGAGACCGCCGCTCTGCCAATTGAGCTACTGCCCTCTGGACTGGCAAGCAGTGCATGGAGGGCGGTGGGTCGTGAGCAGCCGGAGGGGCTCGCTTGACGACTCACGACTCACCAGTCACTTCTCGCTTCTGGTCACTTCAGGATCTTTGAGACCACGCCGGCGCCCACGGTGCGACCACCCTCGCGGATGGCGAAGCGCAGGCCTTCCTCCATCGCGATCGGTGCAATCAGGTCCACCACCATCTTGATGTTGTC
>JAHEAZ010000058.1 GCA_024642505.1 Gammaproteobacteria bacterium
AAGCGCCCGGCATCGTCAAGCGTCAGGCGCGCAATGACGCGGCGCATGCCGGCGGCACTGTCAACCGCTTCCACCGGCGCGGACGGGCCACCCATCTCCGTACGCACCCAGCCCGGGTGCACAGGCAGCGCAATGATGCCGCGTGGCGCCAGGTCCAGCGCCATCGACTTCATGACCGCGTTAGCCGCAGCCTTTGACGAGCGATAGGCATAGAGTCCGCCGCGGGCATTGCTGCCGATCGAGCCGACGATCGAGGTCAGCGTGACGATCTTCTTCTGCTCACTCGCCGCGACATGCTCGACCAACGCCTCAGCCATCTTCATCGGGGCAAGCACATTGACACCAAGGATCTGCAGCCAGTCATCGTAGTCCGAGGCGCCAAAGCGCTGGATGGCCAGGCCCTTCTCGGCGAAGCTCTGCGCGCCCATGGTGCCGGCGACATTCAGCAGCACGTCGATCGGTGTGCCAGACAGTTCGGCCGCCAGGCGATCGATCGCCGCATGATCGGTGACGTCCAGCGCATGCGCCTGGATCCTCGCCGGCGCCCGGCCGATCAGGTCCCGCAGAGCCGCCGAGCCGGGCGAGCGGGCGCAGGCGATGACCCGCCATCCGTCCGCCTCATACTGCCGGACCAGTTCCAGGCCAAGCCCGCGGTTGGCACCCGTGATCAATACAGTGTGCATTCGAGCGACTCCTCGCGTCCGGGTTAAGATCCCGCCGACCAGGGCCAATTCTAGCCGAACACATGCCAACACCCGACCCGCCAGAACGTTACCGCAAGATCGTGATCAGCCGGCTGGCCGGCGAGTTCCGCGATTCGACCGACATCGTCGAAACCGACTGGCGCGATCCGGCGCCGGGACAGGTGGTCGTTCGCAACCGTTACGCCGGCGTCAACGCCGTCTTCGACAAGAACCTGTGCCGCAACGGCATCCGGTACGTGGACGTCGTGCCGCCCTATGACATGGGTATCGAGTCGGTCGGCCATGTGGTCGCGGCAGGGCGGGATGTTGAAGGCCTGGGGCTGGGCGACGCCGTGGCAACGGTCGCGCTCGGCCACGGCTTTCGCGAGTATCAGGTCATTGATGCCACACGCTGCGTGAGGGTCCGCGAAGCCAGTCGCGAGGTCCTGGCGCTCATACCAACGGGTATCTCTGCGCTCGTCGGCCTCAAACACATCGCCCGCATGACGACCGGCGAGACCGTCGTCGTCTCGGCCGCAGCCGGCGGGCTCGGCCAATTCGTGGTGCAGCTGGCAAAGCTGGCTGGAAACCATGTCGTGGGACTCACCAGCACTACGGCGAAGGCCGACGCCCTGCGTTCGATTGGCTGCGACCGGGTCATCAACTATCGGGAGGAAGACCTGCGCGAGGTGCTCACCCGGGAGTATCCAGCCGGTATCAACCTGGGCTATGACTCGGTCGGCGGAGAGGTCTTTGACGCCTTGCTCGATCACCTGGCCATGCGCGGGCGTCTGGTGGTCAGCGGCCATACCAGCGACTTCGACCAGCCGGAAGATCCGGCGGCTGCGGCGCGCGTATATCGCAAGCTGTACTGGAAATCGGCATCCGTGCTCGGCTTCCAGAACCCGGCGTTTCCAGAGCATTTCGCTGCTGCAGCTGCCGAGATCCTCGACCTCTACTACTCGGGCCGGCTGAAGGTCCTGGTCGATCCCGTTCACTTCAAGGGACTCGAGTCTGTCGCCGACGCCGAGGAGCACCTGCTCAGCGGACAAAACATCGGCAAGGTCGTGGTCGAGATCTGAAGTTCTAGCCGAGGTGTCCCGCAAAGGTGCTTTGGCGATAGACTGAGCCGGGATGCCCGCAACCGGAGACCGGCGATGCAGACCGTCAAGCAGCTGCTCGAAGGAAAGAGCCACGCCGTATTTACAGTCGACGCCGAGGATCCGGTGCGAACCGCGATCCAGTTGATGGCGCAACACTATGTTGGCGCGCTGCCCGTCATGCGCGGCCCGGAGCTCACCGGCATCATTTCCGAGCGTGACTATGCCCGCAAGGTCGTGCTGATGGGCCGTAATTCGACCGAGACACTGGTGTGGCAGATCATGAGCGCACCGGTCATGACCGTCGGCCTCGAGGACACCGTGCAGCACTGCATGGAAGTGATGACCAGGCACCGCATCCGTCACCTGCCGGTGGTCGCCGACGATGTGCTGATCGGCATGGTGTCGATTGGCGATTGCGTGCGCACGGTTATCGAGGCGCAACAGCAGGAAATCGACGAGCTGAAGCGCTACATCTCGACCTGACGGACCGAACGCGTCGCCGAAATGAACGTGGCTCGTCACGGGCATGGGAGGGCCGGTCTCCGGAGCGAGCGAGTTTCTGCCTTTCCGAGCGAGCGCAGGACTGACCGGCCCGACGAGCGACCGCCCGAAGGACGAGGCCGCCACAATGGCCTTGGCCGGCACACTGGCTGTGGGCGGGGAGTTCCCCCTTTCGCTCCGAAAGCCGACAGTCGCTCCAGGGGGAACCCCGCCCTTGCTGCGTGCCGGCGTAGCACCGTGCCGCTCGTCACGGGCGCGGGAGGGCCGGCCCGACCGTCGCCCGCGCTGTGTGCCCCGCCGCGAGTGGGAACCCCGCCTTGGCTGCCCGCAGTCGTGTCACCTTGGCGCGCTGCGCGGGCGCGGGAGACCGGCGATCGCAGTCCTAGGCTGGCATCCGGACGACCGCCTTGATCACGCGTCCCTGTTCTGCATCCTCGAGCGCCCGCGGCAACTCCGCGAAGTCGTAATAGCTGACCAGCCGGTCGTAGGGCAGCCTGCCCTCGAGGTACAGCCGGGCCAGCTGCGGGATGAACTCCCGTGGCACGCTGGAGCCTTCCAGCACCCCCGTTACGGTGCGCCCCTTCAGGATCGACAGCGGCGAGAACTCGATCGGTGCGCCGAGTCGCGGCACGGTGCAAAGCCCGCAGACTCCGAGCCGGGCAAGGCAGTCGATGGCGTCCTTGAATGACTGCTCCGCACCGGCAGTCTCGATGGAGTAGTTGGCGCCGCCGTCGGTCAGCCCGAGGATTTTCTCGACCACGCCGCCATCGGCCGCGTCGATCAGGTCGGTGGCGCCCAGTTCGCGTGCAAGCGCCAGGCGCTGCGACAGGATATCCACCGCAATGATGCGGCGGCAGTGGGCCAGTCGCGCCGCCATCACGGCCGACAGCCCTACGGAGCCCACGCCGAAGACGGCCAGGCTCGATCCCGGGCGGCAGGCCAAGGTATTCAGCACCGCGCCGGCGCCGGTCTGGATTCCGCAACCCAGCGGTCCCGCCAGCTCGAGCGGAAGGCCGTCCGGGATTCGAACCGCGTTACGTGCCGTGGCGAGCGCGTGAGTCGCGAAGGACGATTGCTGGAAGAAGGCGCCGCGCAGCGTTTCGCCGTCGGCGCGCGCGAGCGTCATTGAGCCATCAGCCCGCTTCCCGCCGAACTGCAGCTCGTGACCCTGCATGCAGTAGGCCGGCGCGCCAGCGTCGCAGTTGCGGCAATGGCCGCAGGAACCGAAAGTCAGGGCGACGCGATCGCCGGGCCGCAATCCCTCGACCTTGCCGCCGACCGATTGCACGATGCCGGCGCCCTCGTGACCGAACACCGCCGGCAACCCAAAGCGATGTGCAGCAAACAGATCGGTGTGGCAGATTCCGCTGGCGACCAGCCTGACGAGGATTTCGTCCGGCCGCGGATCATCGAGCGACAATGACTCGAGTCGCGGCGCGGCGCTGGCGCTGTGGTGAACCCAAGCCTGTATCTGCACGAGGACAGTCTACCTGTTTCGTCGAGTTTCCAGAGCGGATGGTACGGCGGTTAGCCCCCGTCACCAGTTCGGCGAACTGTGTCCGGTTGTTACCATTCGCCGGTATTGGGCATCGATGCCCACGGCTCGGCCTGCGGCAATGCGGAACCCTTCTGCAGCAACTCGATGGAAATGTTGTCGGGCGAGCGGACGAAGGCCATGCGGCCATCGCGCGGAGGACGATTGATGGTCACGCCGGACTTCATCAGCCTGTCGCACAGCGCATAGATATCGTCCACCTCGTAAGCGAGGTGCCCGAATGCGCGCCCGATGCCATATTCATCGGGATCCCAGTTGTAGGTTAGCTCGACCATGGCGCGATCCTCGTCGCCCGGCGCCGCCAGGAACACGAGCGTGAAACGGCCCTTCTCGACGTCGTAACGACGGACCTCCGTGAGGCCCAGCTTGTTGCAGTAGAAATCGAGGGACTGCTCAAGGTTGGTCACGCGGACCATGGTATGCAGGTATTTCATGTGAAGAGTCGCCAGCGGTGAATGGTCGGAAGAAAAGATACCACGGTCGCGGCGCAGCTAACGGCTCACGCCTTCAGAACATCTGCGACGAGTCGGGCGGCACGACGTCTGACGGATTGCGTGTTGGGATCCAGTCCCCGGTGATCATCTGATCGTACGACTGCCCCGGGCCGACCATCGGGTAGACGCCGGCGTCGGGATCAATGATGACCTCCAGAAAAGCCGGCCCCTTGAACCTGACGAATTCCTCGACCACCCGCGGCACGTCTGCCTTGCGGTCGAGGCGCACGGCGAACGGGAAGCCGTCTGCCTGTGCTGCCTTGACGAAGTCCTTCTTGTGCAGTGACTTGTCGGAGGCTGACAGGCGCCCCTTGTGGAACAGCTTCTGCCATTGCTTGACCATGCCGTCGCCGAAGTTGTTCAACACCACGACCTTGACCGGCAGGTCGTAGGTGGTGACGGTCTCCAGCTCGCCCAGATTCATGCGGATGCTGGCGTCGCCGTCGATGTCGATGACCAGCCGGTCCGGGTGGGCGAACTGTGCGCCGATGGCGGCCGGCAGGCCGAATCCCATCGTTCCCATGCTGCCCGAAGTCAGCCACTGTCGGGGACCCACGAAGTCGAAGTACTGCGCCGCCCACATCTGGTGCTGGCCGACGCCGGTCGAGATGATCGCCTCACCTTTCGTGAGCCGGTTGATCTCCTCGATCACATAGTAGGGCTGGATCAGCTCACTACCGCGATCGTAATTCATCGCGTAGGTCTGGCGCAGCTCGTCGCAGTAGCGATGCCAGTTGCCCCAGTCGCGCCTGAAGCCTGTGGACCTGCCATGCTCGAGCAGTGCGACCAGGGCGTCGGACAGGACGCCGATGTGGCCGAAGTGGACCCGCTTGACCTTGTTGATCTCGGAGGCGTCGATGTCGAGGTGAATGATGTGCTTCGCGCTGCGTGCGAACTTCGCCGGCACGCCGGCGACGCGATCGTCGAAGCGGGCGCCGACCGCAATCAGCAGGTCACAGTCCTCCACCGCGTAGTTGGCGAAGGCCGCGCCGTGCATGCCCAGCATGCGCATCGACAGTCGATCGGTCGTGTCGCAGGCACCGATGCCCATCAGCGTCGTCACCACCGGGATCTCGAAGGTGGCGACGAATTCCCGCAGCGCCTGGGCAGCGCCCGCGTTGATCACGCCACCGCCCGCATAGACCAGCGGGCGGTGGGATTCCGAGAGCATCCTGAAGAAGTCGTCGCAAGCAGGCGTGTCGAGATTCGCGCTGTGCAGGCGCGCGAGTCGCTGTCGGTAGCCGGGAATCGGCAGCCTGCTCGCGCCGTGGAAGGTACCCTTCCAATTCTGCACGTCCTTCGGGATGTCGACGACTACCGGACCCGGCCGGCCGGTCCGCGCGATCTCGAACGCAGAACGGACGGTCGCCTCGAGCCGCGACGGATCGGTAACCAGGAATACGTGCTTGGCAACCGAGCCCATGATCGCCGTCACGGGCGCCTCCTGGAAGGCGTCGGAGCCGATGGCCCCGCTCGGCACCTGGCCGCAGATCATGACGATAGGCACCGAATCGGCCATGCAGTCACGGATCGGGGTCACCATGTTGGTGGCGCCGGGACCCGAAGTGACCATGGCTACACCGACACTGCCGCTCGCCCGCGCGTATCCCGCCGCCATGAATCCGGCACCCTGCTCGTTGGCCGGCACGATCAGGGGCATGCCATGGCGGCCGGCTTCCTGCTCGCGCTGGTTATGGACGAAGACCGCGTCATAGGTCGGCAGGATGGCGCCACCGGAATAGCCGAATATCGTGTCGACGCCCTCGTCCACGAGCACCTGCACAATCATCTCGGCACCCGTCATGGTCACGCCGGCAAGCGGGTGCGTCTCGGCCCCCGGGATCTCGAAATGTTCGTCCAAAGCACCCACTGAGCAGCCCTTGCGGATTATTGCAGTGCAAGAGAGACTAGCAGCGACGCCAGGCCCCGTCCATTTCGGCAATATTCACGGACCCTGACGGCGGGGCTGAGGGGTCATTGCCGTCGTCACTTCGCGGGAGACCCAGCATGCGCCACATCATCTCCATCCTGCTGCAGAACGAGGCCGGCGCCCTGACCCGGGTCGCCGGAATGTTCTCGACCCGCGGCTACAACATCGAGTCGCTGTCGGTCGCGCCGACCGACGAGCCCACCGTTTCGCGCCTGACGCTGGTGACCTCCGGCGATGACTCGATCATTCACCAGATCGTCAGCCAGTTGCAGAAACTCGTGGACGTGGTCAACGTCGATGACATGACACGCGGCGGGCATTTCGAGCGCGAAGTGGCGTTGCTGAAATTCCGCGTGACCGTCAAGGGCATCGATGCGCTGGTCACGCTGGTGACGGAAGTCGATGGCAAGGTGCTGACGGGCGCGCTGGCAAGCTTCATCGTGGCGCTGACCCACAGCGAGGCGGAGATCAATCGTTTCATCGCCCAAGCTTCGCAGCATGCCGAACTGATCGAAGTGGTCCGAAGCGGCGCCCTGGCCATCGGCCAGGGTGAGCGCGTACTCAGACTGACGTCGCAGGCATGACACCGGAGGTCGCAACCGCGACCGACGTCGATGCCGTCGTCGCGCTGGTCGAATCTGCGTTTCGCGGCGACTCCAGCCGGGCCGGTTGGACCACCGAAGCCGACCTGCTCGACGGCCGCCGGACCGGACCCGACGAGATCGGAACCATCCTGGCCGACCCCGCGCGTCGCATATTGGTCGAACGCGATGCCGATGGCAGCTTGCTGGCCTGCGTCGTCCTGAGGCAAGACGGCGCCGCGGCCTGGCTCGGAATGCTGGCGGTGCGACCGGGCCGGCAAGGCGATGGTATCGGCCGGCGAATGGTCGAAGCTGCGGAAGCCTGGGTCGCGGCCAACTGGCAGTCCGCTCGCATGCGCATGACGGTGATCGTGCAACGGACCGAGTTGATCGCCTGGTACGAACGCCGAGGTTACCGGCACACCGGCGAAACGGCGCCCTTCTATTATGGCGACGCACGCTTCGGGCTGCCGAAGCGGGATGATTTGTCCTTCGTGGTGCTGGAGAAAGACCTGGGCGAATCGGAAACCGGTTGATTCGCACCCCGGGCCGCGAGCCGCCGCGCTTCACCCCCTGCGCAGCAGTTCCACGACCTGGCTTGCGGCCCGCAGGCCACTCAGGTGAGCCCCATGCAAAGTACCGTAGGCGGACTGCTCGGTGTGCTCGCCGGCAAAGACGATGCGGTCGCCAACAGGGCGGGTCAGCAGCTCGCGCGCGCCAAACCGTCCCGGCAGACAGTGCGAATACGAGCCCCGGCTGAACGGATCTGCCGCCCAGGCAGTCGCCGCACCACGATCGAAGTGACGGCGGACGTCGTTGCCGAGCATCTGCGCCAGCTCTCCCAGCCCATGCTCGATCGAGGCCTGCTCACCCGCCGCTTCGAGTTCGTGGGCCAGCGCACCGGCGGACATCCCGACGGCAACGTTGCTGTCCCACAGGCGAGTGATGTAGCTCATGCCGCGAGATCCAGAGCGCTGCTGCCGCAGGCCTTCGCTCGACTCGCCGGGAAACACGTTGCGCTTGAAGCGCAAGGCGACCTTGTTCATGAGCCCGAGCGGCAGGTGATGGTGCGCCTCGAGAACTTCCGCCGGCAACCAGGGCGAGAACACCAGGCTACCCTGAGCAATGATCGACGAAGGTACCGCCACGACTACGGCACGTGCCGACAGGGTTCCCGCAGGCGTCTCGAGCGCCACGCCGCGGTTCGTCCAGCGGATCCGCGAAACCATGGTGCGCAGGCGGACGTCGACGTCGCGCGCGTAGTGCGCCAGCAGCGCCCCGTAGCCTTTCGGGATCAGCAGGTCATCACCCTTGTCCACGTAGTGAAAGCTGTCGAGGGCGGAAAAATTCGCCGGCTCTATACCCTCCCAGGCCGTCAGCCCGGCAGCAGCGATCGGGTACCACGGATCCTGCCGGGTCGTGAGCGTGAACGCCTGTTCGGCCGGGATGTCGATACCGCGCCGGCCGGCCGTCTCGAGCTCGGACTCGATCCGCTGGTTGAGCGCTCGCAGGCCCGCCGTATCGGCTTCGTTCAACCGCTTCGAGCCGTCATAGACATAGCGGACGTTGCGGTCGGGCGTGGTCTCGAACCCGTTGGCGCGCGCATAGGCAACCCAGGGGTTGACCTCGGAAGAATGTAGCCAGGAGCAGCCACGGTCCCAGGCGACGCCAACGCTCGATGTGTCGGTCCAGGCGCGCCCCCCGATGCGATCGCGTGCTTCGATCACCAGGACCTTGAGCCCCGCGCCCGCCAGCTGCCGGGCAGCCGCCAGTCCGGCGCCACCCGCGCCTATTACAGCGACGTCGAGACCGGCTGCCTGCGCGCGCGCCGTCGCGGGCAGCCCAAGCGCAAGCGCAGAAGCGCCCGTGGCGATCAGGAAGTTCCGGCGATCCGACGAAAACGACGTTCTCATTGCTGGATTCCCGTAGCGGCCGGCAGGGACCCGAGAGCGGCGCGAATCCCGTCCGGCACGGGAACGACCTCGCGCGTTGCGGCGTCTACGTAGACGTGCACGAAGCGTCCGGTTGCCGCCGCATCGGCCTCGCCCGCGCGAAACAGCGCAATATTGTAGACGACGCTTGACCGGCCGAGGCGTTCGAGCGCGAGACCCACCTCGATGATTTCGGGAAAGGACAGTTCTTTCAGGAACCGGCAGCTGGTCTCGGCCACGATGCCGATGGACGGCAGCGTGCGGATGTCGGTGCCGGTCGCCTCGATCAGCCAGCCGTTCACGGCGGTGTCGAAGTACGAGTAGTAGGTCACGTTATTCACGTGCCCGTAATGGTCGTTGTCCATCCAGCGGGTTGGAATGGAGCGGACTATCGCGAAACTGCTCCGCGGCGGTTCGGGCTGTGGCGATCGGTTGGCCATGCAATAATTCCCCGGACGCGGCGTCTCCCGCCGCAGGCTGCGAGCATAGCGCGAGGATTCCCGTGCCCGCCATGAAGACCGCGCCGCAATGCTCTCGCAAGTGTCAGTGCCAGGACTTTGTGCCTCGTCGAGGCCACCTGCGGCGTGGTGCCGGTCGCCGTCCGAGCACGTCCGGCCAGAGCCCATCAATGAAGGCTACAGCCACCCGGTCGCTGGCCAGACAGTGTGGCAAGTAATCGTGTTCAATTGAAATGGCTGTGCCCCGGACTTTCCGTCTTTCTGATCACGGGACTGCTCGCGGTGACTGCCTTCGCTGACGACATCCGAATCCTGCTCGACTTCGACTCCGCCGAAGAGGTTGCGCTGTTCTCGCCCGTCGACGACGTGGTAATGGGCGGCGTGTCCTCGAGCCGTTTGTCGAACGCGGGGCCTGGCGTTGCCGTCTTTGAGGGCATGGTTTCGCTCGACAACAATGGCGGCTTCGCCTCGATCCGTTCGCGGGCGCGCGCATGGGATACACGGGGTGCAGGAGCCTTTGTGCTGCGCGTCCGCAGCGACGGCAAGCGCTATCGATTCAACGTCCGCACGCCCGGCGGGCCAGACGCCTTTCGCTATGAGGCACCAATCGAACCGCCGGCGAATGAATGGGCTGAGGTCGAGATCCCGCTCGCGAGCTTCAGGGCCAAGGCCTTCGGGCAGCCCATACCCGGGGTCGGAGCGCCCGATCCGGCCCGTATCGAGAGCCTCGGCTTCATGATCTCGGACAAGCAGGCGGGGTCGTTCCGGCTGGAGATCGACTGGATCGGAATCCGCTAGGCGGCGCCAGACACCAGCTGTTGTCCCATTGAGAATCGAGCCGCCCCTATTCCCATAAATAGTAAGCTTTGCTTACTATAAGCCAATATGAGTATCCAGCCTCCCGGCCAGTCCCTGGGGTTCCTTGTCAGCGACCTGGCACGGCTGATGCGCCGTGACTTTGACCAGCGGGTCGCTGGCATGGGCCTGACCCAGGCGCAGTGGCGCACCCTCGCTCATCTCGGTCGCAACGAGGGCTGCCGGCAGGCGGACCTTGCAGCCGTGCTGGAAATCGCGCCGATCACGCTAGCCCGCTTCGTCGACCGGCTGGAGGAATCCGGCCTGGCCGAGCGCCACCGCCATCCGACGGACAGGCGGGCTGTGCAGCTGTACTGCACGCGCGCGGGGAAACGCTTGATCGGCAGGATGCGCGCGATTGCGTCGGAAACCTACGAGCGGGCCCTCGGTGGCGTCGCCTCCGGCGATCGCGAACGGCTGACACGGATCCTGGTCCGTATGCGCGACAACCTGGCCGAACCACCCGCCGCTCCTGGACCGACCCGCCGGAGCAGCAGGAATGGAAGGTGATGCCATGGCAGCCAAGGCGCCTCCTACGACGGACACCCTCCCGGCGGTGAAGCGGCGGCCCTGGCTACGCGCGCTGCTGCTGTGGGTACTGCCCGTGATCGCCCTCGGCACCGGCTACCTGCTCTACATGGTGCACGGCCGTTACGTCTCGACCGACAACGCCTACATCCGGGCCGACAAGACCGAGGTGGCGCCGGAGGTGGCCGGGACTGTCAGGCGAGTGCTTGTTGCGGAGAACGACCCGGTAACGGCCGACCAGCCCATTCTTGAGATCAGCGACGAGCAGCTCGGCATCGCGCTGGCGCGCGCGCAGGCACAGCTGGCGACGGCACGCACCGGCGTCGCCGCCCTGCAGGCGTCGTACCGTGAAAAGCAGAGTGAGCTCGAAGTCGCCAGATCCAGCGCAGCATTCACGGAGCGCGAATTGGCCAGGCAGCGGCAGCTCGCACAGGCACGGCTGGTGGCGCAGTCGCGACTCGATGAGGCTGAGCATTCCGCCGAGCTGGCGCGAGGCAACCTCAATCTGCTCGAGCGCGAGCTCAGGACGATCGCGGTCCGGCTTGGCGGCCAGCCGGACGCGGCCATCGACTCGCACCCGGATGTCATGGAAGCGAAGGCGCTGCTCGACCAGGCCCGCCTCGACGTCGAGCGAACGCGCGTGGTCGCGCCGACCGGGGGTGTCGTCAGCCACCTGCCCAAGGTGGGCGACCACGTCGACGCGGGTCGGCCAGCGTTCGCTATCGTTGCCGCGTCGGGCGCGTGGATCGACGCCAATTTCAAGGAAACCGACCTCGAGTTCGTACGCACCGGCATGCCGGTACGGATCGAGGTCGATACTTATCCCGAACACGTCTGGCAGGGATCGGTGGAGAGCATCGCCCAGGCGACCGGGGCCGAGTTCGCGGTGTTGCCGGCGCAGAACGCCAGCGGCAACTGGGTCAAGGTAGTGCAACGCATCGGTATCCGGATTGCCATCGAGACCGGTCCAGAGGACCCACCCCTCAGGGCCGGCATGAGCACCGACGTACGCATCGACACCGGCCGCCGCTCGCTGTTGCCTGGTTGGCTGCGCGGCATGCTGCGGCAGGGGTGAGACCGTCATGGTGAGCGCCACGCCGGAGCGTGGGCTGCTGGTCGCCTCGTCGATGCTGGCCAGCCTGCTCTATACGGTCGACACGACCATCGCCAACATTGCCCTGCCGCACATGCAGGGCAGTCTGCAGGCAACGCAGGACCAGATCGCCTGGGTGTTGACGTCCTACATCGTGGTCAGCGCGATCGCGACTCCGCTCGCCGGATTTCTGGGGGCCCGCTACGGCTTGCGCAGGATTCTCGCCGTCAGCATCGCCGGCTTCACCCTCACGTCGATGCTGTGCGGGTTTGCCACCACGCTGGACCAGATGGTCGTGTTCCGGTCGCTGCAGGGCGCAATGGGCGCGGCGCTGGTGCCCTTATCGCAGGTGGCGCTGCTGAACGCCTTTCCGAGCGAGCTGCATGGGCGAGCCACTGCGCTGTGGGGTATGGGCGTGGTCGTCGGACCGATCATCGGCCCGACGCTGGGCGGTTACCTGACTGAGTACTTCGGCTGGCAGTGGGTGTTCTTCGTCAACATCCCGGTTGGCGTTTTCGCGCTGCTCGGGATCCTTGCCTCCATTCCCAGGGAACACGGCGACAGATCGCGTCGATTCGATGGTCTCGGCTTCACGCTGCTGGCGCTTTCCATCGGCCTGTTCCAGCTGATGCTGGACCGCGGCCACGGCAGGGACTGGTTCGACTCGCCGGAAATCGTCGCCGAGGCCACGCTGGCGGTCGTTCTGTTCTACATGTTCGTGGTGCACTCCAACACCACGCGAAACCCGTTCTTCGACACCCGCCTGCTGCGGGACCTCAACCTGTCGATCTCGGTCGGCATGATGCTGTTCATCGGTATTGCCATCCTGGCACCGACGGTGCTGCTCCCGCCGTTCCTGCAACAACTACAGGGCTACCCGGTACTCGATGCCGGCTGGCTGATGGCAACGCGCGGCATGTCCGCCTTTGCGGCAATGGCGCTCGCCGGGCGGCTGGTCGGACGGGTCGATCCGCGGCTGATGATGGCCGCGGGCCTTGCCGTCATGGGCGTGGCGATGTGGTTGATGGGTGGCTTCAACCTCGATACGCCCTGGCAGTCGGTCGCGGCGGCCAACTTGCTGCTCGGCCTGGGAATGCCGCCGATCTTCGTGCCGATGAGCGTGGTGGCCTACGCGACCCTGCCACAGTCACTTCGCGCCGAGGCTGGCGCGCTGCTGACGCTCGTGCGCAACCTGGGTTCCAGCATCGGCGTGTCGGCCGCAGTCGCGCTGCTTGCACGCTACACGCAAATGAACCAGTCGTACCTGGTAGAACGTCTGTCGGTGTTTGACGCGCCGCGATGGGAACCGTACGCCAGCGTCGCAGGTGACAATGCGGGCGGCGTAGTGATGCGGGAGATCGGCCGGCAGGCTGCCGCTATCGCCTACGCCAACGACTTTCACATCATGGCCCTGGCCATGTTCGCCGCGATTCCACTGGCCATGCTGATCCGTGTGAAAGCTCGCTAATTCGGGGACAGTTTACTTATTTCCTTGCGGGCGCTGAGCGCCCCTGACTCATGCTGCACGTGTGCTGATATAAGTAAACTGTCCCCGAATTAGGGTTGAGGCAGCGGGCGGCAGCCGGACACTATTGGTGCGGCGCATCGCCCTTGTGCGAGCGGCGCAGCAGAAGGACCGCCGGGATCAGCAGCACGGCGCCGGCCAGGAACGGCGCGTGCGTGCCCAACCCGGAGTAGATCGCGCCGCTCGAGGCCGGCCCGACAATTCGCCCTGCCGCACTGGCAGACTGCATGGCGCCGAGTGCGGCGCCCTTCTCCCGCGGACCTGCCTCCAGGCTCAGCAGGCTCGAGGCCGTCGTGTTGAAGCTCGCATGTCCTGCCGCGAAAAATGCCGCGCCTAGCCCCAGCATTACGTGGTCGTTGGCGAGGCCCATGGTGATATAGCCGACTGCGTGCAGGAAAGCCGAGCCATACAGCACCTTCTTCTCGCCGAAGCGCGCAGCGAGGCGCCCGACCACCACGCCCTGCATCGTCACCCCCACCACGCCCATCGCAAAGAACGCCAGGCCGACGTCGCGCGGCGACAACCCCAGAACGTCGTGGCCCCAGATCGGGAAGATCGTCTGCAGGATGGTGCCGCCAATCGATATCAGGAACACGGCGCCGATCACGCCCAACAACACCGGGCTGTGCGAGACGGACGCGAAGGGCGAGCGGCCGCCCTTGCCGGCCTCGCGCCACGGCTTGCGATGGTCCGGCGGCAGACTTTCCTTCAGGAACAGGCTGGCACCGATGAACGCGACCGCGCTCAGGCCTGCCGAGACCATCGCCGGCAGCATGAAATTCATCGCAGCGGGATCGTCCCCACCCAGCAAGCCGCCGATCATCGGTCCGAACATGAAGCCGAGCCCGAACGCGGCGCCGATCATGCCGAGTCCCTTGGCGCGATTGGCCGGCTCGGTAACGTCGGCGACGTAGGCGAAAGCCGCCGAGATGTTGCCTGACATCAATCCCGAGACGACCCGCGCCGCAATCAGCGTCCACAGGGTTCCTGCGAGGCCAAGCCATACGTAGCCAGCGACCGAGCCGACCATGCTCACCATCAGTACCGGGCGGCGGCCGATCGCATCGCTGAGCCGCCCCCAGACCGGGGTCGAGACGACCTGGGCCAGGGCGTAGACGCCAGCGCCACCGAAAGTGATCAGCCACGGGTCCGCGCCCATGCGCTCGGCGACAAACGGGAACAGCGGGATGATGATCCCGAACCCCAGCAGGTCGACGAACACGATCAGGAAAAGTGTCAGCAGGGCTTTCATTCGGGCATCTTCACGGACCGCCAGGAACGCAGGCGGGCCGGCCCCACCAGGCTTTGCTCGGCAGGGCGCTATTGTGCCGGCATGCCGGGGCGCATGCTCGGTCGCGTAGCGAATATCGGGGCTCTAGAACTCCCGCTTGGTCTCGACCGTAATCTGGAAGCGGTCCTTGCCCGGTATTGGATCCAGCGCATACGAGAAGTCCACGTGCACGACCGAGCCGAGCCCGGAGCGGCTGTTGCCCAGCCTCAATCCCAGGCCGACATCCGACAGCCAGCCCTCCGGCCGCTCGCCCCCCAGCGTTGGTCCCCAGGCCCGGCCGGCGTCGAAGAACACCGCGCCGCCGACGAAGAACAGCCGGAACGGGTACCAGTCGGTGTAGACACGATGTTCGAGCGTGAGCAGGGCGCTCGACGTGCCGGTCTGGTAGCGCAGCGGATAGCCGCGAAGGCCCTCCTCTGCGCCGAGCAGCAGCTGATGGTCCGGATCGAGCCGCTCGGTAACGGTACCGGCAAGACTGGCAAAGAAGGTCTGGTGCCGATCGATTCGCCAGTAGTGACGCGCCTGCGCGGTGATGACCGCATCGACGAGGTCGCCTGACTCGAGCCGCCCGCTGGCGACGCTGGCCACGAACCACTCCCGGCCCGGGAGATACTCGCGCCCGGACGAAGCAGCAGCGGACAGCAGCACCGCCGAGTGACTGGAACCGAGGGAAGCGTCGGCATAGCCGAGAGAGGCGCTGACCTGCGTGCCGCGGTAGGCGTCCTCTGTGCGCCCGATCTGGTTGCGATTGTGCACCTTCACGTAAGCGTCCTCGACCCACTCGAAGCCGATCCACGGATAGATGAACTTGCGGTCTTCGGGCAATTCAGGCGGTGGCGTTTCACCGGGTACCAGTGCGAAGGCTTTTTCGTCGTAGCGGATCCCGGCCAGCCAGCGACGCGCCCAATCGCCCTGCAGGCCCTTCGACCAACCGTAGTGCAGGTCGTACTGGAGGCTGTCGACCTGGAAGGCATCCACTGGCTTGCCCAGGTCGTAGCGGGTCTCGAGCCGCTGGTCGTCATAGCCGAATCCGCCGAACGCCCAGCGCGAGTCGAAGGAATAGAACGGCCTGTCGAGCGACAGGTACTGGGTCTGGCCGTCGCTCAGGTCGGCGTAGCTCGCCGCAAGCCGCCAGCGGCTGCCGAGGAAGTTCGGATCC
>JAHEAZ010000131.1 GCA_024642505.1 Gammaproteobacteria bacterium
AGAACGATTGCCCCATAAAATCATCGACATCAGTTTTGGCCGTAAAGCGGTCGAGTATGTGGACCGTAGCAACACCATCATCGAACGCGATATGACCTGGCGTCATTTTGTCGTAAAAACGGGCAATGATGCCTCGATAGGCCTCGAGCAATACATCGACACCCTGCATCGTCTCTTCTGCCGTGACCAGATTCAGGTCGGCCTGCTAGACCCGATACCGGTATCAAGTTAGCCTTATGTTGCCTATTATTCAATGACGCCGGGGACTTCCAGATAGCGGTTTTCAAACCAACGCGCCCTCGGGGGGAATATATGATTCGCGTCGTGCAATGGACAACCGGGAACGTAGGACAACGAGCCGCGCAGGCAGTGATGACGAACCCCGATCTCGAACTTGTCGGGTGCTACGCATGGTCGCAAGAGAAGTCGGGACGTGATATTGGCGAGCTCATCGGCACCGGTCCGATCGGCATCACGGCCACCAACGATATCGATGCCCTGCTCGCACTCAAACCCGATTGTGTCATCTACACACCCAAATTTCCGCAAGTCGACGAATTCGTACGCATCCTGGAAGCTGGTATCAATGTGGTGGCAACGGCCGGCTTCATCACGGGCCACTCGTTCGGGGAACAGGAGCGGGGCCGAATCCTGGATGCGTGTCGACGGGGCGCCAGCTCGATCTTCGGTTCCGGCGCAAACCCGGGCTTTCTCAACCTGATGGGGCTGGTATCGGCCGTGCTGTGCGATCGCGTGGATTGCATCTCCGTAACGGAATCGGTGGACTCGACCGGATACGACTCGCCCGAGACCGAGATGCCCTGCGGCTTTGGCCGGCCGATCGATGACCCGGGACTCCCGGCGATGGCGCGGGCCGGCACGGCGGTGTTCGAGGACGCGGTATGGATGATGGCCGAAGCCCTTGGCGTTGCCATCGACGAAGTCTGTTTCGAGGCTGACTTCGCGCGCACCACTGAGGATCTGGATCTCGGCTCCTGGACGATTGGCGCCGACTGCGTTGCGGGCATCGCCACCCATTGGCAGGGTCGCAGCAACGGCGCAACGGTACTGGAACTCAAAACGGTCTGGCGCAAGGGGCAGACGCTGGACCCCGACTGGCAGGTGGAGCACGCCTATATCGTCGAGGTAAAAGGGCAGCCCTGCGTGCAAACGCGGGTGCAGTTTCTCCCCGGCGAAGACTTCGTGGCCACTACCTTCAAGGAGTTCATGGTTATCGGCATGATTGCGACGGCCATGCCCGCCGTCAATGCCATCCCCGCTGTCGTGGCAGCGCCACCCGGAATCGTTACCTATGCCGATCTTCCCCTGACGACCGCTAAGGGCATGGTGAGACAGGAGTAACCGTGTAACCTGATTAAAAAAAGACATCCACTTTCGATGAGTTCAGGGCGTATTTATGGAAACAGTGATAGCACTATGGCTGCTGGGTGCGGCGCTGGTGGCGATCGGGATAGCAGGCATGCTGCTGCCTGCCGTGCCGGGTCCACCGATTATGTTCGCCGGCTTTGTCGTTGCCGCGTGGGCGGAGGATTTCGAACATGTGGGTTACGGCACGCTTATAGTGCTAGCCATCATGAGCCTGCTCGCCTACCTCGCGGATTTCATCTCAGGAGCCCTGGGAGCGAAACACTTCGGGGCCTCGTCAAAATCGGCCATCGGGGCGGCAATCGGGGCCGTGGTCGGCATTTTCTTTGGACTCCCTGGCATCCTGCTGGGCCCTTTCATCGGGGCAGTACTCGGCGAACTTACCGAGCACGATGACCTGCAGGTCGCGGGGCGCGCAGGCGTCGGCGCGACGGTGGGTCTCCTCCTCGGCACTGCGGCCAAAATGGCTATCGCCTTCGCCATGGTCGGGGTCTTCCTGTTCGCCCGTTTCCTGTAATGGCCCATTGAGCGCGACAAATAGCCTGTCTGGGTGTCTGTCGATGTTTCAAGGTGGCGCCGCAGGCCTATACGCTCAATTCTGGTCGTCGAGACCCCCGTCATCGCTTCGGGGAGCGGGTGTTTCTGGCGATGGGGCCGGTTTTTTGCCAGCCAGCAAGGCGGAGGCCGCCTGGGCATCACTCCCCTCGAAGTAGACATGCACATCCCGCTGCGGGAAAGGTATCCCGATACCCTGCTCATCGAAACGCTGCTTGACCTTCCGGGTGACATCCCAGTAGACCTCCCAGTAGTCAGCAGTCTGCGACCACGGTCTTGCAATGAAATTGACCGATGAATCGGCCAGCGCGTGAACGCGTATGACCGGCTCCGGCTCCTTGAGCACTTTCGGGTGGGAGGTGATGATATCGACGAGAATTTCGTGAGCCTTGTCGATGTCGTCGTTGTAGCCGATCCCGAACTCCATATCGACCCGCCGTTCCCTGACACCGGTGGCATTGGTTATCACGTCGTTCCAGACTTTGTTGTTGGGCACGATCATCCGCTTGTTGTCGAATGTGAGGATCGTGGTCGAGACGAGGTTCAGCGACTGAACTTTCCCAGAGACGCCGCCGGCGTCGATCACGTCGCCCTCGTCAAAGGGCTGGAAGAACAGGATCATCAGGCCGCTGGCGAAGTTACTCAGGCTGTCCTGCAACGCGAATGCGATAACGAAGCCGGCAGCTCCGACGACAGCCAGCAGTGGGCCGATACTGACTTCCAGAGCCGCCAGCGCGATGATCAGGCCGATAGCCATGACAACCCAGCGCACCGACTTGACCAGGAATTCTTCCAGCAGGCGGGACGTGCCCCGCACCCTCGCCAGGCCTTGACGAGTCATCCCGCTCAATATTCGCGCAATGATCCACGCGACCACCAGGGTAGCCAGGAATCTGGCGATATTGAAGGCCCAGCGCTTGCCGCCCTCCTCCGAGAGCAGCCAGCCCTTCACCGCAATCCAGGCGGAAGTGGTGTCCTCCACATCGACCTTGAGGCCGCCGACAGCTTTCGCGTAGAGCCTCAGGTCCTTCACTTTCGCCAACGTATCGGCATCACCCTCGTCCGTCTTGAGCTCCAGCTCATCGAGAACCGCGCGCAGGCGATCGACCAGCGCAGTGCGCTCCTCGGCCAGCTCGGTGACCTGCTCAAGCAGTGACACCTTGGTCTCTTTCCTGGACTCTGCCTCGCCGGCTACGACCTCCGCGGTGCGCTCCAGCGCTTGTGCCTTATCCTCCATTGAGACATTTTCGTTGCGCAATACCTCCGCAGCGCGCTTCGGAACCGTATCAGCCGCGGATTCTTCCAGCGCCTCAACACGCTCATTCGCTTCGCTGACAGCCGCCTTCAGCTCTTCGTCCGCGTCCTGGCCGCCCTCTACCGAGGCCGCCTTGCCCAGTTCCATCGCCTTCTCAACCTGGGCTTTCGCCTCTACGGCAAGATCGCGAGCCTCCTCCGCCCGCTTGATCCCCGCATTCTGGCGCTTTATTGACACCTCGAGACGGGCGATCTCCTCTGCCTTCTCCTGCAATAAGGCCTGCCAGGCATCGGCTTCCGCCAGCAGTTGGGATTTTGGCAGCGGCCTGAGCAACAGCTGCAGCTCTTCGATATTGACGCGGGGGTCGTTGACGGTCTGTGCCGAAGGCGCATCGTCTGCGGCCTGCAGCGATACCCCGGCGAGCAGGAATGCGAAAACCGCCAGGCATGACAGCCGACGGAAGAAGCCTGTATTTTCCACTGTATCTCCTTGGGATTCGAGGTATTGCGAGCGCTCAATGGCTGCGGAGCAGCTATATGGTAACGAGTCGCTGGGGCATTGCAACTGGCCCGGAAATCTGCCTGCCTGGCGATAGGCGCAATTGAGGCTGAATGTACTAGAGCGGCTTGCAACTCATCATGATGTCACGGGTTTCCCCGATGCGCAGTCTGTCGGCGACTTCCCTGCGAAGGGTCGCCAATGTTCACGCCGCGTGGCTGCCAGGGGCGGTATACATTGTTCTGCTTGTAGGCATCCTCCGGAATTTCAATGAATTTCTCATCGGCAGGCACAACGTGGTCCTGCTGGATGCTCCCTGGCTCCTGCCCGAATTGCGCGCGATTCCTGCCGTCCGCTGCCAGGTCAAAAGTCACA
>JAHEAZ010000059.1 GCA_024642505.1 Gammaproteobacteria bacterium
CCCGTTGGAGCCTCCTTTCAGCCAGCGCAGCCGACTGCTCCAGGGCGCTCACCGTAGTTTGCAGCTGTTCTGCCAGCTCGCGGATGTAGTTGGCGTTCTGCGATGCGGCGGTCTGCAGTTCATTGATCTGTCGTTGCAGCAGCGCCGGTTCGACAGCAGCGGCATCGGGCGTGCGCCGCGTAAACACGGGCGCCGCCGCGGTGATGATGGTCCCGACATGCGGCAGCACGGCCTTCAGTGCGGGTACGAGCCAGCCTGCCATGGCGTTCTCCTCTACGTAACGTCAATCACTTACCGAGGTCCGACCCCAGTTGCCCAGTTGCCTCATCCTACAGTCTTGCTAACCCTCAGGTTTGCGGCGATGCTCGCCGCATGACGCTGAGCCGACGAGAGCTCCTGACCGGGCTACTGAATTCGACCGGCGGCGCCGCCAGGCCCGCGGCGACTCCAACCCCGACGCCTACTCCGGCACCGGCCGCCGTGAAGCAGCCTGGGAGGCCACGGCGCGGATCTGCGCAGGTCGAGCAGATCCCGGTCATGTGGGTACTGCCTGCGCATACGGAGTCTCCTGCGCACCTCGCGCTGTGGCTGTCCGGTGGCATTGCCGGTATGAATGCCTCGGGAAAGGAGCTCGACGCACTCGCCGAAGCCGGCTTCGCAGCCGTCAGCTTCGACTCCTGGCAGCGCGGCACCCGCGCGACAGAAACCATGGCCACGATGTTTCCGCGCGCAATGCAGAATTTCCCAAAGGTGGTCTGGCCAATCATCGGCAACTCGGCGCTCGAACTGCTCCGCGTCCTTGACTGGGCCGCTGTTGAGTTCGGCATCGAGCCACCCTTCTTCGTCGGCGGTCATTCACTCGGCGGTGATATCGTCATCGCTGCAGCCGGACTTGACGATCGTATCGGCTGCGTCGCCACTATCGTCGCAACACCCGACTGGCGTCGGCCCGGCATGCGCGCAGACGGTAGCCTCATTGGCCCCGGCCAGCCAGATTCCTATGCGCAGTGGTTCTACGACCACATGAACCCGCTGACCCATCCCGACTCTTACTCCCGCCGGCCGGCGATGACCTTCGAGTGCGGTGCGGATGACGATCACGTACCGGCGGATGGCGCACTGCGCTTCAGGGAAGCGCTGCTCGCGGGACCATACGGCGAGGCGCGTGAGCGAATCCGTGTCAACCTGCATGCCGGCGTCGGGCACGAGTACACGCCCGACATGTGGGGCCACTGCCTGGCGTGGTTTCAGGAGCATGCCGGTGGACCATAGGTACTCTCTATCCGGATCTTTGATACGTTCAATTGCGTCTACACCTGGCAGCCCACAGTCTTCGTTACGTGGCACCACACGCGGGAGATGGAGTTGGACCGGGACCTGATGAAGACATTGTCGTTCGCGGCGCTGCACTTTAGCGTCGCCTTCGGCGTGGCCTATGCGTTGACTGGCTCGGTCGCGGTTGCGACCGGCATCGGCCTGATCGAACCGATGGTCAACACGGTCGCGTTCTTCTTCCATGAGCGCCTGTGGCGGCGGATCGACCCTTCCCTGCCCTCGATCCGGCACGGCTGCCACGCTCACGGGTGAGTCCTGCGCCCAATCGCCGCGTCGCGCTCCCTCTTCACTCAGCGCGCCGGCTACCGCATCTTTCCGTAAACTAGGCGGCCTTTGCCGGGGCATATCCCCGAAGGCTGAGCGATGAGCGACACCCTGCGCGACCAGCTGCTAAAGGCCGGGCTGGTCACCAAGAAACAGGCTACCCAGGTAGAGCAGAAACAGCACCGCCAGCAATACCGTCAGGCGAAGGGGCAGAAGACGCCCCAGACCGACGAGCAGCGGGCCGCCGCTGCCAGGGCACAGGCTGCCAAGGTGGCACGGGACCGCGAACTCAACCGCGAGCGGGCGGCCCGTGCGGAGGCCAAGGCGCGCCACGCCGAGATCCGGCAGCTGATCGACCGAAACCGCCTGCCGCCGCTGGAGGGAGAGCAGTTTGATTACTTCAACTTCGTCGCCGGCAAGAAGATCCGCCGCATCGCCCTGAACCCCGAATTGCGTGCACGGCTGACGCGCGGCGAACTCTCGATCGTGCGACATGAGGGCCGTTCGGCCCTCGTTCCTGCGGAAGTCGCGGAACGGATCCGCGAACGCGACGAACGCGTCGTGATCGCGTTCAGCGAGGAGTCCGCGACTGCCGACGAAAACGATCCGTACAAGGATTTTGTTGTCCCCGACGACTTGCGTTGGTAATTTGCATTGTTATTCAGGGGCTTACTGAGGTCCGACCCCAATAAATACCCCAATCGATCATTGATCACATAGGAGCAGCGTCGATGGAATCCCGCCACCTCGGTACGCAAGGCCTGACCGTTTCCGCCCTCGGCCTGGGCTGCATGGGCATGAGCTGGGGCTACGGCGCCACGGATGAAGCCGAGTCCATCGCAACGATCCGCCGCGCGCTCGAGCTCGGCATCACCTTCTTTGATACCGCCGAGGTCTACGGCCCCTACATCAACGAGCGCCTGCTGCATCAGGCGCTGGGATCGGACCGGGAGCGGGTAATCATCGCGTCAAAGTTCGGCTTCAAGATCGAAGCGGACGGGGCAATATCCGGCGTCGACAGCACGCCGACCAACGTGCGCCGGGCCTGCGATGCGTCACTCGAGCGCCTGGGCACGGACTACATCGATCTTTTCTACCAACACCGCGTCGATCCGGCGGTACCGATCGAGGACACCGTTGGCGCCATGGCCGACCTCGTCCGGGCAGGCAAGGTGCGCTACCTGGGCCTGTCGGAGGCAAGTGCCACGACGCTCGAGCGGGCGAACCGTGTGCATCCGATCAGTGTGCTGCAGTCGGAATACTCACTGTTCGAGCGCGGCCTCGAGGCGGAAGTTCTGCCAGCGTGTCGCCGCCTCGGCATTGGACTTGTGCCTTACTCACCGCTTGGCCGCGGCCTGCTTACCGGCACGGCGCGGGCGCCGGACGCGTACCAGGGCGCCGGCGACTTCCGCGCTGCGCTGCCGCGCTTCCAGGGTGAGAACTTCGAACTGAACCTGCGGCTCGTAGACACGCTGGCACAAATCGCCAAGCGGCACGAGGCGACCACCGCGCAAGTCGCACTGGCCTGGCTGCTGTGGCAGGGCGATGACATCGTGCCTATTCCCGGCACCAAGCGGCGACGCTGGCTGGAGGAGAACGTTGGCGCCCTCTCGTTGTCGTTGACCGATGAGGACCTGACCGGGATCGAGCAGACCTTTGCGCCGGGCGCAACAGCGGGCGAACGCTATGCGCCTTCCCATATGCGTTTCCTGGACCAGCCGAAGGACGACTGAGCTCCGCATCGGTTGACACGCACTCGTTCATTGATGTTCTACTTGCCACGCTGCTTAGCCGTGGTTCACATCCATGCACGAGGATGCTAGATGACGGCACTGCGTCCGGTCGCATTGAGTGACAAATACCTGCAACCTGGCGGGGTCGTTTACCTCTCCGGCATGCAGGCGCTCGTCAGGCTGCCGTTGTTGCAGCGCGAGCGCGATCGCCTTGCTGGCCACAATACGGCCGGGCTGGTCACCGGTTACCGAGGCTCGCCGATCGGCGGCTACGACCGGGAGCTAGTGCGCGCCGAAACGCTGCTGGCCGAAAACCGAATCCGTTTCCAGCCGGGCCTCAACGAGGACCTCGCGGCCACCGCATGCTGGGGTGCCCAGCAGATCGAGCTGTTTCCCGGGGGCCGCCATGACGGCGTGTTCTGCATCTGGTACGGCAAGAATCCGGGTCTCGACCGGTCGACTGACGCGATCAAGCATGCATCGCACTATGGGACATCGCAGCTCGGCGGCGTGCTCGCCGTCGTCGGTGACGACCACCTCGCCAAGTCATCGGCCTTCGGCCACCAGTCCGAATACGGGTTCGTCGACTGCCTGATGCCGACGCTCGCGCCGGCAAACATTGCCGAGATTCTCGAGTTCGGCCTGCTGGGATTCGCCCTGTCGAGGTACTGCGGGTCCTGGGTCGGATTCAAGCTCGCCGGATCGATCTGCGAGGGCAGCGCAGCAGTCGAGTTGCCCGACCTCTCCGCAGGACTGCTGGCGCCAGCTGACTTCGAACTGCCCGCAGACGGCGTCCATATTCGCTGGCCCGACGATCCGGCAGCGATCGAGCACCGCGCCAAGCACGTCAAGCTGCCGGCAGCCCAAGCCTTCATTCGCGCCGCAGGTGCAGACCGCATTAGCGGGGCCCGCGAGACCGCGCGAATCGGTATCGTCGCGCCCGGCCGTGCGTACCCGCAGGTGCTGCAGGCCCTGACCGAACTTGAGCTGACCCAATCGGATCTGCCGCGCCTCGGTGTCCGCCTCTACAAGCCCGCGATGGTCTGGCCGCTCGAGCCGCAAGGGCTGCTGCAATTCGCTGCTGGACTCGAGACGATCCTGGTGGTCGAAGACAAGCGTCCCCTCGTAGAGGACCAGATCAAGATCCTGCTGTACGAACGGCGAGCCGAACCGGCACCGCGAGTGATCGGCAAGCGTGACGAAGACGGCGCGCCGTTGCTGCCGGAAACGGGTGAGATCGACCCGCTGACCGTGGCGCTCGCTCTGTCGGCCCGGCTCGGCCTGCCGGACGACCGCGCCCGTGCTCTGCTTCAGCGACTGTCGCGAATCGCGCCCGTGCCGGAGGCCGTGCGCATGCCGTATTTTTGCGCCGGCTGCCCCCACAACACCTCGACACGCATTCCAGACGACTCGGTCGTCATCGGCGGCATCGGCTGTCACACCCTGGCGATGGGCATGGATCGGGGCATGCGTACGTTCTCGCACATGGGGGGTGAAGGCGCTACATGGATCGGCCTGGCCCCGTTCACCGACCTGCCGCATGTATTCCAGAACATGGGAGATGGCACCTACCAGCACTCCGGCTCGATGGGCATCCGCGCCGCGGTCGCCGCCGGCGTCAACGTTACCTTCAAGATCCTCTACAACGACGCGGTCGCAATGACCGGCGGCCAGCCGGTCGAAGGCCAGCCGACGGTGCCGCAGATCACGCGGCAGCTCGCGGACGAGGGAGTCGGCGCCATCGCCATCGTGACCGATGAGCCCGACAAGTACGCTGCTCACGCGGGCTTCGCGCCGGGCGTATCGATCCATCATCGCCGCGAGCTCGACACGGTCCAGCGCCGGCTCCGCGAAGTGACGGGCGTGAGCGCGCTCATCTACGACCAGACCTGTGCGGCAGAGAAACGGCGGCGGCGCAAGCGCGGCGCGATGACCGACCCCGCGCGCCGGGTGTTCATCAACGAGCTGGTCTGCGAGGGCTGCGGGGACTGCGGCAAGCAGTCGAACTGCGTCGCCATCCTCCCGAGCGAAACCGAGTTCGGGACCAAGCGCCGGATTGACCAGTCGGCCTGCAACAAGGACTACTCTTGTCTCAACGGCTTTTGCCCGAGCTTTGTCACTGTCGAGGGTGGCCAGCTACGCAGGCAGCCAACTGTCGAGGTCGGGGCTCTGCCGGAGTCCGCCCCCGCAGCTTTGCCTGAACGGCGGGCCTGGTCACTGCTGTTGGCGGGCATCGGTGGCACCGGCATCATCACGGTTGGTGCGATTCTTGGTGTAGCGGCACGTGCCGAAAACTGCGCAGTGTCGGTCAACGACGTGACCGGGATGGCGCAGAAGGGTGGCCCGGTACTGGGTCATGTCCGCCTTGCCGCCACGGCGGAGCAGCTTGGCAGCGAGCGGATTCCTCTCGGCGGCACCGACCTGCTCATTGCGGTAGACCTGCTCGTAGCGGCAATGCCCGATGCACTGTCCCGGACCGGACCACAGACCCGGGTGATCGCCAGCACGGACTCGACCCCGACGGGCGCGTTCACGGCGAACCCGGATGCACACATCGACAGCGCAGGTCTGGTCACGCGACTGCGGGAGCGCGTCGGCCAGGTTGAAACACTTCCGGCCTTGCAGGCCGCGCAGGCAGCGATCGGCGATGCAGTCGGCTCCGGCCTGCTGATGCTGGGTTACGCCTGGCAAAAGGGCCTGGTTCCCCTGGCCGTGGCGTCCATTGAAATGGCTATCGGTCTCAATGGCGTGGCAGTCGAACGAAACCTGGCCGCGTTCCGCTGGGGCAGGCACCTGGCTGCGGATCCGCAGGCACTGCGATCGCTGGGCGTCGCCGCTGTGACCCCCGCAAGCCTCGACGAGTTGATCGCGCGACGCAGCGACTTCCTGGCCGACTACCAGGACCGCCACTATGCTGACCGCTATCTGGCCCTCGTCCAGCTGGCGCAAGAGAGCGAGGAAGCCGTCGCGCCCGGCAGCCGGCAACTCACCGAGGCTGTCGCGCGTGCGGGCTTCAAGCTGATGGCCTACAAGGACGAATACGAAGTTGCCCGGCTGCACGCTCTGCCGCAATTCAAGTCGCGACTCGACGAGGTCTTCGAAGGCCAGTACCGGCTGCGCTTGCACCTGGCGCCGCCGCTGCTTGCGCGGGCAGATCCGACGACGGGGCGGCCGCGCAAACTTGAATTTGGCGGCTGGGTACTCCGGCTCTTTCCGCTCCTTGCGGGATTGCGGTTCCTGCGCAAGACGCCGCTCGATCCCTTTGGCTGGACCGCCGAGCGTCGGCTGGAGCGCCGCCTGGTCGAGGACTACTTCAATCTCATCCGGCGCCTCGCCCAGGGACTCGACGTGGCCAACCTGCCGGTCGCGGTCGAACTGGCGGCTGTACCCCTGGCGTATCGCGGCTTTGGACAGGTGAAGTTGAAGGCCGTCGCGGATGCCAGACAAGAACAACAAGCCCTCGAACAGCGCTGGCAACCTGCATCGTGATCAGCACTTTATTGTCGTCGACGAGGTCGCAGTCACCATGACATCCCTTTCCCCGCCGGTAGCGCCGGAGTCCCGATACCCCTATCCACCGCCTGCCGTGGCCTGGTATGCGGTGGCCGTGCTCCTCGTCGCCTACACCAACTCGTTCATAGACCGCACGATCATCGCCCTGCTGGTGCAGCCGATCCAGCGTGACCTGGGAATAGGCGACACCCAGTTGAGCCTGCTGCACGGGTTCGCATTCGCGATCTTCTACACCACGCTGGGCCTGCCGATCGCACGGCTTTCCGATCGCCACTCCCGTCGCTGGATCATTGTCGCCGGCACCATATTCTGGAGCGTGATGACGGCGTCCTGCGGTCTGGCGCAGAGGTACTGGCAGTTGTTCCTGGCCCGGGTCGGCGTCGGCGTCGGCGAGGCCTCGTTGTCACCCGCGGCGTATTCAATGATTGCCGACCTCTTTCCCCGCGAGCGCCTTGGCCGCGCCCTCGGCGTGTACTCCACCGGCGTGTTCCTGGGTGCAGGACTTGCCTTCATTATCGGCGGGCTTGTGGTGAAAATGGTCACCGTCGCGGATACGGTGTCACTGCCTCTGTTCGGCGAGGTGCGGCCATGGCAGGCGACCTTCATCCTGGTCGGCCTGCCCGGCGTCCTGATCGGCTTGCTCATGCTGACGTTTCCAGAGCCGGTGCGTCACGGCGTCACGGCCGCGCTGCCACAGGGCCGTCTGTTCGGGGACTTGTTCGCCTTCATCCGTACCCACCGTCGCACCTTCGTCGCACATTTCCTCGGTTTCTCGTTGGCCGCGGTTGTTTTCAACGGCTTCGTCGCCTGGGCGCCCGCTCAATGGATGCGCGACTTTGGCCTCGGCCCCGGTCAGGTGGGGGTCCGCCTTGGTCTCATCATTGTGGTCTTCGGTCCAGCTGGAATTGTCTGCGGCGGCCTGCTGTCTGACTGGTACACGCGGCGAGGCCGGCTCGACGGCACCATGCGTGCCGGGCTGGTCGGCGTCGCCGGACTGGTGTTGCCGGCGGTACTGGCGCCGATCATGCCCACGATGGGCCTGACCCTCATTGCCTACGCGGCTTTCTTCTTCTTCTCGAGCTTCCCCTACGGCGCTGCTGCCGCGGCGCTGCAGGTGGTCACGCCGAACCGCCTGCGGGCCCAGGTCTCCGCCCTCTACCTGCTGTGCCTGAACCTCATCGGCATCGGCCTGGGTCCAACGGTCATGGCGGCTATCGGCGAGTACCTTCTCGGCGGCCCGCAATACCTGGGGCGCGCGATGGCCATCACCGCGGCAGTCGTGACGCCGCTGGCCGCGTTGGCGCTATACCGGGGGTTGGCGCCATTTCGTGAGAGCGCGCGCCTGATCGCAGCCAACTGACCGCTGGAGGGGTCCGTGGCGGGTCGCCACCGACGCACCCGACAACACCAAGTGGTTCACGTCTATGAACCATCTATGCATCTATGCGGACGACTGGTTGACACCGGTCGACGCCCGGACCTATGTTCAGCACTGGGTTGATCTACCCGCCGGGCGCGTCACCGCGGGACCAGTCGTTGGCGAACATTCTCACTTGAGGGGCAACACAATGAAAGCGATGCTTGGAGTAATGGCGGGGCTCGGCACCGTGGGCCTCCTGGCTGTTCCGACTGTGGCGAGCGCCCAGCAGGCGGCCGAGGGTACCCCGCGGCTGCAGGAGATCATCGTAACGTCCGAGCGCCGCGAGTCGAACGTGCAGGACGTGCCTGCCGCTGTCTCGGCATTCGACCCGATCGAGCTCGAGCGCCGACAAGTCTTCAACGCGCTTGACGTCATGTCGAACGTGCCGAATCTCGCGGTCAGCAATAACCCGGGCCAGGCAACGTCAACTACTGTGTTCCTGCGCGGTATTGGCAGCACCGAGTCGATCGTAACGCTCGACACGGCCATCGGCTTCTACCTCGACGACGTCTACTTCGCGCGCCAAGGCGTCAACAACCTGAGCATGTTCGACGTCGAGCGGGTCGAGGTGCTGCGTGGTCCGCAGGGTACGCTCTACGGCCGCAATACCAGCGGCGGCGCAATCCGGGTCATGACCAAGAAGCCCTCCGAGGAATTCGAAGCCAAGGCTGAGTTGATGGCGGGGGAATACAGCAGCTGGTCGGCGAAGGGCTCGGTCAACGTGCCGTTCACGGACAAGTTCTTCGGCCGCTTCAACGCGCTGGTCGAGCAAGGCGACGGCTACACGAAAAACGTCATTCTCAATCGCGACGTCAACGACCGCGACAACTACGGCGGCCGTGCTGCGTTCCGCTGGCTGGCCGCGGATTCCGTCACGGTTGACCTCAACTATGACTACTACCGGGCAGAAACGAACGGCGTCTATGGCTTCGACATCGCCGGCATCGTCCGCCCCACAGCCAAGAACTACTTCATCTCCAGCAGCGGCGACGAGACCTTCAGCATTGGCAAGACCAACGGCGGCGCCCTGACCGTCGTGTGGGACATCAACGACACGCTCGAACTGACATCCATCACCGCGATGCGCAATATCTACCAGAAGTGGGCACTGGACTTCACGGACCAGGTGGTGCCGATATTCAAGCTGTGGACCATCAACGACACTGACCAGTTTACCCAAGAATTCCGGTTGAGCGGATCGGCGCGTGACGGTCGACTGAAGTACGTGACGGGCCTCTATTACTACGATGAAACGAGCTATTCGTTCATCGGCGACCAGATCAACCTCTGGCCGGCCCCGGGCGTCCGGGTCCCGCTGCCGTTCTTCCGCCGCTACTACGATGTCGACGTCAAGAGCTACGCTGCCTTCGCCGAAGCCAGCTATGACCTGACGGACAAGTTCACCTTCACCCTCGGCGGGCGCTACACCAGGGACGAGAAGTCCCTCCGTATCGATCAGTTCATCGGGGGCGACTATGGCTTCACGCCGCCGGGTGGCATTCCCGGCTACAACACCGCGTCCCTCGAGGCCGCAGGCATCCCGATGGACCTTGACGATGATGACTTCTCCATCAAGGTCGGCGGCCAGTACCGGTTCACGGACGATATCATGGGTTACCTGAACTACTCCCAGGGCTACAAGAGTGGCGGTTGGTCGGCGCGAACCAACAACGCGGCCGAGTTCGTCGTTTTCGACCCTGAGTACGTTGACTCCTACGAAGCCGGCCTGAGGACCACCATGTTCGACGGACGCGCCCGCCTGAACTACACGGCCTACTACTACGACTACACCGACTTCTTCGCCACAGCGACCGGCGAGGGCGGCAACTTCATCGTCGCGACCAACGACGCCGAGTTCTACGGCTTCGAGTTCGAAGGCACGGCCCGCCTCACGGAGCGCCTGGATGCCTTCACGGCCATCGGCGTGCAGGACGGCAAATACAAGAAGCAGGACGAGACGGTAGGCGACGAACCGCAGCGCCTGCCCGCATGGACGTTCAAGGTCGGCGCCACCTACACCATGCCGGTACTGGACGATGACAACCTCAAGTTCACCGTCGACTACAACTTCATGGAGGACTACTTCACCAACCTGCAGAACTCGGAGCTCGGCAGGTCCGGGAATGTAGAGATCTGGAATGCCGTCGCCAGCTATGGCATCGACGGCGGCAAGTACGAGGTCTTCGCCTCCTGCACCAACTGCTTCGACAACCAGTACATTGCGCAGTCCTTCGACTTTGCAGGAATCGGCTTCGTCCAGACCTACCCCGGCGCACCGCGGTGGTGGATGATCGGCGTGCGGGCGAACTGGTAATCACCGGCGGGCGGCCCGGCGTCGACGGGCCGCCCGTGTTTTCCCTCGTGCCGCCGGTTCGGGCGGCGGATGGAGGTTGAAATCATGCTTCCCAGCGTTGAAGGGTCCGCACTCGTCGTCGTCGATATGCAGAACGGCTTCTGTAACAAGGGCGGATCCTGCGACCGGATCGGTCTGCCGGTCGACCGGCTGGCAGTCGCCATCGAGCCCTGTCGGCGCCTCGTCGCCGCGGCGCGCGCCGCGTCGATCCCGATCATTTTCACCCGCTACGTGTATCGCGCCGATTTCAGGGATGGCGGGCTATTGGTGAGCGAGTTGATGCCAGCGTTGAAGACCTGCAAGGCGCTGGTCGCGGGTTCGGACGACGCCGCAATCGTGCCGGCACTGACCCCACAAGATGGCGACTACGTGCTCGACAAGAACCGTCCCAGCTCGTTCTATGCAACACCCCTGGAAACCTGGCTTAACGGCCTCGGTATCAAGGAACTCGTCGTTTGCGGCGTGACCACGAACTGCTGCGTGGAAACCACCGTACGCGACGCGAGCCAACGGGACTACCGGACCTTCGTGGTCCAGGACGCGGTCGCCGAGTTCGACGAGGAGCGCCACACGGTAGCGCTGCGCTCGATGGGCATGCTGTTCGGTTACCTCACCGACGTCGCCACGGTCGAGAGCGCCTGGAGCGGGGCGCGATGAGCACCGAGACGCCCCGCGGACGGTTGATGCCGGTGTGGAGTCCTCCCTTCGGCCAGCCACCGTTTCCCATGCTTTCGGCCGAGCTGCTGCTGGTGGAGTTCGAGGTGGACCGCGCCGAGCTGGAGCGAATCACTCCTGCCCCGCTGCGCCCGGCCGACCACAATCGCATCTCGGCCTTCGTGGGCCGTTGTTCGCAGCTGTCGCATTCGCTCTCCTATCACGAGGTTGCGATCATCCAGCCGGTGCAATACGAAGGTCGCAGCGGCGTGACCGTGCCGTATATCTGGACCTCAACCGACACTGCGATGCTGGCCGGCCGCGAACTCTACGGCATGCCGAAGATGATTTGCGACGACGATACTCTGCGCAAGCACGGCAATGATATCGCCGGGTCCCTGCACCGCAACGGCAACCTCATGCTCGAGTTGTCCATGAGCATCGAGCGGCCGGCGCCAATCGAGAGCCTGCCTTTCGGGTCGGATTTCACCTTCGTCCGCCACCTGCCGAGCCCGGATCCGGACTGGCCCGACATCAAGCAGCTGCTATGGATCCAGCTGGAAGAGTTCCGCATGCAATCCTGCTGGAGCGGGCCGGGATATGTGCGCTTTCACCATCCATTTTCCTCCGGCCTGGACCGCCTGACGCCGCGTCGTGTCACGGGAGCCTGGTGGGGCCACTTCTCGTGGATCTTGCCCTGGGCAAAAATCCTCAAGCAATGGAAGGAGTGATGCCGCAGCCGTCGGCGAGCTGTTGCCGCAGGTGCGTGCAGAAGCGAGCCGCATCCGCGCCACTGATGACGCGGTGATCGTAGGATAGCGACAGCGGCAGTATCAGCCTCGGCTCGACCGCGCCTGCGATCCACTCGGGACGGATCCGCGCCGGTGACACGCCGAGTATGGCAACGTCGGGCGGATTGATGATCGGCGTGAAGCCGGTACCGCCGAGACCGCCAAGGCTCGAGATCGTGAAACAGGTGCCCTCCAATTCAGTCGGCTTCAGCTTGCCGAGGCGACCGCGTTCGGCGAGGCCCGCGATCGCCGCGCCGAGTTCGTCCAGTGACAACTTGTCCGCCCCGTGCACCACGGCGACGACCAGGCCCATCGGCGTATCTACCGCGATCCCCAGGTTCAGGTAACGCTTCAGCATCACGCGTCTGCCTTCCTCATCAAGCGAGGCGCAGAAGCGCGGATGCTCCCGGAGCGCGTCCACGCAGGCCCGCGCAACCCAGGTGAGCAGCGTAAGTCGCGTCGCAGATTGCGACTCGTTACGCCGCTTGCGCCCGGCCTCGAGTGCCGTGACATCGGCCTCATCGAAGTGCGTAACGTGCGGTATCCGGGACCATGCCGCCTGCAGCCGGGCTCCGCCGATCAGCTGGATCCTGGATAGCGGCTGGTAACCGACCGGCCCAAAATCGTCGTGCGGTGCGTCCGCCGCAGTCTTCGACTCATCCGTCATGCAACATCGTTCCGTCCGGCAAGATCCCTCAAGTCCCCTTTCAGCACCTTGCCGCCCGCGTTGCGCGGCAACGACTCCATGAAGCGGAACAGCTTCGGAATCTTGTACCCCGCCAGTTCGTTGCGACAGTGGTCTTCAAGCTCGGCGACACGGACATTCATCCCCGGCCGGACCGCGACGTACGCCTGCAGCGCCTCGCCCCAGCGCTCGTCCGGCACGCCGATGACCGCTGCCTCTTGCACCGCCGGATGACTGTGCAGGGTCTCCTCGACCTCTCGCGGGTAGACATTCAAGCCACCGGTGATGACCATGTCCTTCTTGCGGTCGACGATGTACAGGTAGCCGTCCTGGTCACGGCGCGCGAGGTCGCCGGCAGTGATCCACCCGTCGCGCAGCGCCGCAGCTGTCTCTTCCGGCTGTCCGAAGTAGCCGTTGAAGATGTAGGGTGACAGCGAGTACAACTCGCCCACCTCGCCCACCGGCACCTCGTTGCCGTCGTCATCCAGAAGCCTGACCAGCGTGACGGCGAAGGGTGGCCCGACACACTGCTTGCGCACCAGCTGATCCTGCGGCCGCAGGTTGGTGACGATGCCGGCTTCGGTCGAGCCATAGGTCTCGTGCAGCAGCCCGTCGCCGAAGTAGGCGACGATCTTCTCCTTGACCGCCTGTGGCAGGGCAGAGGCATTCGACATGATGGTGCGCAGCGCTGGCGCAGTGCCGCGCCAGCGCTCAAGTCGGGCCGACTCGAGGCCAAAGATTGCCTGGAAGTGGGTCGGCACCATGAAAACACCGGTAAATGGGTGCGACCCGAGCTTCGACAGCACCAGTTCCGGATCGAACCTGGGCAGCACCTCGACCGTGCCGCCGAAGTAGAGGCTCGCCATGATGAAGGCGAAGCCGGCGCCGTGGGACATCGGCGCAATGCCGAGCTGGACGTCGTCCGGGCCGTAGCAGCCGTACTCCATGGCCATGCCGTGGAAAGTTAGCGCACGCGAGCGGTGCGATATGACGATGCCCTTGGGCTTGCCGGTCGTGCCCGAGCTGTACACCAGCGTGAACGGGTCGGTCTCCGCGATGTCCGTGCGTGGCAGCGCCGGTTGCGATGTCGCGAGCCACGCCTCGTACTCGGGGCCGAAGACGAGCACGCGCTCGACGCTCGTGGATCGCGCGGCCGAGACCGCATCCGCTGCCGACGGGTGGGCGAACACGATACGTGCACCGCAGTCATTGACTGCAGCGCCGATCTCGCGCGCCGTCAGGCGCGGGCTCAGGGTCGCGACGATACCGCCGGTATCGGATACGCCGCACATGATCTCGGGATACTCGATGCAGTTGGGCGCAATTATTGCGGCGCGATCGCCCGGTCGCAGGCCGAGCGCCGCGCAGCCACCCGCTACGCGCGCCGCCCTGTCGGACAGTGCGCCGTAAGAACGGGTCGCTCCTTCGCAGATCAGTGCCGGCTTGTGCGGCACGCGCGCCGCAGAAGCGTGCAGGCCGCCCGACAGCAGAAGGGGCTGATAGGTAGACGGCAAGGACCGCCCGCTGGCGATCATCGTCGCGCGCTCGCCTTGCGTCCGTTCTTCTTGCCGACACGCAGCCGCGAGAACACGGCCAACGCATTGTCCCGCATCATGCGCCGGTGTGACTCCGGGCGCATGCCAAGCTCCAGGACCTCGCGGACCGCCCGCTCCGGGTCGATCACCGGCCAATCGGTGCCGAACAGCACTTTGTGGCCGCCGTAGGTGTTGGCGTAGTGCACGAACGGCTTCGGCCAGTGCTTCGGCGCGTAGGCATCGCCGGCGAGGTATATGTTTTCGTGCTTCCAGGCCATCGAGATGGCCTCGTCGGTCCATGGCACGCCGATATGGATGCCGATCAGCTTCAGCTCCGGGAAGTCGATGGCGACCTGGTCGAGCGTGATGGGCCGGCCGACCGACGGCAGCCTGCGTTCCTTGGAGTACACGAGGTTGTGCCCGATCTGCATCATGATCGGAATGTCGAGCTCGGCGCAGCGGGCATAGATCGGGTAGTACTTTGCATGGTTGGGGGCCAGTCCGAACCAGTGCGGGTACAGGTGCGCACCGACAAAGCCCAGCTCGTTCACCGCGTAGTCGAGTTCCTTCAGCTGCGCGATACCCCGGAATGGATCGACGCCGGCGAGCCCCGAGAACCTGTCCGGGTGCTTCGCACAGACCTTGGCCACGCGCTCGTACGGGAGCTCGAAACTGCCACGCACGTTCAGGTCGCCGGCGCGAACTGCGATCAGCAGTGACCGCTCGATACCGGCACGGTCCATCTTCCTGAGGTAATCGCTGACGCGTACGCCGCCCCACAGCTTCCGGTCCATGCGGATCTGTTTCTTGAACGCGTTGTCGATTCCGCTCTGGCCCTTGCGGACAGACTCGGGGTCGTACAGATTGCAGACGATGTCGATGTAGCCGGACAT
>JAHEAZ010000060.1 GCA_024642505.1 Gammaproteobacteria bacterium
CTGCAGTTCCAGTACTACCCTGCAGGTGGCCAGGAAGCGATCCCGGCAGGGATCTGCTCCGCGCTGCGGCCAGACGACTACGTGGTGACAACCTACCGCGTCATCCACGACATCGTCGCCAAGGGCACGCCGCTCAACGAGATCATGGCCGAGATGTACGGCCGGCAGAATGGCAGCTGCAAGGGCAAGGGTGGCCCGATGCACATGTCGGACCCAAATTCGGGCCTGATGGTCACGACCGGCATCGTGGGCGGCGGTATCCCGATCGCGAGCGGCCTCGCCCTCGGTGAGCAGCTGAAGGGCAGCGGCAAGGTGGTGGTCGTCAACTTCGGTGACGGCGCTACCAGCATCGGCGCCTTCCACGAGGGCCTGGTGATGGCGTCGATCTGGAAGCTTCCAGTGGTCTTCGTCTGCCAGAATAACCAGTACGCCGAGTACACGTCGCTCGCGGAGTACACGCGCACGACTGACTTCTCGAAGCGCGCCGCAGCTTACGAAATCGTCGGCGTACGTGTCGACGGGAGCGACCCGCTGGCGGTACGTGCCGCGGCACAGACCGCGATCGAACGAGCACGGCGCGGCGATGGACCGACACTCATCGACGCCTACTGCGAGCGCCTGCAGGGCCATTCCTTCGGCAGCGACGAAGGCCACATGGACCAGCAGCGCTTGGCGGCCGCCAAGGCCAACGCACCGGTCCCGCGCTTCCGCAAGCAGCTGTTCGACCAGGGGCTGGCGACGGAGGACGAACTGGCCGGGATCGACGCGGCTGCGCGCAAGGAAGTAGACGACGCAATGGCCTACGCAAAGGGCAGCCCGGTGCCGGCACCCGAGGAGCTGTTCACCGATATTTTCGGCGACCCGACCTGCCTCCCCCCCGGGGAGGGCCCGAGCCGCCCGCAGCCCAAGGCACCGGCGCTTCCATCAACGGACCGCCAGCTGCTGTTCGCGCAGGCGGTCAACGAGGCGTTGGCGATTGCACTCGAGTCCGACCCGCGGGTCTTCCTGATGGGCGAGGACATCGCCGACCCGGCGGGTGGCGTACTGAAGGTGACCGCGGGTCTGTCGAGCCGCTTCGGTCGCGAGCGCGTGCGTCCGACACCGATAGCGGAGACCGGAATCGTTGGGGCAGCCATCGGCGCCGCCATGGCAGGCATGCGGCCCGTCCCCGAGATCATGATCAACGATTTCCTGATGGTGGCGATGGACCAGCTGGCTAATCACGCCGCCAAGCTGCGCTACATGTCGGGCGGCCGCACCAACGTGCCGCTGACGATCCGCACAGTCTGCGCGGGCTTCGTTGGCAGCTTCGGGGCGCAGCACTCGCAAAGCCTCGAGGCCTGGCTGACCCACGTTCCAGGGCTCAAGGTCGTCTACCCGAGCACTGCGGCCGATGCCAAGGGGCTGCTGCTGTCATGCATCTGGGACGACGATCCCTGCGTCGTGTTCGAGGCCGCTCGTGTCTACTTCAATCCCGGGCCGGTGCCGGAGGGCGACTACCGGATCCCGTTGGGCACCGCTGACGTCAAGCGCCGCGGTAGCGACCTGAGCATCATCACCTACGGCTGGCCGGTGATTGAGTCGCTGGCCGCCGCGGAACAGCTGGCAAAGGAAGGTATTGACGTGGAGGTGGTCGACCTGCGGTCGCTGGTACCACTGGACCTGGAGACCGTCCTGAGCAGCGTGCGCAGGACCGGCCGGGCGGTGATCGTGCATGCGGCCGTGGGCTTCGCTGGCTTCGGCGCGGAACTGGCCACGCAGATTCATACCCACCTGCACGGCGCGCTCAAGGCGCCAGTAGGCCGCGTGGCAGGCCAGTATTCGCCCATCCCCTTCGCACAGAGTCTCGAAGGATTGCATTTCCCGACGCTCGACCGGATCGTGGCCGGCGTGCGGGCGACGGCAAGAGCCTGAGTCATGCCGACGACCCTCAAGATTCCTAAGGCCGCGGTTTCGATGCAGGAAGGCACGCTCACGCAGTGGCTCGTCGCTGAAGGCCAACCGGTCGTAGAGGGGCAGCCCCTCTACGTGCTCGAGCTCGAGAAGAGCACCATGGATGTCGAGTCGCCGGCCGCAGGCGTGCTCCGGCACATCGGCGTTGCCGGCACGACCTACAAGGTCGGCGAGGTAATCGGGGAGATCAGCGATGGTTGAGACGACGGATTTAGGCCCGATCCAGGCTGGCAGCGTCTACCACACGGGATACGTCGTCGCCGACATCGATGCCGCCGTCGCGCAGTGGGTGCGCCTCGCCAGTGCCGGCCCATTCGTGCTGTTCGAAAACTTCGAATTCGTAAACCCAGTCTATCGCGGCAAGCCCGGAGCGCCGAAGGTGACCCTCGCTTTCGGTTATTCCGGCGACACCTGCATCGAGCTGATCCAGCCGCACGACTCCGGCCAGTCGATTTACTCGGAGTCAAACGGCGCGCTGCATCATATCGGGATCGGCGTCGCGGACCTCGACCAGGCCCTGAGGGCCTATGCCGGAGCTGGCGTCGACTGCGCATTCCGTGCGGCATTCCCGTTCGGCGGCGGCTGCGCTTACCTGGACACAAAGGGCGCAATAGGCGTGTTCACGGAGCTCGTTGAACGCGGCCCAGTGGTCGAGCAGATGCTCGAACAGATGCGGTCCGCCCACCGGAACTGGAATCGACGCGACCGCACATTCACGCTGGGCTAGGCCGTTCCCCGGGGACTGGCTGCGGAACCGGCAGGGGTGAACAGATGAAGCAAACCGATTCGGCCGCAACCGGCAACCTCGACCGCCGGCAGTTCCTGGTGTCTTTCATCATCGCGACCGCAGCGGCACTCAGCTCGCGCAGCTTCCTGGCGGCCGCCGAGCCGGTCGACACGAGCCCCGCCTCGGCGGACTGGCAGAGCGTGCTGGAGACGATGTTCCCCCACGATAATGTCGACCGTACCCTGTACGGAGTACCGTCCGATGCACTGGTCAGCGCTGCCGAGAAGGACGCCGGTACCCGCCAGCTGCTGGAGGCAGGCTGGCAATCGCTGAGCCAGGCTGCTGGGGGCGACTGGTCTTCCGCGACTGGGGAAGCTCGGTCGCGCGCCATCGCGACGATTGTCGGCACACCGCTTTTTGTGTTGCTGCGACAGACGACGGTGTTCACCTTCTATGGCAATCCCAAGGTATGGGAAGTCTTTGGCTACGAAGGTGACGCCTGGCCTTTCGGCGGCTATCTCGGTAAGGAGCTGGTCACGGTCGACTGGTTGCCGGACCCGCCAGCACCGGCCGAGGGAACCTGAGTCATGGCAACCACACGATTTGAATTGAACGACGACAGCGTGGCCGTCGTGATCGGCTCCGGCGCCGGCGGCGGCGTCCTGGCAAGCGAGCTGTGCCGGCTGGGCAAGCGGGTCGTCTGCCTCGAGGCCGGACCGAGCCTCACGATGGCGGATTTCCGCAACGACGAATTCTTCTCGTTCCAGCAGCTCACCTGGATGGACAAGCGCAGCGCCAGCGGCAGCTGGCCGGTGGCTCGCAGTTCCCCGGGATTCCCCGCCTATACGTCGAAGGCTGTCGGCGGCACCACGAACATCTGGGGTGCGCTCTCGTTCCGGATCCAGCCCCACGAGCTGGTGGCCCGCGAGACCTATGGCGAGGTTGCAGGCGCAGATCTCGTCGACTGGCCGGTCAGCAGCGATGAACTTGCTCCGTACTGGCTGCAGGCCGAAGACCGCATGGGCGTCACCGGCACACACGGGATTCCGCGGCTGCCAGTCACCAACAACTACAAGGTGTTCGACTACGGCGCGCGGCGAGCTGGCTACGCCCGTGTGGCCAACGATCGTCACGCCATCAACAGTCGCTCACGCGACGGACGCTCCCATTGCTACCAGCTCGGGTTCTGCGGGCAGGGATGCAAGTTTGGCGCGAAGTGGTCGACACTCTACACCGACATTCCGATGGCCGAGGCGACGGGCCGGTTCGATCTCAGGCCCGGCTGCACGGCACTGCGCATCGAACACGACGGCAAGGGGCGCGTCACCGGTGTCCTCTACGCCGCAGCCGACGGGACGCAGCATTTCCAGCGGGCCGCGTTGGTGGCTGTTGCCGGCAATGCGATCGAAACGCCACGGTTGTTGCTGAACTCGGCGTCTGCGCGCTTTCCGCAGGGACTGGCGAACGGCTCAGGCTGGGTGGGGCGCTGCTATACGAAGAACCTGAACGCGTCAGCGTGGGGACTTTTCGAGAAACCCGTGCACATGAATCACGGGGTGACGATGGGAGGTTCCATCTACGATGAGTCACGGTACGATCCGGCACGCGGCTTTGTCGGTGGCTATCTCCTGCAGGCGGTGCAGGTCGGCATCCCGTTCCTGGCCGCCGTCATCAAACCGGACGGCTGGGGCCGCGAGTTCACTCGGTTCGTCGAGCATTACGACCACCTGTCCGGCATCTGGATGAACGGCGAGGACTTGCCCTGCGTGAATAACCGCGTGACGCTACATCCAACAGAGAAAGACGTGCACGGGCTGCCCATCCCCAACATTCACGTCGACGAGCATGCCAACGACGTCGCCATGCGGGAGCATTTCTACGGCCGCGCCGAGGCCGTGCTACGGGCGGCCGGCGCGACCGACGTGATGCGCGGGAATCCGCTGCCCTCGAGTCACAACATGGGTACCTGCCGCATGAGCGCCAAGCCGGACGGCGGGGTCACGAATGCGTTTGGCCAGGCCCATGAGATCCCGAACCTGTTCGTGAGCGACGGCAGCCTGTTCCCGACCAGCACCGCCGAGAACCCCACGCAGACGATCGTTGCACTCGCCCTTCGGCAGGCGGAGTACATCGTCAGTACGCTGGGCTGAAACGCGCGGAGCAGCTAAGTCCGCTCATTCGGGACGACATTGCATCGACGCACTGGCTCGCGGGCCAGCTGCAATGCCAGCACGTGTCGAAGTCTACCGGGGCCGGCTGACGACGACCTGACCGAGATCGAGCAGACTCCTGCGCCGGGCGCGGTAGCGGGTGAACGCTCCGCGCCGGCGATGATGCGACTGATTGATGTCGCCGACTCTTTCGACTAGGTCGGAGCGCTTCGCCTAGCGGCCCCTACCGCCGTACCCTCTGCCACCTTGGCCGGCGGCCACCTGCGCTGCATCAAGTTCCAGGTCGGCTTCTACATCTGCCGCATCCAGTACTTTGAGGAACGAGCTCAGATGACGTTCGCTGCCTGCAAGCAGGTTTGCGTAGACCTTGACGATGTCGGCATAGGCGGCGCTGATCTCGATCGCCTCGACGAGGTCGGTCATGTCCTTCTGCTCGATGAATACGCCGACGCCCAGCGCCTCGGTCAGACCGGCCGAGCCGACGCCTACCAGCGTGTCGTACAGTTCCTGCAGGTCCTGGTTGAGGAACTTACCCGGCTCTAGATACGCCGGATCCGGCAAACCGTAATTCAGCAGCAATTCGCTGACCGCGGCAGCGTGCCGGGCCTCGGCTTCGGCAATCCGGCCAAAGATCTTTCCACCGGGCGTCTCTTGCTCGTACAGCACGTCAAACACTGCATACACGTCGTGGGCCAGCTTCTCTTCCTCACGCATGAGGGCGAGCGTGTCAGCCACCTCCGGTGTGAGGACGACCCCCTGCGCCACCGCATTCGGCGCGGCCATCGCGGCGCCAATCAGCACCAGTGCAAGGAATAGCTTCTTCATGGCAAACCTCCTTCAATCCGTTGACAGAGGTGCCGGAGTTGGGACGGCGAGGCGCGCCTGAAAAGGTGAACCCCTGAACCGCGTCCAAATCCGCACGCGGACCCCCAGAGAAGTATGTCCGGGCAGCAGCCTGGATTCTGTAAGATCCTTCGCCGATTGCGATGTGGCGACCCGCACGCGGTCTTAAGGTTGCCGCGCGGACCAGCCCCTGACTTGGCCGGGTTCGGAGCCGCTCAGTCGCAGGCGCAATCACCGAAGCGCCACCCTCTTCCTGTGGTAGCGGAGGTCCGACTCCCGGCGCGCTTCTGGAAACTGTCTTGAGTTCAGGTACTTACTGAGGTCCGACCCCGGATCCACCAGATCCAGCGGGTTCCTCGGCTTGGTCGGCGCAATGTTGGCACTTCCACGCCACGGCCTGTGCCGCAGTCAACCCTTCGCGCGCCAGCCTTCGGTTCGGGTACATCGACAGCGTCTTGTCGTAAGCAGGTACGGCCTCACCGGGCTTGTCGGCCTCCATCAACAATTCGCCGAGCAACTCGTCCAGCGGCTTGACCGACCACGGCGGACCGTATGAGAACGCAATCGTGTCCGCGGTTGCGATCGCTTCGCGGACGGCCGTCAGGCCGGCATCGTGCTCACCTCGCGCGAACTGGATCACTCCATCCAGCGCGACTGCCATGATTTCGTCATATTCGATCTCTTCGGGCGTGACCGTGTCATAACGGTTGGCGACCACGCCCGCGATCTGCTCCCGCGCAGCATCGGTCCGTGCACGCAGCCGCGCCAGGTGGGTCGCAGCCAGATCGATCTTGCCGGCACGCGCGGCCATCAGCCCGCGGCAGAAGTCGTGCGCAACGAAGGCTCCGGTGGACGCAATGCCGGCGCTGTCCACATCCGTCCAGCCATCCACACCCGGCGCGCCACCCGTCTCGATCAGCCACGTCGCACGCAGCCAGGCCAAAGTGGGTCGGTTGCCCTGGGTCGGCTTGGAAGCGATGTCCTGCTCGACCATCTTTACCAGCTCGGCGGCCTCATTCTGCCGCCCTTCCTGCAGGTACGCGTAGGTCAGCCATTCCAGTGGGTGATAGCCCCCATGTCCCTGGCTGCGAGCCGTCGCGAGCGAAGCAACATTCGCCTCAATGGCGTCATCCCACAGACCCAGCGCAAAGAAAATGTGCGAGGGCATGTGCTGTGCGTGCGCAGCCGCCGAGGCCACCTTGCCGTAACGCCTGGCGGCGCGCAGACCGAGCGGCGCGTGAACCGGGTCATCGTAGGCATGGATCAGGTAATGCAGGGCACCTGGATGTCGCGGGTTCATTTCATAGACGGCCTCCGCTTCCGCCGCGCCGCGCATGTAGTTGGCGGTATCACGGTTGGTGCCGGTCAGCGCAAGCAGCGACAAGGCATAAAACGAACGCGCGTCCAGATCGTCGGGGTACTTGCGCGACATGGCGCCGAGCGCCGCGCTGTAGTTGGCATCACGTTCAGTCTTGTCGCCGTCGCCGTAGAGTTGTTCAACGGACGCAAGGTAGTCGCGCTCGCGTTCCGTCGGTGCCTTCGCCAGCCGCTCGGCCTGCGTCGGTGCCAACCGCTTCAGCACGGCGCGGGCGGCTTCGAGGTCCTGCTCACCCCAGATTGGCATGTTGTAGCTGAGCGCCTCACCCCAATAGGCCATGGCGAAACCGGGATCTTTTTCGACGGCCGCCTGGAACGACTGGCGCGAGGCGTCAAATTCGAAGCTGTGCAGCTGCAGCAGGCCGCGCATGAAATCAGGCTGGGCCCTGGCGGCGCCCGAGGTCGGGAAAGTCGTCTCGCCCAGATCACCCGTTGCCGGGTCGGGCAGCGAGGTTTCTTCGTGAGCTTGGGCTGGCAGGACACAGACAAGCCATCCCACGAGCAGGCCCGCCTTCAGCAGTGGATTACTCATGCGGTCAATCTCCTGCAGCTTGCTGGGGCGGCTTGGGTGCACTGAACACCGGACCCTGCGGCTGCTCGCCCGGCTCGAGTGCGGCCGGGGCCGGTCCGCCCGCCGGTCCTGCGTAGCGCAGGTAGCGGTAGATGGACGCTACATCCTCGTCGGTCATGTCGCGAACCGCGAACCAGGGCATAGGCGGGCGCCTTGGCGTGCGGGCGTGTATGAGCCACTGCTGCTCGGTCAGCGTCTGCGCGACCAGCCGCAGGTTGGGTGGATAGGTCGTGCCCCAGGGCCCGTTCCAACCCACCGGGTTGCCGGTGAGCCAGAGGCTCTCATCGACGTCGCCAGCGGATTCCATGTAGTTGGGCGTGTGGCAATCGTTGCAGCCTGCGATCTGTACCAGGTAGCGGCCGCGCTGGACCATGTGGTCCGGCTCCTCGGCAAATGCCGTTCCCATCGCCATCGAGCCAACGATTGCCAGTGTGATCGCGACCAGGCCAACCGGCGCGCGCCGGGCGGCCGGATCTTCATTTGAGCTCCGCATGCCGAGTCCCCCTCGTTGTGGCGAACTCCGTCGCCTTGGTCATCCTGCCCGCCATCTTGCACTCTTTGACGCAGCTTCGCGAGATGGCTCCGGTGCAACCACTTCAGCCACTTACCGGGGTCAGACCCCAAGCGCCGGCCAACCTATACACCCGCGATACGCCCGGATTACCGGCGGTCGCCCCAATGCCAACGGGGGGCTCGCCTTTGAGCCAGGTCACGACCAGCAGCAGAATCGTCCAGCCGACTACCCAGCCCATCAACAAGACGGCGTCCTGCTCCGGGTCGATCGTGAAGGCGGCCGTAACAAGCATCATCGCGTACATACCCAGCGCTACCCGGCCTTGCCAGGCGCGAGGCAGCCCCCAACCCCAGCCATAGCGCTTGACCGGAAACCAGATTTCGCAATCGTCGTCAGGCATGGCCGCCTCATACCAGGTTTTCTTCGTTGTGATCATTCCTGCAAGCGGCGGATCAACAAATGCTTCGCGCTTGTCCGGGCATCCGCTGCGATTTGAGGCCTTTATGTGAAAACCCCCTCACTTGGGCCGGCGCCGGGCATAAGTTCATGAGTAACAAGAACGACAACATGGGGAGTTCGGCGCATGAATACAGTTCGGCCGACAGGGTCGTTTCACGTGGCCGCGCGCCACAGGCTGGAGCGTGTCTTGAGGTCAGCGCTCAACGAGTCGCTGCTGCTCTATCTCGCGGCGCTTGCCGCGCACAGGATCTGGCTGCTGCTGAATTCCGACGTGGTGCAGTTGGTCCGCCGGGTGCACTGAGGAATCGCGCCAACTCGCCAGTCGACCTGCCTGGGCCGGACCTGCGATTTTCGTAAGTGTCTCAGTCAGTTATCGAGGTCCGACCCCAGTGTTTCCACTGGCTCGGTCAGCGCCTGGCGGCAGCAGGCGAGCAGCTGATCCGTGTCGCCTGGTTGCGCCGCGCATTTCCGGCCCAGCCGATCCGAGCGCAGGTCGTCCCAATCCGCATCGCCCTCGCCCAGCGCGTCCTCGATTTCCTTGCCCCAGCCGGCGAGCCAGGACTCGAACCGGCTGCACTGCTGCACCAGCAGCGCCGAAGCCAGGCAATGCTTTTCCGGATCAGTCAGGCCCGGCGGCAATTGGTCAACGACCGCCTCGGCACAGCCGAGTGTCGAGGGAGCCGGCCGCTCGTGCTGCGTGACACAGCCGACCGCTGCCACTGCTATCGCTGTTGCCAATGCGACGACGCACATGCCGCGGCCAGTTCGCGACATGCCTTCAGCGTCCAATCGAAAACGCGAACAAGAACTGCGCGACATAGTAGAGAACCAACCCTGTGGCTCGGTTCGCGAATCCTGCGCCGGACATGAACCGGTCACGCGCGACGGTGAAATCAGAGACATAGAAAAGCGTCGCGCCAGAAGCGATCAGCCACGCGCTCGTATCGCTGCCGCCCAGGCTCCATGCCAGCGACCATGCGCTCGCCAGCATCAGCGTGATGACCGTGACATAGGCCGCCACGGGTCGCGCCATACCAGCGAGGTGCGGCCTGAAGTACAGGAATACGGCGATACTGGCGATGGCGATAGCCGCCAGCGCGGCTGGATGCAACGCCAGCATGTCGGCCCTCGTGCCGAATGCCACCGTGTAGGCCACATGGCCCAGCAGGAAGACGACCAGCCCGGCGAGGAACCAGCGACGATCGCGGCGAATCAGTGCGATGTCGCCAGCCATGCTCAGGCCAAGCCCGCTGACGACCAGCCAGTCATAGCCGCTGGCTGGACTCCGCAGCAGCGCGGTCAGTACGAACAGCGCCGAGGTCAGCGGCTTGAACAGCCACTTGACGCGCAGGTTGCCAGTACGCTCGCCAGCGAACAGCAATACGGCCAGCGTGATGCAGGCCAGCACGGGACACAGCTCGGTCAGTTGCGGGAAACCCATGACCCGATCCTACCCCGAAGCCACGCACTAATTTCGCGAACCACAGTACGTCATTCGTATTGGCGCTCGGCAATTCGCTCAGGGTGGTATAGATTGCGTATGAGCACCAACACGCTGCGCATTAGAATCCGGCCGCATGCAGGCCGGCGAGCCCTGGCAACACTGCTCGTCCTGCTTCCGGTCACGGCCTTTGCCTCGACACCAGCCGACGATCCGCTGTACCCCATCGCTGGCGGGCCGCCACTCATCGGTTTCGAGGAAGTCACGATCACCGCGCCGGAGCCGCGCTACGTCGCGCCGACCACCCGCGATCGCATCGGACGCATCTGGGCACCGGTACTGATCAACGGCCAGGGGCCATTTCGCATGGTCCTCGACACCGGCGCCAGCCGCTCCGCCGTCATCAACCGGGTTGCGGATGAACTCCGGCTGCCGGTCTACGTCGACGCAGTCCGGCTGCGTGGCGTGACCGGTTCAGCGATCGCCTCGGCCGTAAAGGTCGATACGCTCGAGGTCGGCGAGCTACTCGTCGAAGGCGTGACCATGCCAATCGTGGCGAACGCTTTCGGCGGCGCCGAGGGCGTACTCGGTGCCGAGGGCCTGGCGGGCAAGCGCCTGGTCATCGAGTTCAAGAACGACCGCATCACCATCAGCCGCTCGCACCGTGAAGATGCACCGCCCGGGTTTTCGACGGTGCCGTTCAAGTTCAACCAGTATCGCGGCATGCGCGTCGAGGTGTTGGTCGGGGCGGTCAAGGCGACCGCAGTCATCGATACCGGTGCGCAGACCACAGTGGGCAACCTCGCGCTGCGCGAAGCGCTCTCGCGCCGGCGCGGGACCGACGAGCAGCTGGAAGAAGCCATTATCGGCGTGACAGAAGATATACAGCGGGCATCTCGCGTGCGCATCCCGACCATCGTCGCAGGCAGTCTGCTGGTACGCAATGCGTCGATCAATTTCGCAGACCTGTACATTTTCGATCACTGGAAACTGAACTCGAAGCCCGCCCTCCTGATCGGCATGGACGTGCTCGGCGTGCTCGATACGCTGATCATCGATTACAAGCTCAACGAGTTGCAGATCAGGACGCCGCGCTAAGCGCTTGAAAAATCCGCCCGACCGCGCTGCCGGCCGGGCAGCGACAAATATTTCTTGCTCGCATGCGTAAACTTGCGTCCCCACGGCCGGCAAAAACGGCTACCCTGCACGTCCGCCTCGACGAGAGATTCATGAGCGCCCTTCCCCGCACCGACGACATGCCCGTCGGAAGCAGCGAATTCTTCTGCAGTCATCGCGGCTGCACCTTTCACGTGCGCGTCGGCGACCGGAACGTGCGCGGGTTCGGCGACTGGGCGACGCTGGCGGACGGCACCACGGTCAGCCATCGGTGGATTCGCGGCGAGCTGCTCTGCGATCTCTGCGCCGCGCTGGCACTGGGACGGCGCTAGACGCCCGGTCGTCCCGTTAGTCGACGAATCCGCGACGCCGGTTGTCCCGAACTGTCCGGCATGACCACAGGTCAGCAGCAACTGCACGCCGTCGTGATCGGCGCCTCGGGCGGCATCGGCCGGGCCCTGGTCGACGCGCTGGCGGCGCGACCGGACGTGGGCTCAGTGACTGCCTTGTCGCGGCGTCCGATCGACACCTTCCATCCGAAGATCGCCGCCGGTCGCATCGACCTGCTCGACGAGGCCACCGTCGTGGCCGCGGCGACGGCCTGCGGGGAGCGTAGACCCCAGCTCGTAATCTGCGCTGCCGGTCTGCTGCACTCGAGCAGGGTCCGACCGGAGAAATCGCTGCTGGAGCTCGATCCGGCGAAGCTCGCCCAGGTTTTCGCGGTCAATACAATCGGCCCGGCGCTGGTGATCAAGCACTTCGCGCCCCTGCTGCCGCTCCATGGCAGGAGCGTCATCGCGCTGCTTTCGGCGCGGGTTGGCTCGATATCCGACAACCGTCTCGGCGGCTGGTACGCCTATCGCTCCTCCAAGGCCGCGCTCAACCAGGTGATCCGCACGGCCTCGATTGAAGTCGCCCGGCGCTGGCGCGAGGCAATCATCATCGGCCTGCACCCCGGCACCGTCGATACCGCACTGTCGGCGCCGTATCGCGCCAACGTGAGCCCGGAGAAGCTTTTCAGCCCCGATTTCTCGGCAACACGCCTGCTGGCGGTAATAGAGGGACTCGCACCGACCGACACCGGCAAGTGCTTCGCCTGGGACGGCCGTGAGGTGCCGGCCTGAACGACTCCGCAACCATTGCTTTTGACAGGCGCAGGATCGCGGCGTAGCTTCTTGCCAACGACCACAAGGCTCGTGGTGACAGCCAGATCGCGGCCACAGCGACGGGCGCTGCGTCGCCGCCTGGTCAGCAGGGGGGGAATCCGAAATGAAGGCATCGATCTCTGGTTTGGTCGCCATTGCCACGGCCGCACTGCTGATCGGCTGTGGCAAGAGCGAGGCGCCGCCCGCGCAGCAAGCGGCTGGCCCGGGCGTAACTGCGGCATCCCCGGATTTCATCGCCACCGCGGTCGATGACACGACGCGCCTGGCCGATGCACGAGCGCGGGATGCGTTCCGCCGGCCCGCGGAGATCCTCGCCTTTGCCGGCACCCAGCCTGGCCAGGTCATCGTCGAGCTAATGCCGGGCGGCGGCTACGACACTGCGCTGTTGTCACGCGTGGTCGGCACCGCGGGCAAGGTCTACTCCATCGATTGCGAACGCCTGTTCGAGTACCGGCCCCAGCTGCGTGAGTCGTTCGCCAACTACATTGCCCAGGATCCGCGCGCCAACGTCGAATACTCATCGCAGCGATTCGATGCGCTCGAGCTGCCTGCCAACGTCGACCAGGTCTGGATTTCCATGTTCTATCACGACACCATCTGGCTCGGCGTGGATCGCGCGGCGATGAATCGCGCGCTCTTCGATCACCTCAAGCCGGGCGGCGTCTTTCTCGTGATCGACCACCAGGCACTGCCCGGCGCAGGCGACGGCGTGACCAACGAACTGCACCGCGTGGATGCCGACACGGTCCGCGCCGAGATCGAGGCGGCCGGATTCGTGCTCGCCGATACCAGCGACGTCTTCGCCAACCCGGAGGACCCTCGCACCGACTCGGTGTTCGCGGACAACCGGCGCGGTCGTACCGACCGCTTCGTCTGGAAGTTCATCAGGCCTGGTTGATGGCCGACGGCCGCAGCCATCGCCGTACGCGCCGCTAGTTCGGGATGAACCGGTTCCCGGTCGGACCGACTCCCGACTCCTGGTAGACCACGTCGCTGTCGCCTGCCCGAAGATAGTGCGGCAGGTTGGCGGGCGCCAGATAGACGCCACCTTCGGGAACCGTTACGAGCCGGGCGTCGTCGAATGCCTCGCCAAAGCCGACGTACAGCGTGCCGGCCAACACCGTGGTGTGTCGTGAATCCGGATGGGTGTGTGGCGGAATTCTCGCGCCGGCCGCCAGCCGAACCCGCAGGATGTACGTACCGGGCGCCTGCGCCGAACCCAGTATCCACGCGGCCTCGAGCCCGGGGAGGCCCGGCGGACTCACCCACTGCAGGGACTCCGGCAGGACAGGCTCGGGCGCCGAGGGCGGCTCGTCGGAAACGGCGGCGGCTACCACGGCGCAGGCCAGCAGCACCAAGGCGGCCAGGGAATACTTCACCGACTTCGGGGACTCAGCCGACTGCATCGCCGTCCTGCCCGATCCAGCCGATGAGTCCATGGCGCAGCCCTCCCGGTTCGTTGATCTCAAGACACCTCCTCCGCCGCATGCCGACGTAGTCCTTAGCCGGCGCCGGCTCGAAGTGGCGAGGCACTCCAGCGCCAGGGCGCCGCTCAGTCGCCACTGTGCAACCAGTGATGCAGGCGCGCGTCGTGAGTACGGAAATGTGTCGCAAACCACTCTGACAGGCGGGTTGCCAGCGCATCGGGTTCGTAGCGTCCGCAGGCATGAACCTCGTCAATGATGTCCAGGATGTCGTCCAGCAGGCGCTCATGATCCAGCTTGTGCGCGGCGAACTGGTCGTAGCCGCGGGCGGTCATGTTCTTCTCCTCGAGCGCGAAATGCGCCGCGATGTCCGATTGGATACCCCCCAGCACGCCGCCCACCTGTCCAGCGTCGATACCCCGGCCAAGGGCCGCATGAAACTGATTGATACTTGCAATCAGCTCACGATGATCTCGGTCGACCTCCGGCAGGCCGATGGAGAACTCATCACGCCACTCGATCAGTTTCGTCTGCTGCACCATCAATACCCACCGCATCCGTTACCGGAAGATGAAACCCTCTCCTGAGCGAAACTCGACGACCAGGCTCTGTCCAGGCACCAGGTCGACCGGGACCGATTGAACGAAGTCGAACCCCTCCGTGCGGCCGCTGTCGCGCAGTCTCGCCGTCAGCACCTGCGGCCCGACCGGCACGTCGAAACGTTCGAACACCGTCGACGGCCCGTCGTTCCAGATGCCCGCGGGTGCGTGCCTGCCACGGTAGAGCACTTTTCCGTCACGTTCGAGTTCGACGTAGGTCGGCCAGCGCTCGCGCGGACAGCCTACTGGTTGCCGCATGTTGGGCTTCAGATCCATCATCTCCCCCGCGGTGAGCGGCTTGCACTCGACCATGGGTCTGGCGGCATGACTGAAGGACAGCCGCACCACCGCCTGGTCCGGTTCGAGTTGTCGCCACTGCGGCCAGTTGTCGAACACGCCGGTAACCGTCGCCAGCGCCCCGACGAACACGCCGATGCCTGCCCACCTGAGCGGCGTCGGCCAGGCCGCGCGCACGGCTCGGGAGGCGGGTGCCCGCTCGCTTCGTCCGCCACTCGGGTTGGCCGGCAGCAGCGCGAGGCTGGCGCGGAACGCTGCAATATCGTGCTGGCGCTGCGACCTTTGGCCGCCACCGGCCCAGGATACTGCGACCCGCTCGCGCCGGACCCTGCCCCGCAACCACGGATCCCGCTGCCCGGAAATCCTTTCCTCCGTCCAGCGATCCCCCAGGCGATGGTAGCAGTCCCCGGCCGCACAACCCGCGAGCATCACGCCGTCGGCCAGTCCACGGGATAGCGTG
>JAHEAZ010000132.1 GCA_024642505.1 Gammaproteobacteria bacterium
CGGAAAGTCGGCCGTCAGGAACAGGTCGGAGCCGGTGCGCGACACCATCAGCCGCAGCAGGTCGTTGACGAATTTCGAGGCCTGATCGCGTTCCATGCTGTGGTCCTTGCTTGGGTCAGCAGGGGAAGTTCTCGGGGAACTTCGCCTTCGAGCGCGCCTCGGCCGGCGAGATGATGTTGCGCCGCACCAGGTCGGCCAGGTTCTGGTCGAGCGTCTGCATGCCCAGGCTCTGGCCGGTCTGGATCGACGAGTACATCTGGGCGATCTTGTTCTCGCGGATCAGGTTGCGGATGGCGGACGTGCCGATCATGATCTCGTGCGCTGCGACACGGCCCGAACCATCCTTGAGCTTGCACAGGGTCTGCGAGATCACCGCGATCAGCGACTCCGACAGCATCGCGCGCACCATGTCCTTCTCGGCCGCCGGGAACACGTCGACGATGCGGTCGACCGTCTTGGCGGCGGAGCTGGTGTGCAGCGTTCCGAAGACCAGGTGGCCGGTTTCGGCGGCCGTCAGCGCCAGCCGGATGGTCTCCAGGTCGCGCATCTCGCCCACCAGCACGACGTCCGGATCCTCGCGCAGGGCCGAACGCAGTGCCTCGGAGAATCCCAGCGTGTCGCGGTGGACTTCGCGCTGGTTGACCAGGCTGCGCTTGGACTCGTGCACGAACTCGATCGGGTCCTCGATGGTGATGATGTGGTCCGGGCGGTTGATGTTGACGTAGTCGATCATCGCCGCGAGCGTGGTCGACTTGCCCGAGCCGGTCGGGCCGGTCACCAGGACCAGGCCGCGTGGCAGCAGGCAGAGGTCCTTGAACACCTTCGGCGTGTTCAGGTCGTCGAGCGTCCGGATGAGGGACGGAATATTCCGGAATACGGCGCCGGCGCCACGGTTCTGGTTAAAGGCGTTGACACGGAAGCGTGCAAGATTCGGAACCTCGAAGGAGAAGTCCGTCTCGAAGAACTCCTCGAACATCTTCCGCTGCTTGTCGTTCATGATGTCGTACACCATGCTGTGCACTTCCTTGTGCGTCAGCGGTGGCATATTGACCCGCTTCATGTCGCCGTCCACGCGGATCATGGGCGGCACACCGGCGGACAGGTGAAGGTCCGAGGCGTCATTCTTGACTGCGAAGGCCAAGAGTTGTGCGATATCGACGGCCATTGCGACTCCCTGGCGCGGTGCTTACTGTGCCTACCCGGACCCGCGGCCTTGAGGCCGAGGCCACTCATCTGGGGCGCCGCTCTCGCGGTCGGCCCGGGTCGGTCGGAGTATAGCCCCGTGACACCGCCTCCAATATGTTAACTGGTCCGCAGAATCTGGCTGAAAACCTGCTGCAGGTTCGCCGGCGAATCGAGACTGCGGCACGCGCCGCAGGCCGCGACCCGGCGAGCGTCACGCTTATCGGCGTCAGCAAGGCCCAGCCGGCGTCGGCCGTCAGGGCGGCGGTGGCGGCCGGCCTGACCGACCTTGGCGAGAATTACGTGCAGGAGGCCGTCGAAAAGATCGGTCAGGTCGCCATTGCGACCGTCACCTGGCATTTCATCGGTGCATTGCAGAGCAACAAGACCCGCGAGGTGGCCGAAAGCTTCCAGTGGGTGCACACGGTGGATCGCCTGAAGATCGCGAAGCGGTTGTCCGAACAACGCCCGCACTTCGCCCCACCGCTGCAGGTCTGCCTGCAGGTCAATATCGGTGCGGAGGACACGAAGTCAGGCGCGCAGCCGGGCGCGCTCGGCGAGCTTGCCCGCGCGGTGGCCGAACTGCCGCGCCTCAGGCTCCGCGGGTTGATGTGCATCCCGCCTCCGGAGGACGACGCGGGCCGGCAGCGCCACTGGTTTGCGCAGATCAGGCGGCTCCGGGACGAGCTGAACGCCGCCGGGCATGCGCTCGACGCCCTCTCGATGGGCATGAGCGGCGATTTCGAGCTGGCAATCGCCGAGGGCGCGACGCACGTACGGGTCGGAACGGCAATCTTCGGGACGCGCTCCTGAGCGCCCGCGCCGCTACAATCGGGCGGTATTCCAACGGCCAGGCACCATGACTACAGCGGATCCAGCGACACTCGCGTTCATCGGCGGCGGCAACATGGCGCGCGCCCTGATAGGTGGCCTGCTACAGGATGGCAGGGACCCGGACAGCCTCCGCGTCGCAGACCCCTCGCCCATCGCCAGGGACCAGCTGCGATCGCGCTATCCCGGGCTGCGGATCTTCGACGACAACCTCGCTGCCGCGGACGGCGCCGCGACCTGGGTGCTGGCGGTCAAGCCGCAGTACATGCGCCAGGTGTCATCGTCGCTCGCGCCGCTGGCGCAAGCCACGCGACCGCTTGTCATCTCGATCGCGGCAGGCATCCGGGCCGACGACGTCGCCGGCTGGCTGGGCACCGGGGCGTCCGTGATCCGGAGCATGCCGAACCGGCCGGCCTTGATTCGCTGCGGGATAACAGCATTGTATGCGCGGCCGGATGTCGATGCCGCCCGGAAGGAGCGGGCCGCCGCAATCCTGGGTGCGGTCGGTGGCCACGTCTGGGTCGCCGACGAGTCGCTGATGGACGCCGTGACTGCGGTTTCGGGCAGCGGTCCGGCCTACCTCTTCCTGCTGATCGAAATGCTGGAATCCGCGGCGAGGGCCGAGGGCCTCGACCCGGCCACCGCCCGGACGCTCGTGATCGAGACCGTATTCGGCGCCGCCCGGATGGCGCGGGAAAGCGGCGAGGAACCCGCCGTCATGCGCGAGCAAGTCACGTCCCCCGGCGGCACGACCGCTGCGGCTCTCGACGTGCTTGAGCGATCGGATGTTCGTGATACCTTCGCCCGGGCCATCCGGGCCGCGACGCAACGTTCCCGCCAGCTGGCGGGAGAAGGCGGAAACTGAGCCCATGAACGCGTTGATCTTCATCGTCGATTCGCTGCTGTCCCTCGCGGTCTACGTGTTCCTCCTGCGCCTGCTGCTGCAGCTGTCCAGGGGCGACTTCCGCAATCCGCTGTCGCAGGCCATCGTGAAGCTGACCAACTGGCTGGTGCTGCCATTGCGCAAGGTCCTGCCGCCCATCGGTCGGGTGGACACGGCGTCGCTGGTCGCCGTCTATGCCGCACAGCTTGCGGCGGTAGGCCTGGTGTTCCTGATGTCCACAGGCATCGCGATGCCCGTAACGGACCTGCTCTGGTGGGCGCTGAAGAAGACCGTCGTCTCCACGCTGCAGCTCTACACCGTAGCCATCGTGGTCTACGCGCTGCTGTCGCTGGTTGCCCCCGGCACCTACAGTCCGGCGGTCGGACTGCTGCAGTCCCTCTGCGAGCCGCTGCTGCATCCCGTTCGACGGGTGCTGCCCGTCCTCGGGGGGCTGGACTTCTCCCCGCTGGTCGTGATCCTCGCGCTGCAGGCCCTGGTGCGCCTGATCGTCTGAACCGATGCCTGCCTGGCTGACCCGCCGCGACGACGAGTTGGTGCTGGCGCTGCGCGTCCAGCCACGGGCATCGCGCGACGAGGTGTCCGGCATCCAGGGGGACCGGCTCAAGCTACGGATCACCGCAGCCCCCGTGGATGGAGCAGCGAACGAGCATCTGCGCCGGTATCTGGCGCGGCTTTTCGGTATTCCGGCTTCCCGCGTGACGCTGCTCAAGGGTGCGACGGGCCGCGACAAACTCGTTTCGCTGGCCGGCGTGGGCAAGCTTCCGGAGCCAATCGCCCAGCTGCTCCCGAAGGCCATTGCGTCGGGCCGCCCGGCATGACTCCCCGCAGTGCCATCCTCGGCAGTGTGCTGACGGCGGTCCTGATCACGGGCTGCGGCGGCAGCACTGCCCCACCCCCGCCCGTCCCCGCCCGCCTGTTCGAGGACCCTGGATTCGTGGCGACAGGCGACCATGAAATGCGCTACGG
>JAHEAZ010000011.1 GCA_024642505.1 Gammaproteobacteria bacterium
TCGGAGCGAAAGGGGGAACTCCCCGCCCGCAGCCAGCGGCAGACCCGGATCAAGCCCGCCGGCTTCCACTACACGGATACGCCTCGCGATCTTCTAGAGCTTCGCGATCCTCGCTGCCCCATCCCGGCGCGAGAAGACCTTGACCTTCTCGCCGATCGAGAACGGCTGGTCGGCCGCCTGGACGACCGCGATGGTGTGGCCGCCATCGAGTGCGACAGTGATCTGCAGGCCCCGCTGGCGAGTCACGCCTTCCTCGATGGCCTCGCCGGCCACCGCGCCCGCAACGGCTCCCACCGCGCCACCGATGTCGCCACTGCTGCCATGCCCGCCAATCACCCGGCCCGTCTCGTAACCGACATAGCCACCGCCTATGCGACCAAGCGAGGTCCGCTGGCCCTCGATGGTGACCGGATCGACGTCAGTCACCTGGCCGTAGCGCACATCCCAGGATTGGCGAGTTTCCTTGCGCGAATAGACGTCCCCGCGTGAAGGCAGGCTGCAGCCTGCAACCCCGGCAATCATCATGATCGCCACCGCCATCAAGACCACGCGCACCATGGCCTCCTCCTGTTCGAACGACCGCTACTACGGCTAACGCGCGGCGCCGTTCAGGGTTGACCGGCGAGATCAGCGGCAACCGCCTCGTGGGTCCAGACGACCACCTCACTGGCTGCCTTGCCAAAAGCGTCATCGAGCGCAGCGGCCACGGTCGAGAGGGTGTTGCCGCCGGCAACAGTTTCGGCTGAGACAGTCGTGGTCATCAAGGCCCGACGATCGCCATAGCGGGCGACCGTCGCGGCCAGGGTCACCTCGGCGGTGGGCGCGCCACCTGCAGAGTAGTCGGCCTCGAGTCGGATGACCTCCACGCCCAGCACATGGGTGGCGCGGAAGCGGCCCGGGTCGCCCTCTGCCGTCCGCAGCCTTCCAGAGCCGCGGAAGGCCTGGACCAGCGCGCCCTGCACCACTGAGCCCAACTCGCCGCTCCAGCGCGCATCCGCATAGTAGTCGAGACGGTTACCAGGCCACGAGTTGGCGATCCTGTCGGTACGCAGGCCGGGCGCGACGACCGGTCGCAACACCAGCAGGTCGGCGACGATCGCCGGCCCACCCGCGATGGCCGGCGGCGCCAACCGATACACGGCCGGCTCCGGTGCATCGCGCTTGAGCCCACCGCCGCAGGCAACCAGCATCACGGCCACTGTGACCAGCACTATCGATCTCATGGCGGAATCTCCACGCCGCGCGTCGCGGGCTGATAAATGAGACGCGACGGATCCTCTTCCAGTCGCCGGCCGAGCCGCTCGATGGCCCGGGACGACTCGCGCATGTCACGCACCATTGCCTGGATCTCGGTCAGGCCCTCATCCGCAAAGCGCGAAACGCTGGCCTCGTTGGCGGCTACCAGCCCGTCAAGCCTGGCGCTCGTTGCGGCCATGCTTTCTGCGGCCTCGCGCAGCCGCTTGATCGCCAGTTGCAGCTCTGGCGCGGCATCCCGCGTCACGGCCCTGACGTCTGCAGCGATGGCGCCGATTTCCGCGGCCGCGCCCTGAATTTCTACCAGCAACCGGCGCGTGTCGGCGACGGCGGCGGGCAAGTCCCTGGTAGCGACCTCGACGCTGCCGATCGCGTCTGTCGCGGCCTTGATGTTGCGATCCGACAGCATCGTGTTCATCCGGCTCAGGACCTCCGATGCCTTGGCGATTGCGTCCGGCAGGCTGCTGACGAAGACGTCGAAGTCGGACCTCTCCGCGGGAATGACCGGATGCTCGATGCTCGGAACGGCATCTGACGGCGTTTTGCCCGGGTCAGCTGGCTTGAGGTCAATGAACAGCAGCCCGGTTACGCCCTGCAGGGCGAGCCGCGCTACGGTCTCGCCGGCTATCGGCGTGTCATCCGAAATCTCGGCGACCACTCGCACCCGGCTGGGGTCGCGCGGGTCGAGCCCGATGCGCATGACGCGGCCGACGGCGACGCCCAGGTAGCGCACCGAGCCGCCCTCGGACAGCCCGAAGACGCTGCCGTCGAAGTAGATCTCATAACGTTGGTAGCTGCGTCGATCGCCTGTCTCCGAGTACCAGAGGACGAAGCTGGCCGCCATCGCCAGCAGCACCAGTACGAACGCTCCAACCGCAACGTAATTGGCATCCCTATCCATCAGTCATCGCCTTTCCTGCACGGCCCGGCTGCGCTCGCCGTGGAAGTACGCACGGATCCAAGGATGCTCGTGTCGCACGATTTCGTCGAGTGTGCCGCTGATCATCCGGCGATCCACGATTACGCCCACCCGGTTACAGGTACGGAAGATCGTGTCCAGGTCATGGGTGATCATCACTACCGTCAGTTTCAGGCTTTGTTGCAGGTATAACACGAGCTTGTCGAATGCCGCCGCGGAGATCGGATCGAGGCCGGAGGTCGGCTCATCGAGGAACAATAGCACCGGGTCCAGCGCCAGCGCCCTTGCCAGGGCCGCACGCTTGACCATGCCGCCCGACAGCTGCGCCGGGAGCTTGTCCGCGGCATCAATCGGTAGTCCGACCATGCGAATCTTGAGTTCCGCCAGCTCGCGTAGTGTCGTCTCGCTCACAGCATAGTACTCGGCGATGGGCAGCTCGACGTTCTGTGCCACCGACAGCGCGGTGAACAGCGCCCCTTGCTGGAAGGTCACGCCGTAGCTGCGCTTGACCTCCTGCAGATCACCGGCCGAAGCACCGATGACCTGTCTGCCCTCGATCTCCACCGAGCCGGACTCCGGCCTCTGCAGGCCTAGCATGGTCCGGAGCAGGACCGACTTGCCGGTGCCCGATCCACCCACGATGCCGAAAACCTCACCGGGCATGACATCCATGTCCAGCCCGTCGTGCACGAGCTGGTGGCCAAAGCGGTTGACGACACCGCGGACCGAAATGACGGGCGTCATCAGATATCGAGCTCCATGAACAGCACCGCAAACATCGCGTCGAACAGTATTACCAGGAATATGGACTGCACCACGGCAACCGTCGTCAGCCGCCCGAGTTCCCGGGAGGAGCCACGCACCTGCATGCCGCGCATGGTGCCGACCAGTGCAATCACGTAAGCGAACACCGGCGCCTTGACCAGACCCACCCAGAAGGTCGTGCTGGCAATCGATTCATTGACCCGTTCCACGTACTGCGTGAAGGTGATATCCACCAGCGACCAGGACAGCAGCGCGCCGCCGGCCAGGCCCATGCCATCCGCGACTACGGTCAGCAGCGGCAGCGCGATGACCAGCCCCAATATTCGCGGCACGATCAGTACTTCGACCGGGTCCATGCCGATCGCCCGCAGCGCGTCCACCTCGTCGTTGAGCTTCATGACGCCGATCTCGGCAGCGAAGGCGCTGCCGGAACGGCCAGCCACGATAATCGCCGTCAGCAACACACCGAGTTCGCGCAGGACTGCGATGGTGACCAGGTCGACCACGAATATCTCGCCACCGAACTGCCTGAGTTGCTGCGCGCCGATGTAGGCCACGATGACCGCAATCAGGGACGCAATCAGCGCCACGATCGGGATGGCCAGCACACCGGTCTCGTAAACGTGCCGGACGATCGATGGCAACCGCAGGCGCTTCGGGTTGAACAGCGCCCTGGCCAGGACGGTGACGACCGCACCGAACATGGCGACGTGCTCGAGCAGGTTGTCGCGGGCCTTGATGGTCAGCCAACCCACGGTCCTGAGTGGCACTACCATCAGGCTGCGATGATATTCGTGCTCCTCGTGCGGCGTGGGCCCGCGCTTGACCGCATCATCGATGAACGCCAGCTGCTCTGGGCGGGCCGGCGTCCAGGCTACCTCGCTTCCTGCCTGGACCAGGCGGCCCTCTAGTGATCTGAGCAGCCAGGCCCCGGTCAGGTCCAGCGACTCCAGTCCGCTGGTGTCAATCGTCGTGGCAGCCGCTGAAGCCGCGCCGGCTTTCGCAATGGTCGTCTCCAGAGCCGCGACATTTGCCACGGTCCACCGCCCGCCGAGCGCGAGCCGTCTCCCCTCCGGTGTTTCGCGTGCTTCAAGGTGCATGGTCGTACCGTGTCCGCCAACCCGATGCTAGCAGGCTGTACGCAACCGCCGGTAGCGCGACTGTTGCCTGCCGGCGCGTGCGCCCCCACCATGTAGCGGATTCCGCCGGGAGGGTGCGAATGACTGACAGCGTGCTCGTCGACGTCCTGGTGCTGCTGGCAGCGACGCTGGTGGTGGTGGCTTCGCTGCGCCGCCTGCGGCTGCCGCCAGTTCTCGGGTTCCTGGTGGTGGGCGCTGCGCTCGGCCCCCACGCCCTAGGCTGGGTCGAGGATACGGAAACCACCAGCACCCTGGCTGAATTCGGCATCGTGTTCCTGCTGTTCACGCTTGGCCTCGAGTTCTCGCTGCCGCGCATGATCGCCATGCGCAACGAGGTCTTCGCGCTTGGCAGCGCCCAAGTCGGGCTGACGGCGGCGGCTTTCGGCGCGATTTCCTGGTGGCTCGGCGCTCCGCCGGAGGTGGCGGCCGTGCTGGGTGGGGCCGTCGCCATGTCCTCCACCGCAATTGTCATCCAGCAACTTACCGAGCAGGGCGAGCTGAACCGGACCCATGGCCGGCTTTCCTTCGGTATTCTGCTGTTCCAGGACCTGGCTTTCGTACCCTTTCTCGCGCTGGCAGGCGTCATCGGCGCGGCGGGCGCCGATTACTCGGCCGCAGACGTTCTCGCGGCGATCGCCAAGGGAGCCGCAGCGCTTGCTGTCGTGCTGGCTGCCGGACGTTGGCTGCTGCGGCCACTGTTCCACGAGATCGCCGGCAGCCGCACCCCCGAACTGTTCACCCTGGCGGTGCTGTTCGTCGCGATGGCGGCGGCCTGGGCCACCCACGCGGTCGGCTTATCGCTGGCACTCGGCGGTTTTCTGGCCGGAATGATGCTGGCGGAGACCGAATACCGTTACCAGGTCGACGCCGGCATACGCCCTTTCCGCGACATCCTGCTCGGGCTGTTCTTCGTTACCGTTGGCATGCAGCTCGACCCGCGCCTGTTGGGCCAGCAGACGCTGGTCGTGACTGGCCTGTTGATCGGACTGCTGCTGCTCAAGGCCGGGGTCGTCACGCTGGTGGCCCGACGCTATGCGGGCAGCTGGTTCAAGTCGCTGAGGACCGGCATCGTGTTGAGCGAGGGAGGTGAATTCGGCTTCGCCCTGATCGCGTTGCTCCTGCAGAACCGACTGATCAGCCAGGATCTCACCCAGCTGCTGCTGGCGGCCATCACCCTGAGCATGGTCCTCTCGCCATTCCTGATCCGGCACAACAAGCGCCTCGCGCGCTATCTCCTGCGCGAAAAGGGCCCGGTCGAGACTGCCATGTCACGTACCGAGGCCGCCACCGACGCGCTCGCGCATCGCGAGCACGTCATCCTTTGCGGATTCGGCCGGGTCGGCCAGAACGTGGCGCGCGTCCTCGAGTCGCAGGGCTTCGAGTATCTCGCCATGGACCTCGATCCGTTCCGGGTGCGCACCGCGCGCGAGGCCGGCGAGCCGGTGATCTACGGCGACGCTGCCGATGAAAGAGTTCTTGCCGCCGTGGGACTGGAGCACGCCAGCGCGGTGGTGATCTCGTTCTCGGATCCGGACCGGGCGCTGGGCATCGTCAAGTCCATCCGCCGCCTCAACGACAAGGTCCCGCTGCTGGTACGCATGGCCGACGACACGCGCCTCGAGCAACTGCATGCGGCGGGCGCAACCGAAGTCGTCCCGGAAACGCTGGAGGCCGCACTGATGCTGGTGTCACACGCACTGCTGGTGCTCGATGTGCCGCTATCACGCGTAGTGAAGACCGTCGGCGAAATACGCCGCCATCGCTACAGCATGTTGCGCAGCATCTTCCGCCGTGAAAAGGCCGACTTGATAGATGAGAGCCACGACCTGCGCGAGGAACTACACACGGTCGTGTTGCCGCCGGGGGCGTGGTCGATCGACCGCCCGATTGCCGAGGTCCGCGCGCGTGGCGCCGAGGTCTCCTTCACCGCAGTGCGCCGCGGCGGTATCGTCGGCCGCGACCCCGACGACACGATGCAGCTACGACAGGGAGACGTGGTGGTCATCTACGGAACGCCGGAAGCGCTCGAGCACGCGGAGGCGGTGCTGCTGGCGGGCTAGAACCCTTCGGCCAGTGACAGGTCCTTGCTGTAGGTTACATTCATGACGTTGTCGTACCAGCCCTGGACGCGGTCGGCGACCAGGTGCTTCGAAACGTAGAAGAAAAGCGGAATCACTGGCACATCGTCGAGCATCCGCCGCTCCGCCGCGGCCAGCGTCGCGGCGCGTTTCGCCGGATCGGCCGCGACACCGGCGGCATCGAGCAGCCCGTCGTATTCGGCATTTTGGTAATGCGGCAGGTTGATCCCGAAACCGCCGCTCAGCACCTGAAGGAATGACTGGGCATCGTTGTAATCGGCGATCCAGCTGCCGCGGAAGGCCTCGGCCTGGCGCGCATCGATGGTCTGCTTGAGCACCCGGAACTCCTCGGCCCGCAGCGTGACCTCGACGCCTAGCTGCTGCTTCCACATGGCCGCGACGGCAAGCGCGATCCGATCGTGGAGCGGGCTCTTGTTGTAGCTGAGCTCGAAGGATAGGGGCCGACCGGCCGAGTATCCGGCCCGCTCATACAACCGCCGCGCCTCCCCGAGCCGGCGCTGGACTGGCCAACCCGACCATTCGTAGCGCTGCGAATCGTAGCCAGCGACACCCGGCGGCACCCACCCGTAGGCGGGAATCTCACCGTCGCCCAGAACCTTGCTCGCCAGGATTTCCCGGTCAATGGTCATGGTCAGGGCACGCCTCAGTTCCGGTGCGTCCGCGAACGGCGGCAGGTCGAGCGCCAGGCCATAATAGTAGACACCGAGTTGGGCACCAGTGTGTAGTTCCGCGCCCGCCGCGGCAGACAACCGCGCGAGTTGCCCCGGCGGCAGCGTGTAGGTGACGTCGAGTTCCCCGGCGCGATAGCGGGTCAGTTCCGCGGCTGGGTCGCTGATGTGCAGGTAGCGGATCGTGTCGATGGCGGTGGCGGAATCGTTCCAATAGCGAGGATTGCGTTTCGCCAGTACAAGAGCGCCCACTTGCCATTCCACCGGCACGTAGGCGCCGTTGGTGACCGCGGTGCCGGGCCGCGCGAATTCCTCGCCATGCAGGGCGAGTGTCGGCGCGTGTACCGGAAATGTGCTTGGGTGAGAGAGCAGCGCAGGGAAATATGCGGTGGGCCGCGCGAGCCGGACCTTCAGCAGCAGCGGCTCAGCCGCCTCGACGGCGAGACTCTCCGGCGGCAGCTCGCCGGTGATGACAGCCTCGGCTTGTTCAACGGGCTCCAGCATCTGCGCGTACTGCGAGGCAGTGGCCGGATCGACCAGCCGCCTCCACGCAGCCACGAAGTCCGAGGCGACCACGGGGTCGCCGTTGGACCAGCGGGCCCCCGGCCGCAGCCGGAATGTATAGGTGAGTCCGTCATCGCTGACCGACCAGGACTCTGCTGCGCCTGCTGCGACTCCGCCGCTCGCATCCAGCGAAGTCAGCCCTTCGTAGCAGTCGCGCAGGATGGTTAACGCCGAATCCATCCTCGCAAGCTGCGGATCGAGGGAGTCCGGTTCCGAACCATTGCCGCGGGTCAGCTGCCGCGCGACCTGCCGCGCCGTGGCGGGAGTGCCCGGCTGAGCGGGAGCCTGTGCCTTCCACCAGGCGAAGCCGGCTGCCGCCAGAACCACCAGCAGTACCAGCCAGCGGCCGCGGCCCTCCGGCTTGCTGCCCGTCACCTCAGGCCCACTCGGTCAGGCCCTCGCGTTCGTACAGGACAGTAAATGATGGCCGGGCTTTCATGCGCGCAACGTAATCGCGTATCGCCGGCCACTCGGTGGCTGGCTTGGGCATGTTGCGCGACCAGCGCATAAGCATCGTGGCGAGGAAATCCGCTGCACTGGGCGCGTTCCCGGCGATGTAGCCGCCGCTCACCGCCAGCTGCGCTTCCACCCGGTCCCAGGCCAGCTCGACCTGCCCGCGGGCAAAGTCCTTGACGCGGGGTGCCACGTCCTCGCCGGCCGTCTCCTGTGGATGGAACCAGCCGCGGAACGTAGCTTGCACCGTATTCGTGAGGTGCGTCATCCACTGCAGGTAGGCCAGCCTGGCGGCACTATCTGGGGCCGGAGACAGGCCTGCCTCGGGGTGGCGCTCCGCCAGCAACAGCAGTAACGCCGCGCATTCATATACCGGCGTTCCGTCAACCACCAGCGTCGGCACCAGGCCGTTGGGATTGAGCTTCAGGTATTCCGGCCGTTTGTGTTCTCCGGCGCCCAGGTCCAGCCGTACCGCTTCAATGGGAACGCCGAGATCGATGAGCATCCAGTGGGCTGCCAGGCTGGCGGCGCCCGGAGCGTAATAGAGTTGGTACATGTCTGCAGGCTCCGTGACCGGCGCGCGTCAGGCTGCGCGCGCGCGTTTCTTCAGATGAATGAGCAGTATGGACACGGCGGCGGGCGTGATGCCTGGCAGCCGCGCAGCCTGGCCGAGCGTCGCCGGTCTTGCTTCCGCCAGCCGCTGCCGCGCTTCGTTCGACAGCCCAGCTACCCGGGCGTAGTCGAGGTCCCCCGGCAGCTGCGTTTCCTCGCTGCGGCGCTGCCGCTCGATTTCCTCGCGCTGCCGCCCGATGTAGCCCGCGTACTTCGCCTCGACATCGACCTGCAGTGCCACCTGGGCCGCCAGGCGCTCGTCGGGCAGCGGCGCGCCCGGCCCGATGCAGTCGAGCGATACGAGCTGCCCATAGTCCGTTCCTGGCCGTCGCAGCAGCTCCAATGCACGTTGCTCGCGCGAGATCGGACCTCCCAGCACCCTGATGGCATCGGCATCAGCAACATCCCGCGGCCGCACCAGCAGCGCGGCGAGCCGCGCCGACTCGCGCCCGGCCGCATCGCACTTTGCGCTAAAGAACTCCCAGCGCTCGGCACCGACCAGTCCCAGTTCACGGCCCTTCGGCGTCAGCCGCAAGTCCGCATTGTCCTCGCGCAACAACAACCGGTGCTCGGCCCGGCTGGTGAACATGCGATAGGGCTCGATGGCTCCACGGGTAATCAGGTCGTCTACCAGTACACCGAGGTAGGCCTCATCGCGGCGCGGCCACCAGGGCTCCTCGTCCCGAACCGCAAGCGCAGCATTCAAGCCCGCCAGGATTCCCTGCGCCGCGGCTTCCTCATACCCCGTCGTGCCGTTGATCTGGCCGGCAAAGTAGAGCCCGTCGACGAACCTGGTCTCGAGCGAATGGCGGAGGTCACGCGGGTCGAAGTAGTCGTATTCGATCGCGTAGCCAGGGCGGGTCAGGTGCGCCCGCTCGAAACCGCGGATGCTGCGTACGAACTCCACCTGCACGTCGTGGGGCAGGCTGGTTGAAATCCCGTTCGGGTAAACCTCGTGCGTGTCGAGCCCCTCTGGCTCGACGAAGACCTGGTGCGACGCTTTGTCCGCGAAGCGCACCACCTTGTCCTCGACCGACGGACAGTAACGAGGTCCGGTGCCCTCGATCACGCCAGTGAACATCGGCGAACGGTCTGTTGCTGCGCGAATCAACTCGTGGGTCCGCTCGTTGGTTGCGGTGATATGGCAGCAGACCTGCGCTGGATGGTCCCCGGTCCGGCCCAGGAAGGAGAACACGGGCCGCGGGTCATCACCCGGCTGGGGCGTCATCATCGAGTAGTCCAGGCTGCGCCCATCAAGCCTGGGTGGCGTTCCGGTCTTGAGCCTGCCGACCCGGAAAGGCAGCTCACGGAGGCGCGCGGCGAGACGATTGGACGGCGGATCGCCGGCGCGACCCCCCGCATGGTTCTCGAGTCCCACGTGAATGCGGCCGCCGAGAAAAGTGCCCACTGTAAGCACCACGGCACGGGCCTCGAACGCCAGACCCATGCGAGTCACGACGCGCCGGATGCGGCCGCCTTCGATTTCGAGGTCCGCTACCTCCTGCTGGAACAGCTCGAGTCCCGGCTGGCTCTCCAGCATGGCGCGAATTGTGCGCCGGTAAAGCTGCCTGTCGGCCTGGGCACGCGTCGCGCGCACCGCAGGTCCCTTGCTGGCATTCAAGGTGCGGAACTGGATGCCGGCGCGATCGGCCGCCCGGGCCATTGCGCCGCCGAGCGCGTCGATTTCGCGTACCAGGTGACCCTTGCCGATGCCGCCAATCGCAGGATTACAGCTCATCTGGCCCAGCGTTTCGATGCTCTGGGTCACCAGCAGGGTGCGCGCACCCATGCGCGCCGCCGCCAGCGCCGCCTCGGTGCCGGCGTGGCCGCCGCCGATTACGATGACGTCGTAGTTCCTGCTGTCGCGCATGGGTCCTGCCCGTTTCCGTACCGCTTCGCCGAGCGGGCAATTCTACAGGCTCGCATGCCGCGGCATCGTGCGACGAGCGGCCTCGGGTGTCACAATGAGCGCCGACCAGGGCGCCCGGGCCCGCCGACCGGCCCGGCGAGGGCGCAATGCCGCAGGGGCTTGGAATCATGCAGGAAAACGCTGTCCCGTGCGCCACCGGCGCGCTTGCGACGATACTTTGCGGCTTGTGGCTGTCTGGCCCGGCGGGAGCACAGTCTTCAGACGGACTGGCGCTCGCGGCCTGCAGGCTCGAGCATCCCTACGGACTTGGCTCGGTGGCCGCACGCTGCGGCAGGCTTCGCGTCGCCGAGAATCCCGATGCGCCGCATGCAAGGCAGATCGACCTCGCCGTCGCGGTCATTCCCGCCGTCTCGGCCCAGGCCAGAGCGGATCCCCTGTTTCTGTTGGCGGGAGGCCCCGGCCAGGGCGCGCGCGATTCCTTCGTCGGCATGCTAGGCACGCTGGCCGCTGTCCGGCGCGAGCGTGACATCGTATTGGTCGACCAGCGCGGCACGGGCGATTCCAACGTCATGGCCTGCGACATGCCGGACGAGGGCTGGGAATCCGTCGCCTCTCCCGACGATTACCGTCATCTCGCCTCCGCGTGCCTCTCCGGGCTGCCCGGAGATCCGCGCTTCTATACGACCAGCATCGCGGTCCGGGATCTTGACGCGGTGCGCGCTGCGCTCGGCTATGAGCAGATCAATCTCTACGGCGCGTCCTACGGCACGCGCGTCGTGCAGCACTATGTGCGCCGCTATTCCGAACACGCCCGTGCTGTCATCCTTGACGGCGTGGTCAACCCGTCTCTGGCACTCGGCGCATCCATGGCGCTCGATGCCGAGTCCGCGTTGCGGGCAGGCTTCGCGCGTTGCGAGGCAGACCCTGGCTGCGCCAGCCGCTACCCGGACATCGCTGCCGAATTCGACACGCTGCGGGCGCAACTCGACCGGCATCCGGTCACCGTTCGGCTGCCCGATCCGGTCACCGCCGAAGGGCGCGAGATCGAGTTCACCGCCGGGCACCTGGCGCTTGCCACCCGGATGCTGATCTACTCGGACAGCAGCGCCGCGCTGCTGCCGCTGTTCATCCACGAGGCGCACAAGAACGGGAACTTTACACCGCTGGCGGCACAGGCCCAGATGGTGGGCGAGCAGCTCCGGGACGCGCTGGCCTACGGGATGCACAACGCCGTGGTCTGCAGCGAGGACCTGCCTTTCCTGGACCGGGCAGCGCTGGATCAGCGTGCGCTCGGCGCGTCGTTCCTGGGAAGCGCCATGCTGGACGGCCTGAGCGCCATGTGCGAGGTGTGGCCGCGCGGCACCGTGGACGTCGACCTGAAGGATCCGCTGAACTCGGCCGTTCCAGCCCTGCTGCTCTCCGGACAGTTCGACCCGGTTACGCCGCCCGCCTATGCCGCCGCTGCGGCCGCGGGATTCAGCGATCACGCTGAAATCGTATTCAAGGGCCAGGGACACATCCAGCTCGGCCTGAAGTGCGCCCAGTCCATGATCCGTCGCTTCCTCGATGCCGGCACGACCGCCAACCTCGATACCCATTGCGCCGATGTCGTCGAACCGTCGCCGTTCTTCCTGAACTTCAACGGGGGTGCGCCGTGATCGAGGTCGAGTCGCTGGCCAAGCACTTCGGCACCGTGCAGGCGGTCCGGGACGTCAGCTTTGCCGCCGCCGACGGCCGGATCACCGGCCTGCTCGGGCCCAACGGCGCCGGCAAGTCGACCACGCTCAGGATGCTCTACACGGTGCTCCGACCGGACAGCGGCGCCGCGCGCATCGATGGCATTGATGTCCTGACCGACCCGCTCGGCGCAAGGCGCTCGATCGGCGTGCTACCGCATTCGGCCGGAATCTATCCCAATCTGAGCGCACGCGAAAACATCCGCTTCTACGGCGAGTTGCATGGCTTGTCGCCGGTGGTGCTAGAAAACCGCCTCGAAGAGCTGGTCGATCAGCTCGGTATGTCGGAGTTCGCCGACCGGCCCGCCAGGGGTTTCTCCCAGGGCCAGCGCATCAAGGTGGCGCTGGCCCGTGCTCTGGTGCACTCGCCCAGGAATGTGCTGCTGGATGAACCCACCAACGGCCTGGATGTCATGGCAACGCGGGCACTCCGGGACCTGGTTCTCGGCCTGAAAGCTAACGGACATTGCGTACTGTTCTCCAGCCACGTCATGCAGGAGGTCGCGGCGCTCTGCGACGAAATCGTGATCATCGATCACGGGCGCGTCGTCTGCGACGGGACGCCCGCCGGCATCCAGTCGCGCTTTGGCGGGAGCAGTCTGGAGGAAGCCTTCGTGCGGGTCCTCGGCGAGCCGGAGGGCCTGGCATGATTGGCACGCTCCGCGCCGTGTTTCGCAAGGAATTCCTGGAAACCGTACGCGACCGGCGAGCGCTGTTGTCGAGCCTGGTAATGGGCCCCTTGTTTGCGCCGCTGATGTTCCTCGGCATCCTGACGCTATCGCTCAACCAGTCTGTTTCGTCGCTCGATGAGGCCATCGCCGTGGCCGTTTGCGGCGGTGACCATGCGCCCAACCTGGTGCAGTTTCTGCGCGAGCAGGGCCTTGCAGTAACGCTCAAGGACGGCACGGACACCGATATCCGCGCCTGGATCGGGGACGGCATCGACCAGGTCGTCGTCGCGATACCTACCGCCTATGGGCAGCAGTTGGCGGGCGGCCAGCCGGCACGGGTGCTCGTCTATGCCGACGGCTCCGACAACAAGGCAGAGCGTCGCGCGGGCAGGGTTCGCGCGGCGATATCCGGTTACTCCGGGTCCATCGCCGCGTTGCGTCTGCAGGCGCGCGGCATCTCGCCGTTGGTTGCACAGGCCGTCGTGGTGGACAGCATTGATGTCTCCACACCTGCATCGCGCGCGACGCTGGTTCTCGGCATGCTTTCCTACATTGTCCTGCTGGTGACGCTGCTTGGCGGGATGTACCTGGCGATTGATGCAACCGCGGGCGAGCGCGAGCGCGGTTCGCTCGAGCCGCTGCTGACGACGCCGGTGCCGCGCACCCACCTGATCTACGGCAAGGTACTGGCCTCTGCTTTCTTCATGGTCGTCGCGCTGGCGCTGGTGACGGTCACGATAGCGCTCGCAGTGCGCCGGGTGCCGCTGGAGGAAATCGGCATGTCGGCCAACTTCGGCGCCGGTGTTGCGTTCGCCGTATTTCTGGCGACGTTGCCCTTCGTCGCAGTCGGCGCATCGTTGTTGACGGTGGTCGCATCCTTCACGCGCAGCTACAAGGAAGCGCAGACCTGGCTCGGCGTGGTGCTGCTGGTGCCGACACTACCGATCGCCGTCGCCGGCCTGCTCGACATCAAGGCAAGCGCCGCGCTCATGCTGGTGCCCAGCCTGTCCCAGCACCTCTTGATACAGGGTTTCCTGAAGAGCGAGGCGTTGCCTGCTTCCTACGCCGCCATCTCGACGCTGAGTACCCTGGCGCTCGGTGCGCTGCTGACCTGGGTGGCAGGAAAGCTGTACCAGCGCGAGAGGATATTAGGATAACGGAATTTGCCAGCAGCTCTCAGCGTACCTTACGTGGCCTCAGCCTGATCCGCGGTGCCGGTGCTGGGCATCGCCGGTTTCCTGACTTCCAGCCTTATTGGCCGGGGCGCCCCTTCGCGCGGGACCGTCACCTCGGCCCAGAGTACCTCGCCTGGCGCCAGTCGCGTCGGGTCGGCGGCCTCTTCCGGCAGGAAGAAAGCGATCGGTTCCGCCAACGCCCAGACCTGTCCGGCCGGCGTCGAGACGCGTTGTGCCATCGGGCCCGTCCAGCCAATGAACGCTTCCTCAGATGGTGTGGCGACAATGGCGCGCAAGGACCCGTCGATCGCGGTCAGCTCGACCGGGTATACATTCACCCTCTGCTCTTCCATGCCTGGCCCGTTGATGCGATCGACCTGGACGACGAGCCGTAACGACACGTAGCGCCCGCGAATCGGCAGCATGGGGTCGATGCCCGTGGTCTGCGCCCACACCCTCGGCAGGGTCTCCCGGTCATATAGCAGCTTGCCGGCGACGCCGGCCACCAGCATGACCTGAACCAGCGCGATCACCAGCCCGCGCAACAGCGGATTCATTGAGCCTCCTCGCCAAGGCGCGCGATCAGACGCCTGCGGATGCGCTCTGCCAGCCACCCGCCCAGGATGCACAGCAGGCCCATGCCGATCAGCCCAACTGCTCTTCCAAGCATGTCGAACAGGCTGGAGAAATAGAAAGCCAGAACCGTCAGCACGAAGCCCAGCACCCCGAGGTTGACCCGCAGCCGCTGGCGATCGAGCAGGCCCCATCCGACCAGCCCTACGGAGCCTGTCGCGTACACCAGGTAGATACACAGGCGCTGCCACGTGATCGCCGGATCGAGTGCGATGACGATCGCAGCGAGCGCCGCCGCAAGCAGCACCGGCCAACCCTCGGCGCGGCGTAGCCAGCCGGCCACGACCAGTGGTAGCCCCAGCGCAACCGACCAGCCGACTGTCAGCAACATGGTGGGAACTGGCTGCCGTTGTGCTTCGACCATGAGTTCCTGGCCGCTGCCAGCCAGCCCGCTCGCCGCGAGGATCAGGCACACGGCCCCGAGGCGCGCCAGTGCCTGCCGCCACGGAGTCTCGCCGCCTCGCGTGGTCGCCGCCAGGTAGGCGGTGCTAAGCAAGACCAGTCCGAAGGGAACGACCGATTCGATCGCCTCGCCAGAGATCGCCCGATACCACGGGAAGTTCGAAGCCCACTCAGACACAAGCCAGGCCGGAGCAAGGATGGCGACCCACAGAACCTGCGGCCAGTCCCTCAGCAACAAGGCTGCAACGCCGGCCCCCAATGCCCATAGCAGGAATGCCTCGGGCCAGTGCGCCTGGAGGTTGAAGATCTGGCCCGACAGGAAGATGCCGGCACCGAGCGCCGCGGTACCCACCGCGTGCAGCGTGGTTGCAAGTGCCTCACTGAACCGTGCGCCAAGAGCGGCCCCGATATGAAACGCTGCGACCATGGCCAGAACGATCGCGAACCGGGACCAGGGCGACAGGTCCTGCCAGTTCGCCGAGACGAACAGAAATACGCCCGCTGCCAGAAGTAACCCACCAAAGCCGAATGCCAGGACAGCCATTCGCCCGGTCTGCGTCGGCTTTCGGGCAGTCTCGTGCGCCCGCAACCGTCCGGCTGTCGCAGCATCGATCAAGCCCGCCTCGCTCCATCGTGCGATGGCACGCTGAATGTCATTGGGTGACTTGATGATCGGCTTGTGCCTCATGCAGCGATTCCCTCCAGTCAACTTGAGCGCGTCTGCGCGAGGCCGCATCGTGACTTGCACCGATTCGGGGCAATCGACCGGCCCGCTGCGCGCTGATATACCCTTATCAAGGGGTTGCCCGTCTTCTCAGGCGCGACGGCGGAGCGTGTTCTGGCTAAACTGGGCTGGCAGCTGGCAACGCGATCGCCCGACTCACTGATGATGATGCCTTACGACGAAATGCGCGACGGCGAGGGCCGGGTGCGCGGTCACTACCGGGAATTCGACTCCTGGCTGGCCGGCATGCCCGGCGACCGTCTCGCGCAGAAGCGCGTTGAGGCCGACGGGCTGTTCCGCCGCACCGGCATTACCTTTGCCGTCTACGGCGAGGAAGCCGGTGCAGAACGGCTGATACCGTTCGACGTCGTCCCGCGCATCATCACCGCAGCAGAGTGGCGCAAGTTGTTCAAGGGGCTGAAGCAGCGCGTCACTGCGCTAAACGCCTTCATCGCTGACATCTACCACGACCAGGACATCCTCAAGGACGGCCGTATCCCGCCCGAGCAGGTGCTGTGCAACACGCAGTACCGTCCGGAGATGCAGGGGATCGAGGTGCCCGGCGACATTTACGCGCATATCGCCGGCATCGACGTCGTAAGGGCCGGCGAAGGCGAATTCTACGTTCTCGAGGACAACCTGCGCGTGCCATCCGGCGTCTCCTACATGCTCGAGGACCGCAAGGTGATGATGCGGCTCTTTCCCGAGCTGTTCGCTCGCTACGCGGTGGAGCCAGTCCAGCACTACCCGGACATCCTGCTCGACAACCTGCGCAGCGTCGCGCCGCCTGGCGTCCGCGAGCCCACGGTCGCGCTGCTGACGCCGGGGGCGCACAACAGCGCCTACTTCGAGCACGCTTTCCTGGCCCAGCAGATGGGCGTCGAGCTGGTCGAGGGACAGGATCTTGTCGTTCGCGATGGCTTCGTCTTCATGCGAACCACCCGCGGTCCGCAGCGCGTGCACGTGATCTATCGGCGGGTCGACGACGACTTCCTCGATCCCCTGGCATTTCGGCCGGACTCGATGCTCGGCGTGCCGGGACTGCTCGCCGCCTACCGGGCAGGGCACGTCACCATCGCGAACGCGATCGGCACCGGCGTGGCCGACGATAAGTCTATCTACCCGTACGTCCCCGAAATGATCCGCTTCTACCTGGACGAGGAGCCGGTCATCGACAACGTGCCGACACGCATCCTGAGACGGCCCGAAGACCTTGCCTATACGCTCGAGCACCTTGACGAGTTGGTCGTGAAGGAGGTGCATGGCGCAGGCGGCTACGGCATGCTGGTGGGACCCAAGGCGAGCCGCGCCGAGCTCGAGCAATTCCGCGGCCTGATCAAGGCTCATCCCGGGCGCTACATAGCGCAGCCCACGCTCGCGCTGTCGACCTGCCCGACCTTTGTTGACGAGGGCGTCGCGCCGCGCCACATCGACCTCAGGCCCTTCGTGCTCTCTGGCCGCGACGTGCGCATCGTCCCCGGCGGCCTGACCCGAGTCGCGCTGCGGCCAGGGTCGCTGGTGGTGAATTCCTCGCAGGGGGGCGGTACCAAGGACACCTGGGTGCTGGAACGCTGATGCTCAGCCGCACTGCAGACCATCTGTACTGGATGTCGCGTTACACCGAACGCGCGGAGAACCTCGCCCGCATGCTCCAGGTCAACGTACGCATGGCGCTGCTGCAACGCCAGTCGGACGAGCCCGACCAGTCCTGGGCTGCGACACTGGCGATGATCGGCCAGCTCGAGGCCTATCGCGAGCGCTACAGTGCCGTGACGCCCGAACGGGTTGTGGACTTCCTGGCCTTCGATGAAAGCAATTCCGGCAGCATCGTCCGTGACCTGCGCGCCGCCCGCGAGAACGCCCACGCGGTGCGCGGCACACTCACCTCGGAGCAATGGGAAACCATCAACTCGACCTGGCTCGAAATGCGTGGCCACAAGCTGAAGGACCTGTCGACCGACGAATTGATCGAGTTCCTGGAGTGGGTCAAGTTCCGTTCGCACCTGGTGCGCGGCGTAACGCACGGCACGATGCTGCGCGACGAGGGCTTCAACTTCACTCGTATCGGCACCGTCCTGGAACGTGCAGACAACACCGCGCGGATCCTCGATGTGCAGCTTCGGCTGCTCGCCCCCGGCGGCGTGGGCCAGGCGACCCGTGCGGACTATTACAAGTACTCGGCACTGCTGGCCTCGGTGTCGGCTTTCGAGATTTACCGCAGGGTCTATCGTGACCGCATCACGCCAGCGCGGGTCGCTGAGCTCCTGATCCTGCGATCCGATATGCCGCGTTCGCTGCACCGCTGCATGAACGAGCTGGTGGTCTACCTCGGCGAGGTCGCGAATGACCAGTCCGCCGAAACCATCAGGCGTGCCGGTGCGCTCAGGTCCACGCTGCGCTACGGCCGTATCGACCTGATCCTCGAGGAGGGTGTGCACGAGTTCCTGACCGGGTTCCTGGGCCGGGTCCGGGACATTGGCCGGCGCATTGCCGAGGACTTCCTCGTCTCCACTACGGGCTGAAACATGCTGCTTTCCATACGCCACGAGACCGTCTATCGCTACAGCCACAAGGTGGATCACTCGGTGCAGATCGTGCGCCTGACACCACGTCTGGAGCCCGGGCAGCGGACGGTCCGCTGGAAGCTCACTTCGCCCGGCCGGCAGGTCGAGCAAGTCGACGCCTTTGGCAACATCTCCCACCTCGTGACCGTGGACGAGGCCATCATCGAGATCCGGCTGTTGGCCGAGGGCCAGGTGGACACCAGTGATACGGAAGGCGCGCTGCCGACCGAGGAGGGTGGCCTGTCGCCGCTTGCCTTCCTGGCGGAAACCGCGCTGACCGAGCCGGACGAGGCAATCCGCGGCTTGGCGTCGCGCTGGCCGGCGGAGTTGCTGCGTGAACCCGAGGGGCTGCTCGAACTGGCCGCGTCGATTCGTAGCGCAGTGATTTGGGAACCCGGCGTTACCACCGTGGAGCACAACGCAGCCGGGGCGCTTAGTCTCGGACGCGGGGTCTGCCAGGACCACGCTCACCTCTTCGCTTCAGTCTGCCGCCTGCAACGTGTGCCGGTCCGCTACGTCAGTGGCTACCTGCACACCGGCGAATCCAGCTTCGCCAGCCACGCATGGATCGACGCCTGGCTGGGTGAGGAGCGCGGCTGGTTCAGCATCGACATCACCAACAGCATCCCGGCTGGCCCCAATCACTGTCGGTTGGCCGTAGGCAGGGACTACCTCGACGCCGGCCCGGTGCGCGGTGTCCGCCGTGGCGGCGGCGACGAAGCGATGCAGGTGGACGTAGAAGTCTCTGGCGAACCGACCCGGGCCGATCGGCGCTCGCGGCGCGAACGGCAGCAATGATCTGCATTTACAGCGGGCGGTGCCTGCGATTAGCATCGGCCCCGCTCCCACCAACATCCTGAAGGATTCCCATGACCTATTGCGTCGGCATGCTGCTCGATGCTGGCCTCGTGATGATGGCCGACTCCCGAACCAACGCCGGCGTCGACAACATCAGCACGTTCCGCAAGGTAACCATCTTCGAGCGTCCTGGCGATCGCGTGTTCGTGCTGGCAACGGCCGGCAACCTCTCGCTCGCGCAGTCGGTCATCAGCCTGTTGAGGGAAGCGATGGAGGTCCCGGAAGGCCAGTCGAACCTCTTTAACGTCGCCAACATGTTCGAGGCTGCACACTGCATAGGCGACACGATTCGTGCCGTACACGCCCGCGATGCCGCGGCGCTCGAGAACTTCAAGATGGAGTTCAACGTATCGATGATCCTGGGCGGCCAGATCCTCGGCGAGGCGCCGCGGATGTTCAACATCTACCCCGCCGGGAATTTCATCGAGGCAACGGAAGAAACCTGCTATTTCCAGATCGGCGAGTTCAAGTACGGCAAGCCGATCATTGACCGGGTCATCACCCGCGAGGTCCGGCTGCAACGGGCAGCCAAGTGCGGACTGGTGTCCATGGACTCGACCATCCGCTCGAACCTGACAGTCGGGATGCCGATCGACGTCGTCACCGTCAAGACGGACGAGCTGCGCGTCAGCAGCCACAAGGTCATCGAGCCTGACGATGATTACTTCGAATTGGTTCGTGCAAGCTGGAGTGACGCGCTGATTCAGGCATTCCGCGACCTGCCCGATCCCGACTGGCTGTGACGCCTCGTCAGTTCAAGCCTGCCGTTCATCCTCGGCTCGCGTCTCCGGCATCACTGTCGGCAGGACCGTCGGCAGCGTGAAGTCCGGCGGAGGCTTGTGCGTGAACAACGCCGGCATGATCGTGGTCACGAACGCGTAGACGATCAGGCCACCGAACAGCCAGGACGGGATGTCGTATTCGTCCCGCAGGATGCCGGCGATCACCAGCGTGAAGACCAGCGTCGGTAGCATTGGTACCGCGACTTTCAGGGTCGAACGTAATGGTTCCTTGAGCGCCAGGCGCCGGTGCAGCGCCACGGTCAGGAGCCGGATGGGGACCGCACAAACCACCATCACCAGGCCCGCAACCAATGCCTCGATCGAGAAATCGTCCCGTGTAAGCTCGATTCCCGCATGAAAGAAATAGAAGGGTACCAGCAAGGACGCGAGCGCCTCGACGGCGCGCAACATATGGTCGGATTGCATGGACGGCATGTGCGCGCGGAAGTTCTGTGCGACCACGCCAACGATGAATGCCCCGACGAGATAGTAGACCCCAAGGTTCCTGGTGATCAGTGCGCAGGCGGCGGCTACGATGACCAGAAATGCGAAATCGCTCTTCGGCGCGTGCGGCAACACGACCCGGGCGAATGCCCGGAACATCAACGGCAGTATGAGAATCATCGCCAGCAGCGCCAGGGTACTCAACCCAAGGTCTTCGACACTCTCCGATTTCAGTGTGAAGAACATCGCCGCCAGCGCCACCATTTCAACCGCGATGGCCTTGGAGCGAATCCAGAAGCGGTCCTTTTCATTCTGGGCCAGGCTGTCCAGCGAGTCGAGGATGAAGCCGGTGGAGGGAGTCAACAACGCAAGTGAAACGAGGATCGCCGGCCGCCAATCGAACGAGACCATACGAACGATCACCCAGGCGACACCACCGACCAGCAGGATGCGGATCACGAGGTGCTGGATGAGGACCGCGGCGCCTTTGCGCAGGTCCGGAAAATTGACCTCGAGACCAGCGAACAGGAACAGGGAAACGATGCCAAGGGTCGCGAGCAGCGAAATGGTCTCGTCGCCATGAAACAGCCCGAAGCCGAGGCTCGCCGCCGCGCCAATGGCAAAGGCGGTAATCGCCGTGGGCACGCCCCAGCGCTGCAGGATTCGCGGCACCACGAACAGGCCGAACAGTAACGCTACGTAGGCGATTTCGCTGGTCAGGTCGATGCTCGAAAAATCCAGGTTTACGTCCATCATCACTCCAGGCTGCCGCGGCGATGCTAGCAGGACCGTCTGCCGTTCGCCGCCTTCCCCGGCTTCCCCGGCTTCCCTGCCGGGTTGCGCAGCCGTCGGGCGTCTGTGATCCTGCGCCGATCCTCTTCGGGCCGGCCTGCCGTGCCGCGGGAGCATCCCGATACAAGACCAGAAACAGACGATTCGCCCCGCAGTTTCGGCCGACGCGACCCTGCTAGCCGAACTGATCGACCTCGCCGGCGAGGGGATCCCTTCATTTCTGTGGCGCGAACAGGCCGCGGCCGGAGAATCGCCGTTGGCCGTTGGCGCGCGCCGGGCTGCCCGCGCCGAGGGCGGCTTCAGCTATCGAAACGCCTGGGTGCTGGAGCTGGACGGTCGTGCAGCCGGCATGATGCTCGGCTACACACAACCGGATCCGTGCGAGTCCGGCCCGCTGGCCGAGTTGCCTCCCATGGTTCGGCCGCTGGTAGAACTCGAAGCGCTGAGCCCTGGCAGCTGGTACGTCAACGCCATCGCCGTGATGCCCGATCGGCGCGGTCTGGGCCTCGGATCCACCCTCATGGCTCATGCCGGCGAGCTGGCCCGCCTGGCCGGGTGCCCCGAACTGAGCCTGATCGTCGCGGAGCAGAATGCCGGGGCGGTCGCGCTATACCGACGCCTTGGCTATATCGAGCGGGCCCGCCGCCCGCGAATTCCATTCTCCGGGTCCGGGCATGAGGGCGACTGGATCCTGATGACCCGAAGGACGCTGCCCTGACGGCCCGTCAGACTGCCGCGGCCAGCTTGCCGCGAGCGGCCTGGTTTGGGATGCTGGTCCTGTTTGAACACAGGGTTCCGATCAGCTGGAGACCTCTGCATGAAAGCCCTCCATTCAGCCGCGCTTGCCGCCATCTGCTTCGTCGCCGCCGCAGCCGGTGCCGAGGATATCGTCCGTGACGGCACCGAGGCGCTTGCCTGGCGCGCCAAGATGACCTGCGGAACCTCCGAGCAGGGCGTCACCCGCTATGGCTACTGGGAGGGCCGTCTGTGGAGCCGGGTACCAGGCGAGCGTGATCGCCATCTGTTCGACGTCATCGGGATCAACGTACGCCAGTGCGCCATGCTCAGCGACGCCAGGCGCGGCCCCGGATTTCGCAGCGTGTCCCGGGAAATCATGGTCTACCTGGATCCGGAAACGAGAGAGCCGATCGACAGCTGGAAGAATCCCTGGACCGGCGACACCGTCACCGTGATGCATGTCGCCAACGACCCGGTAAACATGCGTTCTCCGTCCTTTGCCTTCGACGAGAACGGCGCTCCGTCGAAAGTCGAACTGCGGCTCTACGACGAAACCCTGGTCGCATCGAACGAGATACCGCTTTTTTACACGAACCCGCTGGGAGGCAATTACCAGCGCTATGTGGGCGGCCAGTATCACGCCATGGAGATCTTCAACACCTTTTACCGGGCAGCGGACTTCCTGGATCCTGGCGTCGTCCGAATCGGGGATTCGCGCCTCGCCTGGCAACGGGTGTCGACATTCATGCCATGGATGGAGATGGGCGACAGGAGCGGCTTGATGGTCTTCAACGCCACTGGCTTCTCGACCTTCGATCCCGATCGCATCCCCGATAAGTTGTGGAAATTGCTCGACGCGCGTTACCCGCTCTACCGGACGCCTCCGCCGATCGACGACGCGCGGCCAAACGAGACGACCTGGACCGTTTTCAAGAAACAGGTGGACGGCGCATCGCCAGGCCGTTGAGCCGGATGTCCGGGAACACGGGGTTGCGTGGCCCATCGAAGCAGCGTGGAGGACAGGAGATGAGAACGGAATTACGCGCGCTGGCGACTGCGATCATGCTGTTTCTGGCCGCTTCGGCCCAGGCCCAGGTCTACACCGTTCCGATGAAGGGCATTGGCAACGAGTGGGTGAAGCAGCTGACCCTCAAGGGGACCATGGACTGGGAGTGGATCGAGACCTACCCCGACCAGGTTTTCTTCACGACCCGCCAGGATGCCCGTCGCGACGGCGACATAGTCACCATGTGGATGCGGATTGAATACCAGCAGGCACGAAGCCCGGGGCCGCACAAGAGTGCTCTCAGCAAGGATGAATGGGACTGCGGACAGAAGCGGCGGGCCAACGTCGGGACATTCTTCTTCCGCTGGAACAATCTCGAGGATGACGACCCGGAGCATGCAAACGCCATGATGCGCAGCTGGGAGGCGATCGAGCCGGGCACGCTGGCCCAGACACTGCTCGAATTTGCCTGCAGCATCCAGCCCACGCAGCAACTTGTGGACCCGAATAGCGCTCCTGCCGGCAAGCCCTGAGGATGCCCCTGTGACCGAAAGCGCCGAGCTTGCAGCGATGCTGGAACCGATCGTCGGCTGCGACGGCTTGATCGTCGACCCTGAGCAGCGCGAAGCCCTGTCGGCCGACATCTATTCCGCTGGCGCGACCTGCGCCGCAGTCCTCCGGCCCGCGGATCGGCGTGCGCTGGCACAAGCGATCGCCCTCGTAACGACGGCCGGCTACGCGGTAATTCCTCGCGGCGGCGGCATGACCTATACCGGCGGCTACACACCGCCCCACGAACGCTCGATCATCGTCGACACCTCACTACTCGACCGCATTATCGAGATCAGTGCAGAGGACATGTTCATCACCGTGGAAGCGGGCGTCACCTGGAAGCAGATCCACGAGGCGCTCGCGCCGCATCGTCTGCGGCTACCATTTTTCGGCACCTTTTCCGGCGCTCGTGCCACGATCGGCGGCGGGCTTTCGAACGGCGCGCTGTTTCATGGCACCGCTCGCTACGGGACCGGAGCGGATGGCGTGCTCGGGCTCGAAGTGGTGCTCGCCGACGGCTCGATACTGAAGACCGGGCAAGCCGGTTTCGGGGGACGGCCCTTCTATCGCACCTATGGGCCCGACCTGACGGGCCTGTTCCTGCACGATTGCGGCGCGCTCGGCATCAAGGTCGAGGCAAGCCTGCGCCTGATTCGCGCCCCGACCCATACCGGTTTTGTTTCCTTCGCCGTGCCGGACATCATGCATGCCGCCTTGCTGCTTGCCGAGATCACGCGTTGCGGTGCTGCCGAAGAGGTATATGTCTTCGACCCGAATTCCACCAGGAAGAACCTCGATGGGGTGGATCTCGCCCAGGCGATCAGGACACTCGGCGGCGTGCTGAAGGGCCAGGGAAGCTGGCTAAGGGGGTTGAAGGAAGGGGCGCGCCTGGTGGCAGCAGGACGCGACTTCGTGCCGGAACATGCCTATTCGGTCCATGTTGCCTGTGCAGGGCGCAGCGCGGCTGCGGTCGAGGCCGACCTGGAGGTTTGCCGCAGGATCGCGGCGGGCGGTGGTGCTGCCGAAATCCCGAACTCGATCCCCAAAGCTGTACGGGCCGATCCGTTCCCGCCGCCGCAGGCGCTTGGCAATGACGGCGAAAGATGGGCGGCGCTCAACGCCAAGGTTGCCCACGCCGACGCAATCCCGCTGATCGAGGCGGCCGAGGCGCTGTTGGTCCGGCACGCCGCCGAAATGGAACGCGCGGGCGTGTGGATGAGTCGGCTCATGATCGGCATCGGCAACCACGCCTTCAGCTATGAACCCGTGTTTCACTGGAGAGACTCGTGGCTGCCGATACACCGGCTGACAGTCGAGCCGGCGACCCTTGCCAGCCATCCGGAGCCCGGCCCGAACCTGGCCGCAAGAACACTGGTGCAGGACCTGCGCAGCGAGCTGGTAGAGCTGTTCCGGTCGCACGGCGCCGCCTCGAACCAGATCGGCCGGACCTATCCTTATCTCGCCGCCGCAGAACCGGATACGCGGCGCATCATCGAAATGATCAAGCACGGCCTCGATCCCCGGCGGGTGATGAATCCCGGCGTACTGGGACTCGGTTAGGTAGGTCTCGATGGCCTCGGAAACCGTAACTGGCCTGCGTACTTGCCGGGGGGTTCCGCTCCGGCGCCACAAAGACCACAATCGCGGTGCCACAAGCAAAAGACGGGGATCGCCCGCATGAAACTCCTGTCCGTGCTGATGCCGCGCGAGAGGCATTTCTTCACGCTGTTCAATCGCCATGGCAGCCTCGTCGTCGAGGGAAGCAAGGCGCTTATCCAGATGCTGGAGAACTACGATCACAATGGCCGGCGCGAGGAATGGGTCAAGAAAATCCAGGACATCGAGCACGCCGCCGACGACGTGACGCGCGAGACAGTAGCGCTGATGCACAGCACCTTCGTCACGCCCTTCGACCGCGACCAGATCAACAGGCTGATCTCGCGCATGGACGACATCCTCGACCTGATCCAGGACACCGCCGAGTCGATGATTCTCTACGATGTGCACGCCGTCACCCCGGAGGCCTCGCATCTCGCCAACCTGATCGAACTCTGTGCCGGCCGCGTCCAGTCCGCCGTCGGCCTGCTCTCGTCGATGGACAACGGCCCCGAAATACTGAAGGTCTGCCAGGAGATTGATGCCCTCGAGAGCGACGCCGACCGTGTGATGCGGGACGCGATTTCGCGGCTGTTCCGCGAAGAGGACGATGTCCGTGAGCTGGTCAAGCTCAAAGCCGTATACGAACTGCTCGAGACAACCACCGACAAGTGCCATGACGTCGGCAAGGTAATCGAAGGCGTCGTGCTCGAGAACGGCTGATCGTGGACGCACAGACTGTCACGCTGACGCTGGTCGCGCTGATCGCGATCGCGCTGGTCTTCGATTTCATGAACGGCTTCCACGACGCCGCGAACTCGATCGCCACCATCGTGTCGACCGGGGTGTTGAAGCCCTACCAGGCCGTGGCCTGGGCCGCCTTCTTCAACTTCGTCGCCATCGCATTGTTCGAGATGAAGGTGGCGGCCACCGTCGGCAAGGGCATCGTCAGCCCGGACGCCGTGGATAACCAGCTGATCTTCGGTGCGCTGATCGGCGCCATCATCTGGAACATCATCACCTGGTACTACGGCCTGCCGTCGAGCTCCTCGCACGCGCTCATCGGCGGGATGATAGGCGCGACGATCGCCAAGGCGGGTACGGGCCCGCTGCTGGCGCCAGGCATCATCAGGACCTCGAGCTTCATCCTGGTCGCGCCGCTGCTCGGCATGCTGCTCTCCGGACTGATCATGATCGGCGTTTCCTGGGTGTGTCGGCGCCGGTCGCAGCGCTTGACGGACCGCTGGTTCCGCAGGTTGCAGCTGGTATCTTCCGCCCTGTACAGCATTGGTCACGGCAGCAACGATGCGCAGAAGACGATGGGCATCATCTGGCTACTGCTGATCTCCGCCGGGCTGACGACGCGCGATCACCTTCCGGGATGGGTGATCGTGTCCTGCTACCTCGCCATCGCGATGGGGACCCTGTTCGGCGGCTGGCGCATCGTCAAGACCATGGGCCAGCGGATCACAAAGCTGAAACCGGTTGGTGGGTTTGCGGCTGAGACCGGTGGCGCCATGTCGCTATTCCTGGCCAGCAGCCTCGGTATCCCGGTCTCCACCACCCATACGATCACCGGCTCCATCATCGGCGTCGGCAGTGTGCAGCGTACACGTGCCGTTCGCTGGGGCGTCGCCGGCAACATCGTGATCGCCTGGATCATTACCATTCCCGCCTCCGGCCTGCTGGCGGCACTGGCCTTCTGGGCAAGCGGCCGGCTGTTCTGATCGCCATGCGTCGCGGTCTGTCACCGTTGACAATCCGCGACGAGGTCACACGGACGACGCGTCAGTGAACATGGCCGGCGATTCGTCCCGGGAACTCACGCAGGCCTATGCTCTACCGCCCGGGTACTACACCGGCGTCGAGATGCTGGAGCGCGACCTCACGCGGGTGTTGGCGCGCAGTTGGCAGCTGGTCGCCCGCCGTGGCCAGCTGGACGGGGCCGGCGATCACGTGGTGAGCCTGGTGGGCAGGACGCCGGTGCTGGTGGTGCGCGGCGAGGACGGCGCACTGCGTGCCCTGGCAAACGTCTGTCGGCACCGGGCGGGACCGCTCGCACAGTGTGACGGCCGGGCCGCCAAGGCCCTGCACTGCAAATATCATGGCTGGACCTACGATCTTCAGGGAAGGCTGCGACATGCGCCCGAGATGGGCGGTGCCGAAGCATTCCGCGTCGAGGATGTCCGCCTGCCACAGTATCGCGCGGCAGTGTGGCAAGGCCTCGTCTTCGTGGCGCTGGACCAGGGCACGCCGCCACTGGAATCAGTCTACGGCGGCATCGCGGAGCGCATCGCCCCAATCGACCTGGCCACCATGGACTTCGTCCACCGTGACACCTACGAAGTCGCCTGCAACTGGAAAGTCTACGTCGACAACTTCCTTGAAGGCTATCACCTACCCTATGTCCATCCCGGACTCAGCAAGGTGCTCGACTATCGCGCTTATCACACGGAGCTCTTCCGCTGGCATTCGCTGCAGCATTCCCCCTTGCGGGCCAACGACGGTATTTACGGTGGCGGCGAGGCTTTCTACTACTTCGTGTATCCCAACGTGATGCTCAACATCATGCCCGGTCGGCTGCAGGTCAACCGCATTCTGCCGCTCGGTCCAGAGCAGTGCCGGGTTGAGTTTGACTACTACTATTCGCCTGACCCGGAAGCGCGTGCGCGCATTGGCCGCGACCGGGAGTTCAGTGAAGAAATCCAGCAGGAGGACATCGCAATCTGCGAGGCCGTCCAGCGCGGCCTGGCTTCCGACGCTTACCAGGCGGGTCGCCTGAACCCACGCCGCGAGAGCGGACTGTGGCACTTCCAGAATCTGCTGCGGGAAGCCTACGCGGCGCCAGAGGCCGCGCGGCTTTGAACGCCGACCGCAGCCCTTCACCGCCCGTACACAGGCAGCTAGGATTCTGGATGTCCACGGCGTTGGTGATAGGCAACGTCATCGGCATGGGCATTTTCATGCAGCCGGCGTCGTTGGCACCTTACGGCTTCAATGCTTTCATTGCGTGGGCGATTACCGTGATCGGCTGCGCCGCCCTGGCGCTGGTGTTCGCGATGCTGGCGCGGCGCCTGCCGCATGCGGACGGCCCCTTTGGCTACATGCGGGAGACGCTCGGCGAGGGCGTCAGCTTTGCCGCGCTGTGGTGCTACTGGATTTCAGTCTGGGTAACCAACGCCGCACTCGCCGTGGGCGTCACCGGTTACCTGGTCGCGGTCGTTCCCGACCTGGCCACCTGGCCGCCCGCAGGGTTGGCCGTCGGCATGGTGTGGCTGTTCGTTGCCATCAACCTCCTGGGTACCCGGTCTGGCGGCGGCGTGCAGGTCGTGACCACGGCGCTCAAGCTGGCGCCGCTGGCCCTGGTAATGGCGCTGGGCCTGTGGGTGCTGCTCACCGAGCCCGCAGCATACGCTGCCAGCCCGCCGACCACCCCGGTCTCCCTGCCGGCCACGCTGGGGGCATCAACCATAGCGCTGTTCGCCATGCTGGGGCTGGAATCGGCCGCCATTCCGGCCGGAAAGGTCCGCGATCCGCAGCGCACGATTCCACGGGCGACGCTGGTCGGCACGCTGCTGACCGCCGCGATCTACATCGCGGTCACCGCCATCGCGCTGCTCCTTGTGCCCCAGGATACGCTGGCGCATTCGAATGCCCCGTTCGTCGAGGTGCTGGACCGCCTGGCCGGGGTGGGCTACGGTCGGTGGCTGGCGCTGTTCGTGGTGATCAGCGGGCTTGGCGCCCTGAACGGCTGGACGTTGCTGGTGGGCGAACTCACCCGCACGCTGGGGGCACACGGCCTGCTACCGGCCATCGTCAGCCGCGACAACTCCCGCGGTGCGCCGGGCGCGGCGCTCGTCCTGACCGCCGCACTGGCCACTGCGGTGGCGTTGATGAATTACAGCAAATCGCTCGTCGATGGCTTCACCTTCCTGAGCATCGTGGTGACCGCCGCCAACCTGCCGCTATACCTGTGCTGCGCCGGCGCCCTGCTGGTGCTGTGGCGCCGCGCCCCGGGACTACTCCCCCGCGGCGCCTGGATCCTGGGCCTCGCCGGCGCCGCCTATAGCGTATTTGCCTTCGTCGGTGTGGGCACGGAGGCTTTCCTGTGGGCATTGGTACTGGCCCTGGCCGGCATTCCGCTGTACGCCTGGCGTTGCCTGCGGCGAGCGCATCTGGCGCCGGCTGCCGGCGCCCCGGGCACGGCACTGGAATCTCGGGAGTAGCCAGCCGCCGAGACCGCGCCGAAAGTCTTGTTACCCCAGGCACAATGACCGTTAAGATCGCCCGACGATGGCTTGGAATGGACCAACCATGAGTGGCGCCCCCGGCCCGGTCGGTACCCTCGAAGTCGCCCTGGCGCACGCCGAAAGGCTGCTGGCGACCGAGCCAGTGCTGGCCGCCAAACAGGCCGCCGAGATCCTCGTGGTAGTCCCCGGACACCCGGCCGCCTCCCTGCTGCTCGGCGCAGCACGACGGCTGACCGGGGACATCCCCGCAGCTTTGTCCATCCTCGAGCCGCTGTCCTCGTCCCAGCCAGACTGGGCAGCCGTGCACTATGAACTGGGCCTGGCGCTCGGTGCCGAACGCCGTGGCGAAGCCGCCGTAGCCGCGCTCAGGCGGACGGTCGCGTTGCAGCCGGATATGCCCGACGCATGGCGGGTGCTGGCGGATCATCTGGCCGCGATGGGTGATGTCGAGGGCGCCGACGCTGCCTACGCGCAGCACATCCGCTATTCGACCCGCGATCCGCGGCTGCTGCGGGCCGGCACCGCACTGTGCGAGAACCGTATCGCGCAGGCCGAGGCCCTGCTGCGATCGCATCTCAAGCAGCGGCCGACCGATGTGGTGGCGATCCGGATGCTGGCGGAGGTGGCGCTGCGGCTTGGCCGGAATGTCGATGCCGGCAACCTGCTGGCACGTTGCCTGGAACTGGCGCCCGGCTTTACGCCGGCCCGCCACAACTATGCCGTCGCTTTGCACCGGCAGGGGAAGCCCGCCGAGGCGCTGGCCGAAATCGAGCTGGTGCTAGCCCAGGATCCGCGGAACCCCGGCTACCGCAACCTGCAGGCCGCCATCCTTGGCCGAATCGGCGAGTTCGATCGCGCGCTCGAGGTCTATGCCGGCGTTCTGGCCGAGTACCCCCAGCAGCCCAAGGCCTGGATGAGCTACGGCCATGCGCTCAAGGCAGCCGGCCGCCAGGCCGACAGCATCGGCGCCTACCGCAAGAGCATCGAGCTCTCCCCAGAACTCGGCGAGGCCTGGTGGAGCCTTGCCAACCTCAAGACGTTTACGTTCACGGCCGAAGAGATCGACGCGGTGCGCCGGTTGCTCGCCCGTGACGACCTGTCCACCGAGGACCGCCTGCACTTCGAATTCACGCTCGGCAGCGCGCTGGAGGATGCCGGACAGCATGCCGAGGCCTTCGCCCACTACGCGCAGGGCAACCGCCTGCGACGCAGCATCGCGCATCATGACGCTGCGGAAGTGACGGCGCAGGTGCAGCGCTCGAAGGCCCTGTTCACGCCGGCGTTCTTCGCCAGTCGGGCCACCTGCGGCAACCCAGCGCCGGATCCGATCTTCATCGTTGGCCTGCCGCGCGCCGGGTCAACCCTGCTGGAACAGATTCTTTCCAGCCACTCCGCGGTCGAGGGCACGATGGAGCTGCCGGACGTGATCTCGATCGTACAGAACGTGGCCGGGCGGCACGGTCGGTCGGACGACGCGAAGTATCCGGCGGTCCTCGCCGGCCTCGATCCGGGCGAGTTCCACGCCCTCGGTGAACGCTACCTAGAATCGACGCGCATCCAGCGCAAGACCGCGGCGCCGATGTTCATCGACAAGATGCCGAACAACTGGGGGCACGTGGGCCTGATTCACCTGATGCTGCCTAATGCGCGCATCATCGACGCGCGGCGCCACCCCCTCGCCTGCTGTTTCTCGAACTTCAAACAGCATTTCGCCCGCGGTCAGCGGTTCACCTACGATCTCGAGGACATCGGCCGCTATTATCGGGACTACGTCGAGCTCATGACGCACTTCGACGCGGTGTTGCCCGGACGCGTCCATCGCGTGTTCTACGAACGCGTGGTGGAGGACACCGAAGCCGAGATCCGTCGCCTGCTCGACTACTGCGGACTGCCGTTCGAGGACGGCTGTCTGCGCTTCTACGAGAACGACCGCGCCGTCAGGACCGCGAGCTCCGAACAGGTCCGGCGACCGATTTACCGGGAAGGCATCGACCACTGGCGGCACTTCGAGCCGTGGCTCGAGCCGCTCAAGCGCGTCCTCGGGCCGGTACTCGAGGCCTACCCCGGCATTCCGCCCTTCGACCCGACCCATCCGAACTGATCCAGGGCCCAAGAGCCAGGAGGACCGGACCATGCAACGATCCCGAAAGCGCAAGACCCGGCGCCGGCCGAACCTGCAGCGCAGCCTGCCGCTCGCCACCTCACTGCTCGCCGCGATGTCAGCGGCCTACGCGCAGGAAGCGCCCAACCAGCTGGAGGAGATCGTCGTTACCGCCCAGAAGCGGACGGAGAGCCTGCAGGACGTACCGATGAGCATCCAGGCGCTTGGCAGCGAAAGGCTCGACCAACTTGGCGTCCAGAATTTCGCTGCCTACGCGCAGCTGCTGCCGAGCCTGTCGTTCCAGAATGGCGGACAGAACGGCGGCCCCGGGTTTTCACGCGCCTACATGCGCGGCGTCGCGAGCGGCGGTGACGGCAATCACTCCGGTTCGCAGCCAAGCGTCGGCACCTACCTCGACGAGCAACCCGTGACCATGATCCAGGGAGCGCTCGACATCCACATCTACGACGTCGAACGGGTCGAGGTCCTCGCCGGTCCGCAGGGCACCCTCTACGGCGCCAGTTCGCAGGCCGGCACGATCCGCATCATCACTAACAAGCCCGATCCCTCGGGCTTCAAGGCCGGCTACAATCTCGAGGCCAGCTCGCTGACGGACGGCGGCGAGAGCTACCTCGCCGAAGGCTTCGTCAACCTGCCCATCTCCGACAATGCGGCCCTGCGCCTGGTCGGCTGGTACCGCAAGGACGGCGGCTTCATCGACAACGCACGGGGATCGGTGACCTATCCCACCTCGGGCATCACCATCGACAATGCCGACCGCGCCAAAAAAGACTACAACGACGGCGACACGGCTGGCGCGCGCGCGGCGCTGAAGATCGACCTCGACGACAGCTGGACCATCACCGCCGGCCTGTTGGGCCAGGACCAGACGGTTAACGGCAGTTTCGGCTACCGCGCCAGCGACGACAAGCTGGAGCTGACCCGCTTCAAGCCGGAGCGCAGCGAAGACCGCTGGGTGCAGGCGGCGCTGACGGTCGAGGGCCGCTTCAGCAACTTCGACGTCGTCTACGCCGGCTCATACCTGAACCGCAAGGACGAGTACGACCTCGACTACGTCGACTACTCCTACTACTACGACTCCTGCTGTGGCTACGGCAGCTACGTCTACGACGACGCTGGCACCCTCATCGACCCGACGCAGTACATCCTGGCCAACGACCGCTACGACAAGCAAAGCCACGAGTTGCGCATTTCCTCGAGCAGCGATGGCCGATTCCGCTACGTGGCGGGCCTGTTCTACCAGGAGCAGGACCACGACATCGAGCAGCGCTACGTCATCGACAACCTCGCCGGCCCGGATACAGTGGTGGATCCGCCCGGATCGCTGTGGGTCACGGGCTGGCCGGACACCTGGTGGCTAACCGAGCAGAAACGCGTCGACCGCGACTATGCTGCCTTCGGCGAATTGACCTACGATCTGACTGAGCAGTTCTCCGTCACCGGCGGCATTCGCTTCTTCGAGTCGAAGAACTCCCTGGAAGGCTTCTTCGGCTTCGGCCTGACCAATCCCTTCTATCCGGACTACGGCGAGCCGCAATGCTTCAATCAGCTCGACCCGGGATATGTCGACAGCCCGATCAAGGGCGCGCCGTGCACCAACGTCGACAAGGTGGTCAAGGAATCCGGCAACACGGCCAAGCTCAACCTGACCTACCGTTTTGATGGTGACCGACTGGTTTACGCCACGTACTCGGAGGGGTTTCGGCCGGGCGGCGTCAACCGGCGCGGCGACCTTCCCCCGTACAAGGCTGACTACCTGAAGAACTACGAGATCGGCTGGAAGACCAGCTGGGCCGACAACACGCTGCGCTTCAATGGCGCCTTGTTCATCGAGGAGTGGAAGGACTTCCAGTTCTCCTTCCTCGGCCAGAGCTCGCTGACGCAGATCGCCAACGCTGCCAATGCCCGCATCCAGGGCGTCGAGGCCGACTTCCAGTGGGCCGCCACGGATGCGCTGACGCTCGCCGGTGGCGCGGCCTGGATCAACGCCGAGCTGACAAGGCCATATTGCGGCGAACTCGACGATGACGGCAACGACCTGAGTCCCTGCCCGCGGGAGCCGTTCGCTCCGAATGGCCAGCAGCTTCCGGTGACGCCCGAGTTCAAGGGCAACCTGTCTGCGCGTTACGTCTTCGCACTGGGCGGCTGGGATGCCCACGTCCAGGGCGTGGTCGCCTATGTCGGCGAACGCTGGCCCGACCTGCGCACGGAGCAGCGGGAGATCCTCGGCAAGGTCGAGGCCTATACGATTGCCGACTTCACGGCCGGCATCGCCCGCGGAGGCTATACGCTGGAGCTGTTCCTCAACAACGCCTTCGACGAGCGTGGACAGCTCGACCGCTGGGCGCAATGCGATGCCTCCATCTGTGGCTCTTCGGGGACCTACATCACGCCGGTGATGCCGAGGACGATCGGGCTGAGGTTCGGCCAGCGATTCTGACTGCCGGCCCCGCGCGGGAACTGTCTCCGAAAGGAACCGTTCCCTCCCGCGGGGGCCCGCGCCCTCCTTTCCTGTCACAGCGGGCATCCTGGCGCCGCGCCGTTTAGAATTCGCGGCCTCGAGGACATCCCCGTGCCCCACCCTACCGACATCGCCGACAACACCAGTCCGGGAGCCGCGCAGCGGTCCAGCCTCTCCGTCGCGCTCGTCGGCAGCGGCGGCGCCGGCGTCATGACCGCGGGCAATATCCTGCTCGAGGCGGCGGCGACGGCCGGCTACTACGCCCTGATGACGCGTTCCTCTGGGCCGCAGATCCGCGGTGGCGAGGCGGCCGCCATGATCCGTATCGCCACCCATCCGGTGGAATGTATGGATGATCGTTTTCACGTCCTTGCCGGTGTCGATTGGGAAAACGTCCACCGCTTTGCCGCTGAAATTTCCCTCGCCCCTGACGGCGTGATCGTCGGGGACCCCGGTCGCGGCGAGGCGCCGCTGGTCTTCTCGCGATCGGGAGCAGCTTTCGAGCCTCTGCCGCTGGCAAGAATTGCTAAGGAAATCTCCGGCGGCCGCGCCAACATGGTCTTGCTTGGCTACCTGGCCGCGCTGCTGGGTCTGCCGGAAGACGCCCTGCGGCAGGCTACCGCCAGCCTGCTTGGCAAGCGGCCGGCTGCGCTGGAAGCGAGTCTCGTCGCGCTGGCGGCCGGCCGCGAAGCGGCACCAGCCGCCGCCCGGCTCGTGCTCGAGCCTGCGCTTGCCGGGCCCGCCGCGCGTTGGCTGGTCACCGGCAACGAGGCGACCGGCCTGGGCGCAATAGTGGGCGGCGTACGCTTCGTCGCAGCCTACCCGATCACCCCGGCGACCGAACTGCTCGAGTGGCTGAGTCCGGCGCTTGCCTCCGTCGGCGGCGTGCTGGTGCAAGCCGAGGACGAACTCGCCTCCATCAACATGATTATCGGCAGTTCCTTCGGGGGCGTTCCGGCACTGACGGCCACTTCCGGCCCGGGGCTCGCGCTCATGACGGAGTCCCTCGGCCTGGCCGTTGCAGCGGAGATCCCGCTGGTCGTTGTCGACGTGATGCGCGTTGGTCCCTCGACCGGCATTCCAACCAAGTCGGAACAGGGCGACCTGAACATCGCGCTCTGCGGCCTGCACGGCGACGCCCCGCACCTGGTGCTGGCGCCGAACGGCGTGGCCGACTGCTTGCAGACCGCGCAATGGGCGGTGGCACTCGCGGAGGCCCTGCAGGCACCCGCGATCGTGCTGGCCGACCAGTTCCTTGGCCAGGCCCGCGCGGTTGTCGACAGCCCGCGCGACCCGAGGTTGTATGGAAAACGTCTGTGCGCGGCGGTTGGGAGCAAGGACTACCAACGATATGAGCTGACAGCGGACGGGGTGTCGGCGATGGCGATTCCGGGCACGGTCGGCGCAGCCTACACCGCCGACGGCCTGGAGCACAGTGAGCGCGGCACGCCCTCGTCGCAGGCTGCCGATCACGTGGCGCAACTGGGCAAGCGGCGACGCAAGCTCGAGCTGCACGACTACGGCGCCCTGTGGGCAGATATTGAGGGCGCTGGCGAGTTCGCCGTGGTGACCTTTGGATCCAGTACCGGCCCCGTTCGCGAGGCACTCGCCCGGCTGCCCGGGCACATCCCGCCCATTCGGCTCGTTTCGCTCCGCCTGCTGGCACCCTTGCCGCGTGACCGGCTGTCGGAGGCGCTGGCCGGTGTGCACAAGCTGCTCGTGATCGAGCAGAACGAGTCCGGACAATTGTTCCACTACCTGCGCGGCGTCGCGGACTTGCCGCCGGAATCCTCGAGCCTGCGCAAACCCGGGGGGCAGCAGTTCAATCCCGGTGAAATAGCGCAGCACCTGATTGAATGGAGTGGCACATGACCGAAGCAGCAACTGCGACGATACCCGTACCCAGTGACTACAAGTCCAACGTCAAGCCGGTGTGGTGCCCGGGCTGCGGCGACTTCGGCGTGCTCAATGCGATGGCAAAGGCGATGGCCCGGCTCGGGCTGCGGCCCGAGGAACTCGCCGTGGTGTCGGGAATCGGGTGTTCCTCGCGAATTCCCGCCTACACTGCGTGCTATGGCTTTCATGGTGTGCACGGTCGCGCACTGCCGACCGGCACCGGACTGAAGCTCGCACGCCCCGACCTGACGGTTATCGTTACCGGCGGCGACGGCGACGGGTATTCGATCGGCGGCAATCATTTTCTGCACGCCTGCCGCCGCAACGTCGACCTGACCTATATCGTCATGGACAACCGCGTCTACGGCATGACCAAGGGCCAACCCTCACCGACCACGGAGACACACTGGACCTCGAAGTTGGCGCCGCTCGGCACCGGTATCAACGAGTTTCACCCTATGGCGATCGCGCTGGCCGCTGGCGCCAACTTTGTAGCCCGCGGTTTCACCGGCGATCCGAACGGGCTGGCCGACATCATCGTGCAGGCAATCGAGACGCCTGGATTCTCGTTCATCGAGGTGCTCTCGCCCTGCATCACCTTCCGTCCTGAGCAGAAGGACTGGAAGAAGACGGTGCGTCACGGCAACCTGTCTTCCACCGCCGATCTGGCGCTGGCGGCGCGGCAGATATTTTCCGACGACGGCATGAACCTCGGGGTGCTCTACGCCGGCGCGCGGCCTCCCTACCGGCCACCGATCGGCCGCGGCCGCGTGGCCGCCGCGGACCTCGCGGCGGAGTTCAGGATATGAGCGATCGGGACCGGAACGACCCCGGCAGCGCCAATGAATTCATGGCCCAGGCCTGCGCGCTGGAGGCCGAGGCGGCCGAGCGCTACGCCGAACTCGCCGAGCTGATGCGTGCGCATCACAATTCCGAGGTCGCCGAACTGTTTGGCAAGCTCGCGCGTATCGAGGGCTTGCACCGGGACCAGATACTCGAGCGCATGGGCTGGGCGAGCGCACCCGACCCTGCCACCTTCCGCTGGCAAACACCGGAGGGTCCCGAGACCACCGACTTCGCAGACCTGCATTACCTGATGACGCCATGGCATGCGCTCGGGCTGGCGGAGCACAACGAGCGGCGTGCTGCGGAATTCTTTGAGAGGGTGGCTGGTCGCGCAGACTTGTCAGCGGACCTGCGTGCAGTGGCCGCGGAAACTGCTGTGGAGGAACGCGGGCACGTCCGGTTGATCCAGGCGTGGCAGGCAAGATTCCCCGAGCCTGGTCCAGACTGGGACGAAGATCTCGATCCGCCCGCGGCGGTTGACTGACACCGGCCGGTTTGCCGCTGTCAACGCCGGCAGGCCCGCTACTTGCCGATGCAGAAGTCGGAAAATATCCGGCCCAGCAGGTCGTCGCTGGTGACCTCGCCGGTGATCTCCCCCAGAGATCGCTGCGCGAGCCGCAGCTCCTCCGCTACGAGCTCGAAAGAAGAGCGTGCCTCGAGCAGTCGCCAGGCCTCGCCCGTACGGCGGCGCGCCTCCTCCACCGCCGCGACGTGTCGCGCGCGTGCCGACCAGCTGCCCGCCCCGGCTTGTTCGTAGCCAGCCTGCTTTTTGATGCATTCCCGCAGGGCGTCGAGGCCGAGACCGGTGGTGGCAGATATTCGCAGTTCGTCGGGCGAAGAACCGGGCGCCGACCCATGCACCAGATCGGCCTTGTTCCACACCCTGACTACCGGCACGCCGCCCGGTAGTTCGGCCAGTTCTGCGGTGAGCGCCGCGGCTCCAGGCGGCTCGCTCGAATCGATGAGATACAGCACCAGCCCCGCCCGCTCAATCTCTCCGCGGGCACGGCGCACGCCTTCGCCCTCGACCAGGTCATCGGTCTGGCGCAGCCCGGCCGTATCGACTACGTGGACCGGCAGGCCATCGATGTGGATGCGCTCCCGCAGTACGTCGCGGGTCGTCCCCGGAACGGGCGTGACGATGGCCGCATCGTAGCCGGCCAGTGCATTCAGCAGGCTCGACTTGCCCGCGTTCGGCCGGCCGGCGATCACCACGTTGAGTCCATCGCGCAACAGGCGACCCTGTGCTGTAGCGCGCGCCACACGCTCGAAGCGCGCGTTGATTTGCTTGACGCGCGCACTTACTTCGGGGCTTGCCAGAATCTCCATGTCCTCGTCGGGAAAATCGATGGCGGCCTCGACGTAGACACGCAGATCCGTCAGGCCTTCCACCAGCTCGCGCACCTCCGTGGAAAACTCGCCCTGCAGCGAGCGCATGGCGGCGCGCGCCGCCTGGGCCGAACCCGCATCGATCAGGTCGGCCACGGCCTCGGCCTGCGCAAGGTCGATCTTGCCGTTCATGAAGGCCCGCTCGGTGAACTCGCCCGGGCGCGCCACGCGCGCCCCGAGTTCCATCACCCGGCGCGCCAGCAGGTCGAGGACCACCGGCCCACCGTGGCACTGGACTTCCAGCACGTCTTCGCCGGTGAACGACGCGGGTCTCGCAAAATACAGGGCGATGCCCGCGTCGATCGCTTCGCCCGCGCCGTCCTGGAAGGCCGCGAGCGTTGCGCGGCGTGGCTCGGGCAGCGTGCCGATGAGCGCCGTGGCAATCGCACGCACGTCAGGCCCCGAGACGCGCAGTACGCCCACGCCGCCGCGACCGGCCGGCGTCGCCGGTGCGACGATCGTGTCGGTACCCGGGTCAGGCACGGACCAGAAGCCAGTCCCGCCGTCGAAATCGGGCGCGGGCCAGCTGCCGGTTACCGCGTCACGCGGCGGGTTCCCTCCCTGGTCCCCTCCCGAAGCCGCCATGACTGTTGTCCTTGCCGAATGGCTCGCGCGCCACGCAGCTTCTTGCGCAGCCCGCGCAGCTACTTGGTGTAGGTGACCCAGGCGCCTTCGGTGTCGCCGTTCTCAGTGTGAACCTCGAGGTTGGCGAAGCGCCAACCGTCCTTTTCCATCGTCGCGTGGCTCTCGTTGAGCTTCTTGGTGATGGAGGACCCGCCGTGACCACTGATATAGACGGTGACCATGGTCGTGGCGGGTTTCGGCTCGTCCTTGGCCATCGCCAGCGGCGCGGCAGCCAGTGTGGTCGCCATCATGGCGGCGGTCAGCAAATTGCGGTACGCGGATATCATCGATTTCTCCTCGGCGGTATCAGCCGGTCCGGTGCTTCTTTTCCTCAGCCTCGACCAGCCTGTTGATTTTCCACTGTTGCGCGATCGAAAGCACGGTGTTTGTCAGCCAGTACAGAACCAGCCCGGCCGGGAACCAGGCGAACATGGCCGTCATGATGATGGGCATGAAGGCGAACACCTTGGCCTGCACCGGATCCGGCGGCGTCGGGTTCAGCTTGAACTGCAGGAACATCGCGCCGCCCATCAGCAGCGGCAGGATGAAGAACGGATCGCGCGACGACAGGTCCTGGATCCAGCCCATGAACGGCGCCTGTCGCATCTCGACGCTTTCGAGCAGCACCCAGTAGAACGCCAGGAAGAACGGGATCTGCACCAGCATCGGCAGGCACCCCGCCACCGGGTTGATCTTCTCGCGCTTGTAAAGCTCCATCATGGCCCGCGCCTGGCCTTCGCGGTCATCCTTGAAGCGCTCCTGGATGGCCTTCATGCGCGGCGCCGCGGTACGCATCTTGGCCATCGACCGGCCGCTCGTTTCCGCCAGCTTGTAGAACGCCAGCTTGATCAAGAACGTGACGATGATGATCGTCCAGCCCCAGTTGCCGATGAAGCCGTGCACCTTGTCCAGCAGCCAGAAGAGCGGCTGGGAAAGGATGGTCAACTTGCCGTAGTCGGCCGTGCGCTGAAGCTCCGGGCCGGTTTCCGCCAGTTGCGCCTGTAGCTTTGGTCCGACGAACAACGTCTCCTCGAATTGGCCGCTGGCGCCGGCAGCGACCGTCTGCGTCGGCCCGATGGCCCTGAGCAGGTAGTCCTTGTCCTGTACCTTCAATGCAAACCGGTAGGCTTGGCCGGCCGGCGGGACAATGGCCGCCACGAAGTGATGCTGGAGCGCAGCGATCCACCCTCCCGTTACGGCCTGGGTGAACTGCTGGTCGTCCTCGTCGTCCACCTTGAGCTTGCTGTACTTCTCACCGTCATACACGGCAGGTCCGCGGAACGCGTAGCTCTCGACATTGAACATGGAGCGTTCGACCGGCACCCAGTGCCGGACAAGCTGTGCATAGGGCGCAAGCGCCAGCGGCTCGGCCGATGCGTTGCGAATGTCGTAGTGCACCTCCACGGCGTAGTGTCCGCGCCGCAGCAAGAACGACTTGGTGACCGCGACTCCCGTGCCATCACTCCACGACAGCGGGATCGCCAGTTCGTCCTGGCCTGGCTCGAGGCGAAATTCACTGGCCGCCGTCGTGTACCGAGCCTTGTGGTTCGGCTCGTCGCGTCCCGCCTGCCCGGTGGTCAGCCCCGATTGGTACAGGTACAGCGAATCGGCACTGTCAGTGTTGAATAGCCTGACCTTGGTGTCGGGATCGTCTTTCTTCAGCGGATAGTCCAGCAGGTCGGCACGAACGATGTCACCGCCGGCCAGCGAGATGTCCATGTCGAGAACGTCGGTGACCACGTGAATGGTCGCCCCGATCACTGGGGCCGGCTCCCCCGGCACGCCTGTCGGTGCGCCGCCCGCTTCTGTCGTTGCCGGCGGCGCACCGACGCTCGGCAGGGATTCGGTCAACGATGAGACCGGCGCGCTGGCTGGCGCTTCCACCGCGGCGGGCGCTGGCGCGGCTCCGCGCCCATAGTCCTTCATCCACGCATCAACGTTGAGCCATACCAGGAACAACAGGGCGAGCCACAGGAAGATGCGCGGGTTGTCCATGTCGGGTCTCTCGTCAGTGCATTCGCGCGTGGCGCGTTTCGGGGACTGGGTCGTAGCCGCCTTCGTGCCAGGGGTGGCAGCGGCAGATCCGCTTGGTAGCAAGCCAGGAGCCGCCCAGCGCGCCATGCCGTTCGATCGACTCCAGCGCATAGGCGGAACAGGTCGGCTGGTAACGACAGTTCGGTCCGAGCAACGGGCTCAGGAACCATCGGTAGAGCTGGATCAGCGCTCGCAGGATGTGCTTCATAAGACTCGAATCTGCCCCCAGAGACGTTGCAGGCTCGCGGCAATCTCCGCGTTGCTGGCCCCTTTGCTCGCCATTCGTGCCGATACAAAGATATCCGCTGCCGGCAGCTCGTGCTGATGCAGCCTGAAGCATTCGCGGATCGCGCGCCTTATCCGGTTGCGCTGCACCGCGTTGCCCGCGACCCGCACGCCCACAGCCATGCCAAGCCTGGCGTGACCACGGCCGTTCGCTACGTAATGGATTCCGAAGAGTGCGTCGCCGGTGCGGCGGCCGGCTTTGCGTGCCTGCTCGAAGTCCCCGGCTGAACGGAGCTTCTGCGCCGGCTTGAAACCGAAGCGGACCGTGGGGCTGCTGCCGATCAGCGAGACATGCCTACAGCCAACCGCTTGCGGCCTTTCGCCCGGCGCCGCTTCAGGACCTGCCGGCCCTTTTTCGTGGCCATGCGGGCACGAAAACCGTGGGTGCGCTTGCGCTTGATCTTGCTCGGCTGGTAGGTGCGCTTCATGGCAGCGGCCTTAAATCTTCAAGAAAACAAAGACATGCCCAGAAGGGCAAAGGGCGGCAAGAGTAAGGCCCGGATCGCGGCAAGTCAACCGGAAGCGCTGGCCCGCACGGCTCCGATAGTAGGCCTGGATCCCGCCCCGCTCACCCGTACCCCGCGGAGCTTCCCGTCAGGCTCCCGACAGCCGGCCCGGGCCGCCCTCTGCCGGCCCCGCCCTGTGGATAACTCTGGCGTGGACCCTTCACCAGCGATAGACTTCGCGGCCTTTCCAGTCATTCGTCTCAAGGACGGTCCAGGGGGACTGGCTCGTGCAGGGCTCGCTTTGGCATCGCTGTTTGCGCCAACTCGAAGGCGAGGTTCCCGAACAGCAGTTCAATACCTGGGTCCGGCCGCTGCAGGCTATCGATTCCGAGGGCCTGCTGCGGCTCCTGGCGCCCAACCGCTTCGTCGTGGACTGGGTCCAGCAGAATCTCTACTCGCGGATCGTGGAGCTCGCGGCCCGGGAGTGCGCTTCCGGCAGCCACCAGGTGATTATCGAAGTCGGTTCGCGGCCCAGCGCTGTCGAGGATTCCGCTACCGCCGCAGCCGGGCCGGCTGTCCGCCGGCCCGCCATCCCGCCCCTGGTCGGCGGTCGGGTCAATCCGGAGTTCAGTTTCGAGAATTTCGTCGAGGGCAAGAGTAACCAGCTGGCGCGGGCTGCGGCCGTGCAGGTCGCGGAAAACCCTGGGAGCGCGTACAACCCGCTGTTCATCTACGGCGGTGTCGGCCTGGGCAAGACGCATCTGATGCACGCGGTGGGCAACGCGCTCCGACAGCGCAATCCCGAAGCACGTGTCGCCTATGTCCACAGCGAGCGTTTCGTCAGTGAGATGGTCCGCGCCCTGCAGCACAACACTATCGCTGAATTCAAGCAGACCTACCGTACGCTTGACGCGCTGCTGATTGACGACATCCAGTTTTTCGCTGGCAAGGATCGTTCGCAGGAGGAGTTCTTCCACACCTTCAATACGCTGCTGGAGGGTCAGCAGCAGGTTATCCTGACCTGCGACCGTTACCCAAAGGAGGTGGCGGGCCTGGAGGAGCGGCTGAAGTCGCGTTTCGGGTGGGGTCTTACCGTCGCCATCGAGCCGCCCGAGCTGGAGACCTGCGTCGCCATCCTGATGTCCAAGGCCCAGGCCAGCGCGGTCGCGCTGCCCGAGGAAGTGGCATTCTTCATCGCCAAGCGGATCCGCTCGAACGTCCGGGAGCTCGAGGGCTCGCTGCGGCGCGTGATTGCGAATTCCCGGTTCACAGGCCGCCCGATCACGCTGGATTTCGCTAAGGAGGCTTTGCGCGACCTGCTCGCCCTGCAGGAGCGGCTGGTCACCATCGAGAACATCCAGAAGACCGTGGCTGAGTATTTCAAGATTCGCGTTGCGGACCTCCTATCGAAACGGCGCAATCGTTCCATTGCCCGGCCGCGGCAGGTCGCAATGGCCCTGGCGCGGGAGCTGACAAATCACAGCCTCCCGGAGATTGGCGACGCGTTTGGCGGCAGGGATCACACCACCGTCATGCATGCCTGCGAGCGGGTCCGGGGGTTGCGCGAGACCGAGCGACGGACGGGCGAGGATTACCTCAACCTGTTGAGAATCCTGACTGGTTGATGTGGATAATGTGTGGTTGGCCGGGGGATGCTTTTTTGTCCACAAGGCGCCCACAGGGCGGGCATAGGCTGCGGCGTGTTTGCTCCGTCGTCCGTGCCCAGGGCAACTGGTTGATCGGGCGCTGTTTTAGTGGCTTTTCCACCGGTTTTGGCTTGCTCTATAGCTATAACATCTATCTTGAGGCTTTCTCGTTTAACCAATAAATGATGAACCACTTGAGCGGGAGCGCAGATGAAGTTCACTGCCGAGCGTGAAGATATCCTGGCCGCATTGCAGGCCGCCATCGGCGTGGTTGAACGCCGCCAGACCATGCCTATCCTGGCCAACGTGCTGTTGTCAGCGAAGGAGAACCGCCTCGCGGTGACCGCGACGGACCTGGAGGTCGAGTTGGTAGCTCAGGCCGCCATCAAGTCGTCCGCCGACGGTGCGATCACCGTGCCGGGACGCAAGCTGCTGGATATCTGCAGGTCGTTGCCGGACAAGGCCAAGATCACCGTGGCCGTTGAAGGTGAGCGGATCCTGCTGCGCGCGGCCAAGAGCCGCTTCACGCTGACGACCCTCCCGGCGGCGGAGTTCCCGGTCATTGACGAGATCAACACCCAACAAACCATCGACATTCCGCAGGCTGACATCAAGCGCTTGCTGGACAAGACCCATTTCTCGATGGCCCAACAGGACGTGCGCTACTATCTAAATGGAATGTTGCTGGAAACGGACGGGAAAATGCTGCGAACGGTTGCGACTGACGGCCATCGTCTGGCATTGTGCGAGATGGCACTGGCGACCAAAGGAAAGGGCCAACAGATCATCGTCCCGCGCAAGGGTGTCCTGGAGCTGCAGCGGCTGTTGGGAAATGAAGGCAGCGTCACGCTAACCGTCGGAACAAACCACATTCGTGCGCAGATCGGCGACATTCGCTTCACTTCGAAGCTAATTGACGGCAGATTCCCGGAGTACGGCCGGGTGATCCCGGCCAACCCACCGCGCGCCGTTCTGGCAGACCGGGAAGTTCTTCGTGGTGCGCTGCAGCGGACGGCGATTCTATCCAATGAGAAATATCGGGGTATCCGCCTGGCGCTGAAGGCCAAGAGCATGACCATCCAGGCCCACAACCCGGAGCAGGAAGAAGCGGAGGAAGAGATAGAGGTCAAGTACGACAGCGACGAATTGGAGGTGGGCTTCAACGTCAATTACTTGCTGGATGCGATCGCTGCGGTGGAAGGTTCAGAGGTGGAGATAGGATTGACGGACGGCAACTCGAGCTGCCTGATCCATGCGCCAGGAAGTAGCAGCAGCCGGTATGTCGTGATGCCGATGCGCCTGTAACGCGGACGAAATGCCACTGACCTGGATCCAGGTCGAGCGGTTTCGCTGCCTGGAAAAGGTGGAGCTGGAACTCGACCCGCATTTCAATCTATTTGTAGGAGCCAACGCCTCGGGCAAAACCAGCTTGCTTGAGGCGTTGTTCTTTCTGGGTCGTGGCCGGTCGTTTCGATCCCGTCGCCTCGAGACCCTCATTCAGCAAGGAGCAAAAGACTTCCTGGTCGTTGGCAAGACGGAGGCGGCGGGCGCTGTCACCACGCTGGGCGTTCGCGGCAGCCGTTTGGGTACGGAGGTGCGGATTGCCGGCCGGCCGGCGCAGTCGGCTGCGGAGCTGGCTGAACATTTCCCGCCGCAAGTAATCGATCCGGAGGTTCACAAGCTCCTTGAAGAGGGTCCCGGCCGGAGGCGGCGCTTTTTGGACTGGGGCGTGTTCCACGTGGAACGGGCATTCCTGCCGACCTGGCAGCGCTATCACAAGGCGCTGCGTCAGCGGAACGCGGCGCTTAAACAGGAGCTTTCAGACGAGGCGGTTGGGGTCTGGGACGGCGAATTGGCTGAGGCCGGCGAGGCATTGTCGGCCCAGAGGCTGGCGTATCTCGAGCGCCTCTCCGAGCCGCTTGGAGCAATGGGTAGGCGCCTTCTGGGTATGGACGTAGCGCTGGTCTATCACCGCGGTTGGCCGGATGAACGCGGCCTTCGGGAATCGCTTGCCCGAGATGTCGAGCGGGATCGGCGTTATCGAGCAACCCAGCACGGCCCACATCGCGCTGACGCCGTAGTTCGAGCCGGAGGCCAAGCGGCCAAGGATCGGGTGTCACGCGGGCAACAGAAGCTGCTGGCGGCCGGCCTGACGCTGGCACAGTTACAGGTCCAGGAAATGGAGCGGCCCGGCCGGTCGGCGCTGCTGCTGGATGACCCAGCGGCAGAACTGGATGCCACCAGTCTTGGGAGGCTGCTGGAGTGCGTTAGGGAGCTGCCAGTGCAGCTTCTGGTGACTTCCCTGCGGGCAGAGGTCCCCGGGCTGCCGGCCGCGGGCAGGCTGTTCCACGTGGAACGGGGGCGCATTGCGGTCGCGCCGTCCTAGGCCTGGCTAGATGTGCCGGGAACTCTTGTCCACAGAGGCGGCGCATCGGTGTTGGGGCGCCGGAGGGGAGTGCGTCCTGCCGGACCCGCAGCAGTGTTTCACGTGAAACACTAGCGGGAAAAACGCCTTGCCGCGAAAGCCGAACAGCGGGGCGCTTGCAACCACTGCGGCAATTATTCGTTGTTCTCGCATTGCGCCCGGCTGGTTTATCCACAGCTCTATCCACAGATGGTCGGGCCCTGAAGAAACCATTGGTGCTGCGAGCGGCAGACAAGCACCATCCATTTCGTTGAGAGCCATGCGCAGCCCGCGGCGTGTGGCCCACCTCGGTAGCAACCGCCTGAAAACAAAGCAAAAACAGGCCAAAAGCTGCTACAATTGATCGGTTGTGGCCTTGGGTTAGCGCATGTCCAACGAAGACGTCTACGACTCTAGTAAAATCAAGGTATTAAAGGGGCTCGAGGCGGTTCGAAAACGGCCCGGCATGTACATCGGCGACACCGACGATGGCACCGGCCTGCACCACATGGTATTCGAGGTCGTCGACAACGCCATCGACGAAGCGCTCGCTGGACATTGCGACCGGATCGTCGTGACGATCCATGCCGATAACTCGATCACCGTGACGGACAACGGCCGCGGCATCCCCATCGATATTCACCCGGAAGAAGGGCGCTCGGCGGCCGAAGTCATCATGACGGTGCTGCATGCCGGCGGAAAATTCGACACCAATTCGTACAAAGTCTCGGGTGGTCTGCACGGCGTCGGCGTCTCGGTGGTCAATGCGCTGTCGGAGGTCCTGGTGTTGACGATCTGCCGGGACGGTAAGAGCTACCGGCAGGAGTACCGGCTGGGTGAGCCGCAAGGGCCGCTCGCTGAAGCGGGCGAAGCCGACGAGCGCGGAACGACGGTGCACTTCAAACCCAGCGATACCATCTTCACGAACACAACGTTTTCCTACGACTGGCTTGCCAAGCGATTAAGAGAATTATCATTCCTGAATTCTGGAACGCGAATCGAGCTGGTGGATGAGCGTGACGAGCGTTCCGAAGTGTTCCAGCACGAGGGCGGCGTCAAGGCCTTCGTTCAGTACCTGAACCGCAGCCGCACCGGCACGCACCCCAACATCTTCTACTTCCAGACCCAGGACGAGTTGGTGACCGTCGAGGTCGCCGCGCAGTGGAATGATTCCTACCAGGAGTCCATGTACTGCTACACCAACAACATCCCGCAGAAGGACGGCGGCACCCACCTGGCAGGATTTCGCGCGGCGTTGACCCGCAAGCTCAACGACTTCATCGACAAGGAGGGGCTCGCAAAGCGAGAAAACGTTGGCCTGACGGGCGACGATGCGCGCGAGGGTCTGACCGCGATCCTCTCGGTAAAGATGCCCGACCCGAAGTTCTCGTCGCAGACCAAGGACAAGCTGGTCTCGTCCGAGGTCAAGGGCGTGGTCGAGTCGGCCACTGCAGCGAAACTCGAGGAGTTCCTGCTGGAGCGGCCCGCCGACGCGAAGGCCATCTGCATGAAGATCATCGACGCTGCGAGGGCGCGCGAAGCGGCCCGCAAGGCTCGCGAGCTGACACGACGCAAGGGCGCGCTGGATCTGGCCGGACTGCCCGGCAAGCTTGCCGATTGCCAGGAGAAGGATCCGGCAAAGTCGGAGTTGTTCCTGGTCGAGGGCGACTCGGCGGGAGGCTCCGCCAAGCAGGGGCGCGACCGCCGCACTCAGGCGGTGCTACCTCTCAAGGGCAAGATTCTGAACGTGGAAAAAGCACGCTTCGACAAGATGATCTCGTCGCAGGAAGTCGCTACGCTGATCAGCGCGCTTGGCTGCGGCATCGGGCGGGAGGACTTCGACCCGGACAAGACCCGCTACCACCGCATCATCATCATGACCGATGCGGATGTGGACGGATCGCACATCCGCACGCTGTTGCTCACCTTTTTCTACCGGCAGATGCCAGAACTGATCGAGCGTGGCTATATCTACATTGCCCAGCCGCCGCTATACAAGGTGAAGCGCGGCAAGCACGAACAGTACGTCAAGGACGACAGCGAGCTTGAGGCGTTGCTGTTGTCAACGGCCATTGATGGCGCCGCCCTGCGCGTCACCGCGGCTGCGCCGCCGCTTGACGGCGCGGCGCTGGAGGCACTTGCGCGCCGCTACATGGAGGTGCAGGCGATCATTTCGCGCCTGTCGCGGCGTTATGATGCGCGCCTGCTGCAGGAGCTGGTGGGTGCTCCGGTAGTCGAGTCCTCGCGCTTCGCCGACGAGGGCTGGATCGAGTCCTGGACGGCAGACATGGAGCGCCGCCTCAATGTTGGCGGCGACGTCGCGCGGCGTTACCAGCTGCGCGTCAAGCGCAACGCAGCCGGGCAGGCGGTCCGCATCAACCTCATCCGGACCGAGCACGGGGTCGATACGGAGAAGCACCTCCAGCGGGAGTTTTTCGACTCGGGTGAATACCGGCGCATCGCCGATTTCGGGCGCACCCAGGCGGACCTGGTCGGCGCAGGGGCCTACGTCTCCAGGGGCGAAGCCCGACAAGACATCGCCAGCTTCCAGCAGGCCATGAACTGGCTGCTCGACCAGGCGCGCAAGGGGCAGGCGATACAGCGCTACAAGGGCCTGGGCGAGATGAATCCGGACCAGTTGTGGGAAACAACTGTCAATCCGGACAGCCGCCGACTGCTACAGGTCCGCATCGAGGATGCCGTCGCCGCCGACGACATCTTCACGACGCTGATGGGCGATGCGGTGGAACCGCGGCGTGAATTCATTGAGAAGAACGCGCTGTCGGTCGCCAACCTCGACGTGTGAAGCGCGGGGCAGCGCTCAGCGATAGGCGGAAGAAATTCTGGCCATCGAGTCTTCCACCCACGCTTGCGCCTGACGGTTCAGTTCGCGCGGATCCCGGCCGAGGGTATCGATTGGCGGACCGATCACGACCCGGATCGTCCCCGGCCGCTTCAGCAGGCCGCGCCGTGGCCAGAAGTCGCCGGCATTGTGCGCCACCGGCACGAGCTTGGCGCCGGTCTGTGAGCCGAGCAGGGCACCCGACAACCCGTACTTTCGGGTCTGTCCTGGCAACACGCGTGTTCCCTCCGGGAACAGCAGGATCCAAAGGCCCTGGGCGAGGCGTTGCTTGCCCTGTTCGACCACCTGGGTTACTGCCCGGTGGCCGGCCGAGCGGTTGATGGCGATGGGACGCATGCAGGCCGTGCCCCAGCCGATCAGCGGAATCCACATGATCTCCTGCTTCAGCACCCACGACTGGGGCGGGAAGATCAGCGTCTGCGCCATCGTCTCCCAGGTCGACGAGTGCTTCCAGTAGGAAATATGGGCGCCCTCGCGCGGGATGTTCTCCACGCCCTCGACGGTATAGTGCAACCCGCATATCGCCCCGAGCAGCCACATGTTGGTACGCGCCCAGGCGCGCGCGCTGGCATGTGACGCGTTTAGTCCGAACGGCCTGGAGAGGATGACCAGCAAAGCAAACAGAAAGGTATCTGCGAACAGGAGCGTGGTGCAGACGAAGGACTTCAGCCACTGCATGATGGCGCCGCGTTTCCCGCGGAATCAGCCAGGTAGCCGCGACAGATCGGCGGTCTCAGTAAACAGGCGCGCCAGCGCAGCCAGCAGCGCAAGCCGGTTGGCCCGCACAGCCGGATTATCCGCCATCACCATTACGCCGTCGAAGAAGGCGTCCACGTGAGGACGCAGGGTGGCGAGCTGGCGCAGCGCCCCCTCGTAGCGCCGCTCGGCCAGCAGCGACTCGACACTCTCGCGCAAGCCCTCCAGTTCGGAGGCGAGCCTGCGTTCCGCCGTGTGCTGCAGCAGTGACGGATCGACGCGCGCTGGAATGTCCTGTTCCGCCTTGCGCAGGATGTTGGCGATGCGCTTGTTCGCCGCGGCAAGGCTGGCGGCGTCGGGCAGGGACAGAAAATCCGTCAGGGCCCGGAGGCGCGCGTCGAAATCGAGCGGAGAAGCGGGGCGCCTGGCGAGGACGGCGTCAAACATCTCGGTGGTCACACCGCGGTCGCCGTCGACATAATAGGCGCGCAACCGCTCCATGATGTACTCATAGATCTCAGCCGCGACCGGATCGGCTTCCTCGAGCTTGGCAAAGCTGCCGGTCGCCATCACCGTATTGACGTCCTTCGGTGGTGCCCGCTCGATGGCTGCCGCCCGTATGTCAGCTCGCACAGCTACGAGCGCGGTGTCGATGAGCGTTTGCAGGTCGATGTCGATACGCTTCTCGACCACCATGCGTAGTACGCCCAGGGCGGCACGCCTGAGGCCGAAGGGGTCCCTCGCGCCCGTGGGTTTCTGGCCGGCGGCGAAAACACCGACGATGGTATCGAGCTTGTCCGCCACGGCCAGTGCCGTACCGGCGCTGGTCTCGGGCAGCCGATCGCCGGCGAAGCGCGGCCAATACTGCTCCTCGAGGGCGGCCGCGACTTCCGGATGCTCTCCATCGTTCGTCGCGTAGTAGCGGCCCATGAGTCCCTGCAGTTCCGGAAACTCGCCGACCATCGCCGTCATCAGATCGCACTTGGCCAGATCCGCGGCACGGCGCGCCAGGGCCGGGTCTGCTCCGGAGACCTCCGCGATCCGTTCAGCGAGCTCCGCGACACGCTCGCTCTTGGCGAGCACCGAGCCGAGCTGCTTCTGGAAGGTCACGCTCCCAAGCGCCTTGCGGCGGGCCGCAAGTGGCTGCTTGCGGTCGGTATCCCAGAAGAAGGCGGCGTCTGCCAGCCGCGGCCGCACGACGCGTTCGTTACCGGTGCGAACCTGGGCCGGGGCGCTGCTATCGATGTTGGACACGGTAATGAACCACGGCGTGAGCCGGCCGTCCGCATCGCGAACCGGAAAATAGCGTTGGTGTTCCTGCACCGTAGCGATCACCACCTCCGGCGGCAGCTCGAGGAAGCGGTCCTCGAAACGACCGGCGATGGGGACCGGCCACTCGACCAGCGCGGTTACCTCGTCAAGCAGCGCGCTGTCCATCAACGCCACGCCACCGAGTGAGGTGGCAAGCTCGCCAACGCCGCGGCGTATCCGCTCGCGCCTTGCAGCGAAGGACGCCACGACATGGCCCGACGACGCGAGCCTGCGTTCGTAAGTCGCGGGCGAGACCGTGATGGGCCGGTTCGAATGAAAGCGGTGTCCGCGGGTGCTGTTGCCCGCGGCGATGTCGAACAAGGAGCAGGGGACGACGGCATTGCCCAACAGCATCACCACCCAGTGTACCGGCCGGACGAACTCGGCGGTGCCATCGCCCCACCGCATGCGCTTCGCGATCGGCAGCTGGTCGAGGGACTCCTGCACGATGCCAGGCAGAAGCGTTGCCGTATCCTCGCCGACGCGCAGGCCGGTGAAGAACAGGAAGGCCCCCTTGGTTTCCTCGACTCGACCGAGGTCGACGAGGTCTGCACCGCAGGAAGCCGCAAACGCGGTTGCGGCACGCGTCGGTTCGCCGTTCGCATCAAAGGCGGCGGTCACCGGCGGACCCTTGCGGCGAATCTGCTGGTCCGGCTGGCGCTCGGCAAGCCGGAACACCCGCACAGCGAGGCGCCGGGGCGTCGCGAAGGCGACGATTTCACCATGCGCAAGTCCGGCGGAATCCAGGCCGGCTGCGATGCCGTCGGCGAACGCTTGGGACAGGCCGGGCAGCGACTTGGGCGGCAACTCCTCGGTGCCGATCTCGACCAGGAAATCGCGCTTCCTCATCGGCCAGACTCCTGCGAGTCCGCGCCCGGACCGGACACGGTTCCCGGCGGGGACGGCCCCCCAAGCATCGGAAACCCGAGCGACTCACGACTGCAGTAGTAGGCTTCCGCCACCGCGCGCGCCAGCGCGCGCACGCGCAGGATGTATCGCTGCCGCTCGGTTACGGAAATGGCACGACGGGCATCGAGTAGATTGAAAGTGTGTGAGCACTTCAGCATCTGCTCGTAGGCCGGCAGCGCCAGGCCGGCCTCCAGCAAGTGCTGGCAGGCCAGTTCGTGGGCGTCGAACTGCCGGAACAACTCGGCGACGTCGGCGAGCTCGAAGTTGTACTTTGACTGTTCGACCTCGTTCTGGTGATAGACGTCGCCGTAGGTCACGCGCCCCAACGGCCCGTCAGTCCAGGTCAGGTCGAAGATACTCTCGACACCCTGCAGGTACATGGCCAGGCGCTCGAGACCGTAGGTGATTTCGCCCATCACCGGCCTGCAGTCCAGCCCGCCGACCTGCTGGAAGTAGGTGAACTGCGTGATTTCCATGCCATTGAGCCAGATTTCCCAGCCGAGCCCCCAGGCACCCAGCGTGGGTGACTCCCAGTTGTCCTCGACCAGGCGGATGTCGTGCGTCAGCGGGTCGAAGCCTAGCGCGCGCAATGATCCAAGGTATCTGTCGACGATGTCTGCGGGGGACGGTTTGATGACCACCTGGAACTGATAGTAGTGCTGCAGCCGGAACGGGTTTTCGCCGTAGCGACCGTCGGTCGGGCGACGGCTTGGCTGTACGTAAGCGGCGCTCCACGGCTCCGGCCCGACTGCGCGAAGGAAGGTCGCGGGGTGAAAGGTGCCGGCGCCCATTTCCATGTCATAGGGTTCGAGAAGCACGCAACCCTGCTCCGACCAGTATTTCTTCAGCGCGAAGACCAGTTCCTGGAAGGTGGCCGGAGGGGTGCCGAGCTTCTGTCTGGGTGGCATGCGAACCCGCATCGATTGATCCTTGATCGGCCGCGAGTATAAGCGAGTCCGCCAAGCCTCCGACGCACTGCAAAACAACGGCTCCGGCAGGTAGTCAGACGGACGAGAGACGTTCCCCGGCTGAATCAAGCACCAACATGGTGCAAACAAGCCCCGATGCGCTCTATAATAGAGCAAGCGCCCAAGCTTGGTCGGCATTTGGGTTCATAAGTCACTGATGCACAAAGTACTGTTGTCATGGCACGGTTCCTGCACCAATTTGGTACCGGCCCCAAGACCGGTCGCGGCCGCGGCGTGGCGAGCCGGAACAGCCGCAGTGCTTGGATACGCCACCTACCCGGAGACTGACCATGACGCCCGATGACGTTCTCAAGTTGATCAAGGACAAGGAGGTCGGTTACTGCGACCTTCGTTTCACCGACACCCGCGGCAAGGAACAGCACGTCACGATTCCGACGCGGCTCGTGGATGAAGATTTTTTTGCCGACGGCAAGATGTTCGACGGGTCGTCGATCGCCGGCTGGAAGGGCATCAACGAGTCCGACATGATATTGATGCCGGATCCGGCCACGGCGATGCTCGACCCCTTCTACGAAGAGACCACGGTGCTACTGCGCTGTGACGTCGTCGAGCCGCTGACCATGCAGGGTTATTCCCGCGACCCGCGCTCACTGGCGCGCCGCGCCGAGGCCTACCTGCAGTCGACTGGCATTGCCGATTCGGCGCTGTTCGGGCCGGAAAACGAATTCTTCATCTTCGACAGCGTCCGCTGGACCAACGAGATGAACGGTTGCAGCTACAACGTAGATTCCGTGCAGGGTGCCTGGAACTCGGGCGTGCAGTACGAGGGCGGCAACCTCGGTCATCGTCCCGGCGTGAAGGGCGGCTATTTCCCGGTTCCTCCCATGGATCGCTTCCAGGACTTGCGCACCGCCATGTGCCAGGCCTGCGAGGAGCTGGGCCTGAAGGTCGAGGTACACCACCACGAGGTGGCGACCGGCGGCCAGGGTGAAATCAACGTCGCCGCCAATACCCTGATGAAGAAGGCCGACGAAGTGCAGCTGCTGAAGTACGCGCTGTGGAACGTCGCGCACGGTTACGGCAAGACGCTGACCTTCATGCCGAAGCCGATCGTAGGCGACAACGGCAGCGGCATGCACGTGCACCAGTCGCTGCAGAAGGACGGCAAGAACATCTTCGCGGGCGACAAGTATGCCGGCCTGTCCGAAACCTGCCTGTACTACATCGGCGGCATTATCAAGCACGCCAAGGTGCTTAACGCGTTCACGAACCCGAGCACCAACAGCTACAAGCGCCTGGTGCCCGGCTTCGAAGCGCCGGTCATGCTGGCCTACTCAGCCCGCAACCGCTCGGCCTCAATCCGCATTCCCTGGGTATCGAACCCCAAGGGCCGCAGGATCGAGACGCGCTTCCCGGACTCGACTGCAAATCCGTACTTTGCCTTCGCGGCGCTGATGATGGCCGGCCTGGACGGTATCCAGAACAAGATCAATCCGGGCGACGCGGCCGACAAGGACCTGTATGACCTGCCGCCCGAAGAGGCGAAGAACATTCCCGAGGTCTGCTACTCGCTCGACGAGGCTCTCAGGCACCTCGATGCCGGGCGCGCCTTCCTGACCAAGGGTGGCGTATTCACTGATGACCTGATCGACGCTTATATCGGTCTCAAGCAGCAGGAGATGACGCGCTACCGGATGTCGACCCATCCAGTGGAATTCGACATGTACTACAGCCTCTGAAGCCGTCTCCGGGGATGGCGGCGGGGACGGCGTTCACAGGACGGCGTCCCCGTTTTTGTCAGGCTGCGCTGTCAGGGATATGCTGTCGCCATGCGCACAGTACTCCTGATGGCCGGGCTGCTCGTTTCCCTGGTGGCACAGCCCCAGGAGATATACAGGTGGGTGGACAAGGACGGCATCGTTCAGTACGCGGATCAGCCGGGCTCGCCGGATGCGGAGCTTGTGCTTCTGCCGGGCCTGGGCGCTTCCCGGGACGATGGCGAGCCGCCGGACCTGTACCAACCGGATACGCAGGACGAACCGGCGGGCGCCGCCTACGGATCGTTGCAGATCACCAGTCCGACGGCGGACCAGGTCTTCTATGGGGGCGATGTCGCAGTGAGCGTGCAGCTGAGCCTCGACAGGGATCTGCGTCCGGGCGACAAACTGAACGTCTTCGTCGATGGCCAGCGGGCGCCGGAGTTCATCGGCTTGTCCACGACGCTGACCGACCTGGCGCGCGGCACAC